>NZ_BAAGSM010000023.1:0-514648 GCF_054782435.1 Nocardia thraciensis
CGCACTCACCTGCTACAAGAAACTCACGAAGGCGAAATCAGCGACATGAGACACGGTCTAAGGCCGTGTTCAAGAAGTAGGAGTACGGTTCCGCTGTGTCGCATTTGCTCGGCTCTGACGGATGTCGGCAGGGCAGCAGGTTCCGAGCAGCTGTGGACGGCCCTGTGCGTAGGGCGATACGCTCGGAGCGTAGTCCCGGATCTGGTGCAGGCCGATGTAAAGGTTGTCAACGCGTGTTCCGAGTCGATGCCGATTCGCTGGAGAAGTACTTCGGGTTCGATCCTGGCCGGGAAGTGGATCTGCGTCAGGTCGATGAATTGATTCGAGCGGCCGGACCAACCTTGGAGCGTTGGTCCGTGAACGGAACCCCCTCGGACAAGCCCGGCATGGCAATGAACCTGATCGGATACGGCAGATTCGAATACACGGTCCAGAAGTCGCCCGAGCGCGTGATCTGGCCGATCATCGGCCTGGCGCTGCAGAAAAACTACCTCAGCCTCTATCTCGCCGCCGAGGTCGACGGGACTCCGTTCGCTCAAATCCACGCGGGCAACCTCGGCAAGGTCGATGTCAGCACCACCGGTGCAATCAGATTCGTCGGCGTCGACGATCTCGATATCACAGCGAAAACGATTTCAGTGCAGGGCGTCCCACTCCCACTCAGCTAGGCCTTGTTCGAGAAGCTGGTAGCCAGATGTTGATGGTGGCGATCTGGACGACTGCCTTGTAGCGGACGTTGCCCCTCAGCATTGTTCGATCGATCGTCCAGTGTGAACATGTCAAGTTCAGATAGTCGCCGGACTGTTGCCGGCGATCGATTCGCGGTAGAATTCGAACATGCATTCGAGCGGGGTGGGAATCGGGGAGCGGACATCCGGCCCGCTGCATACCGCCGCCGCCGCGCTGCTCGACCTGGCACTCGCGCCCCTGACCGATGACGAGGTCGTCGACCTCATGCGCGATGTCGAACGGTGCGCCCGCATGCTCACCGCGATGCAGCATCGGCTGCTGATCGAGGCCCGGGAACGTTCCATCCCGGCCCGCACCGGAGCGAAGTCGCTGAAGAAGTTCCTGATGGAGACCTTGCGCCTGGCGAGCGGCGATGCCGGGGCCCGCGTACACCAGGCCGAATGGGTGGGCATATTTCACGACATGGCCGGTGAGCCGTTGGATCCTCAGTTGCCGTCTGCGGCGAAAGCCCTTGCCTCCGGCGATATCTCGGCCGATCACGCCCGCGGTATCGCGACCGTAGTGAACCGGATGCCGCGCGGAGTCTCGGGCAACGACCGCGCAGCGGCCGAACAGATTCTGACCGAATTCGCCCGCTCCGGCTCCCCCGACGACACCGGCAAGATCGGCGACCGCCTTCTCGCCCACCTCGATCCCGACGGCCGCCTCACCACCGACAACGACCGGGCCCGCATGCGAGGCCTCACCCTGGGGCGGCAACGGCCGGACGGCATGTCCCCGATCCGTGGGGAGATCGACCCGGTGCTGCGCGCCCTGCTGGACCCGCTGCTGGCCAAATACGCCCGCCCCGGGGTCTGCAATTCCGAGGACCCGGAGAGCCCCGGCACCGACATCGACAGCGCCGACCCGGCCCGACTCGCCGATGCCGCACGCCGTGACCACCGGTCCACCACGCAGCGCAATCACGACGCGCTCCGGGCGATCCTGTCCTCGGGCATCCTCGCGGAGGAGTTGGGGACACATCGCGGCCTGCCGGTGACGACCATCCTGACGCTGAAGATCGAAGACCTGGAACAGATGTCGGGCGTGGCCACCACCGCGACCGGCGGCACCGTCCCCCTCCGCGACGCGCTGCGGCTCGCCGAACGCTCGCGCCCATACCTGGCCGTATTCGACCACGCCGGACTCCCGCTACACCTGGGCCGCACCAAGCGACTGGCCTCCCGGGAGCAGCGCCTAGCCCTCATCGCCGCCTTGAAGGGCTGTTCCCGTCCCGGTTGCGACGCGCCCGCCAGCCTGTCGGCCGTGCACCACATCCTGGAGTACCGCAACAACGGCACCACGGATATCGAGAACCTCGCCCTCGCCTGCGACGCGTGCCACGCCCTGATCCACGACGGACCCGGCGGCTGGAAAACCCTTGTGGAAGGCCCGAATTCACCCTATGCGGGCCGCGTAGCCTGGCTCGCGCCCCCACACATCGACCCCGACCAAATCCCCGAGGTCAACCACCGCCACCACGCCAACGAACTCTTCGCCGAGGTCCTGGCCCGCATCCACCTCCGGCACACCCCCATCCGCGAAGCACACCCGCAGTGGCCGCGCACCCACAACGAGGCGCACCGCCAACACCCGGCGCACTCCCAACACCCCGCCCCACCAACCAAACGCCGCGGCCCAACTCCCGCATACCCTCGGCTGCAGACTCCCTAGCCGCTGGCCACCAGTCACGCCGTGACCGATTGCCGCCGTCACCAACCAACCACTGCCAACCGACTATTGCCACCGAAAGAGCACATTCGATCCGCTGGACCGCAGATCGATGGTCCAGCCCCTCTGGATACGAAATCAGCCCGGATAATCTGGCAACCGTGATGAGGACTCGGCAGCTGATGCTGGCTGGCATTGTGGCGGCGAGTGTGGCCGCCTGCGGCGGATCGGGGTCGGACTTGCCGCGGCTGTCGCGCTCCGAGCCCGTTCAGGTGTGCGGCTGGGGCGGCACCCGGTCCACCGGAATTCTGCCCGCGTCCGGAAGCGATGGAGTAGATCGCTACCGATATCGACACCTTCGTCGATGGACTACAGATCGTGCCAACGTCTCCGGCCGGTTGAGCAGCGTCGTTTCCCGCTCACGCACGATGCTGTACGCGGGCGCTTGCGTAGAGGCAGATGGCTGCTGCGGCGGCTAGGTTCAGACTTTCGGCGCGGCCGTGGATGGGGATGCGGATGCGGTGGTCGGCGCGGGCGGCTACAGCGGGGGCGAGGCCGTGGGCCTCGTTGCCGAACAACCAGGCGATGCCGGTGGGCTCACCCTCTCCGCGCAGTATCTCGTCGGCGTCGTCGAGGTCGACCTCGCCGCGAGCGGTGGTGGCCAGCACCGTGATTCCCGCCTCCCGCAGGCCCGACAGCACCAAGTCGATATTCCGCTCCCTGGCGATCGGCACGTGGAAAAGGCTTCCGGCGCAGGCGCGGACGCACTTGCCGTTGTGCGGGTCGACCGAATCACCGGCCAGGACAACACCATTCGCTCCGACCGCGTCGGCGACGCGAATCAGCGTGCCCGCGTTGCCGGGATCGGAGATCTCCACCGGAACGGCGAGTAGCCGCGCGGAAACCTGGCCGCTGAACTCTCTCCCCGAAAGCACCTGCGGCAGCGGAACATCGACCTGGCGGCAGACCGCGACCAGCCCGGGCGGGGTGACGGTCTCCCCCAGCTGCGCCGCCGCCCGATCGCTCACCAGCGTCGTGCGGACACCCCGTGCGGCGGCGCTCGCCACCAACTCGTGTTCGCGCTCCGCGGCCCGCCCGGAGAAGAACAGCTCCTCCACGCGCTCGGTATCCAGCGCCGCCGCAACCGAATTCGCCCCCTCGGCGAGAAACAGCCCCGTCTTGCGGCGCTGCGGCGCACGATGCAGTTTCACCGCCGCGACGACCCGCGAATTGCGCCAGTCGATCACCTCAGCCACAGCTCACCAGCTCTCACGCCAGACATGGCAACGACCCGCGAATTGCGTTCCGGTAAGAGCGCTTCCGCGGGTCGTCGTTACAAGAAGCTTACGCAGCCGGCGCGTTGACGTCGGCCGGGAGGGCGGCCTTCGCCACGGCGACCAGACCGGCGAATGCGTCGGCGTCCGACACCGCCAGCTCGGCGAGGTTCTTGCGGTCCACCTCGACACCGGCGGCCTTCAGGCCCTGGATGAAGCGGTTGTAGGTGATGTCGTTGGCGCGGGCCGCCGCGTTGATGCGGGCGATCCACAGCTTGCGGAAGTCGCCCTTGCGCGCCCGGCGGTCCCGGTAGGCGTAGGTGAGCGAGTGCAGCTGCTGCTCCTTGGCCTTGCGGTACAGCCGCGAGCGCTGCCCGCGGTAGCCCTTGGAGGCCTCGAGGATGCTACGGCGCTTCTTCTGAGCGTTGACGGCCCTTTTGACGCGTGCCACTGGTCAGTCCTTGTTCGATCGAGGGCGCTCGCGGCGCCCGAAATGGTCGGGGATGGCGTTCAGTCAGATACCGAGCAGCTTCTTGATGCGAGGAACGTCCGACTTGGCGACCTCCACCGTGCCGTCCAGACGGCGAGTCCGAGTCGTGGGCTTGTGCTCGAAATTGTGGCGACGGTTCGCCTGCTGCCGCCGCAGCTTGCCGCGACCGGTCACCCTGAATCGCTTCGAAGCACCGCTGTGGCTCTTCATCTTCGGCATTGATTCCTCAAATCTGTCTCGTGCCGACGGCAGCGCGAAGTCACGCTGCCACCGGTGCTGTATCGGTTCTACTGCGGGGCGGCCGCTTCGGCCTCGGGGGCGGGCGCCGGGCTGGACCCGGGCGTCGGCCTCGGGCCGGGCGCGGGAGCGGCGGAACCGCCACCGGCCGGCGCGGGCCGCTGCGGCGCCGACTGCTGCTGCGCCTTCGCCGTCGCCCGCGTCTTCGCGCCCTTGTGCGGCGCGAGGACCATGGTCATGTTCCGGCCGTCCTGCTTGGCCGAAGTCTCCACGAAGCCGAGATCGGCCACGTCGGAGGCCAGCCGCTGCAGCAGCCGGAACCCGAGTTCGGGGCGCGACTGCTCACGGCCGCGGAACATGATCGTCACCTTGACCTTCGACCCGGCCTCGAGGAAGCGCATCACATGGCCTCTCTTGGTCGCGTAGTCGTGGTCGTCGATCTTCGGACGGAGCTTCTGCTCCTTGATCACGGTCTGCTGCTGGTTCTTCCGTGACTCGCGCGCCTTCTGCGCGGTCTCGTACTTGAACTTGCCGTAGTCCATGATCTTGCAGACCGGCGGTCGCGCATCCGGCGCGACCTCGACCAGGTCGAGATCTGCCTCCTGCGCGACGCGTAGTGCATCTTCAACACGCACGATCCCCACCTGCTCGCCACCGGGTCCGATGAGTCGGACCTCCGGCACGCGGATGCGATCGTTGATGCGGGTCTCAGTGCTGATGGGGCCTCCTAGGTCAAGCGGTGTCGTCCAACGACCGCGCGCTATAACTGCAACCCCATATCCAACACGAAAGCCCCGCCGCGGTATTTCACCGCCACGGGGCCCGAGTCGACCGGCCGTCGATGCATACACCCTCCGCATCGACCCTTGTGCTGGGGAAACCCCGCACGAGGAACCCATCGGCAACCGATGGGCGACCGGACCGTCGAGCCTGGCGTGTCGCTGCATCAACCTCACAGCACAACATCGGCTGACGGTGGGAGTCGGGCTCCACTTACGGCCCCGGCGCTGTCATAGAACAGACACGGGGCGGTCGTCGGCAGGCAGCTTAGCATCCACCCGCCCGCAACTCCCAATCGGCCACACCCGCGACCAGGCACATCGGCGCCGGGTGGAAAGGTATCGGGCATGAGTGAGGTGTCGAACGACGGGGTGCGGGAGCTGGCTGACGTTCCCGCCGTCGAGGTGATCAGCCGCGCGGCGGTGATGCTGATGAGTTCGGCGGCCGAGAAGCTGGGGCTGGCCGACGAGGATCCCGACTCCAGCCCGCGCCGCGACCTGGACGAGGCCCGCCGCGTTATCACCGCGCTCGCGGGACTGGTCACGGCCTCCGTCGAGTACCTGGGCCCGCACGCCGGACCGATCCGCGACGGCCTGCAGTCCCTGCAGCGCGCGTTCCGCGAATCCTCCGCCCACCCGGACGAGCCCGGCAAGGGCCCCGGCGAGAAGTACACGGGCCCGGTGTACTGAGCGGGTGGCGACGGTTCTCGCAGATCCGGCGACACCGGCTGCTCCGGGAGTGCCTGCGGGACTTGCAATCCGCCGACCGCGAAGCGGCTCATGATCGAGACAGCTGCGCTGCCTGCCGGGCGGATCACGCTGTCGGACCGCCGCACCCAGCGCAGCTGGACGGTGGAGATCGCCCCGTGCGATATGTCGGTGTATCCGATCACGCAGGCGCAGTACGCCGACCTCACCGGCGAGTGGCCGAGCGCGACGCGCGGCGACCGCCTGCCCGTCGAGAGCGTCTCATGGTGGGACGCCATCGAATTCTGCAATGCCCTGTCCCGGCGCGCGGGCTTGGCGCCCGTCTACCGCCGCGACGAAGCCCGAGCCGGCACGCACTACGAGCACGCTGCCGAGGACCGAGCCGATATCGTCCACTGGGACCGCGAAGGTGACGGCTATCGGCTGCCGACCGAGGCCGAATGGGAATTCGCCTGCCGCGCCGGAACTTCCGGCCCACGCTACGGACCGCTCGACGACATCGCCTGGTACCGAGGCAATTCCGACGGACGCAGCCACGAGGTCGGCGGCAAGCGCGCCAACGCTTTCGGGCTGCACGACATGCTCGGCAACGTGTGGAACTGGTGCTGGGACACCTACGACCCCGAGGTCTACGGAAGCTACCGGGTACTGCGCGGCGGCGGCTGGTTCGACGAACACTGGAGCTGCCGCGCCGGGGTCCGGCGCCGCAGCCACCCGGACGCCCGCATCGAGGACATCGGCTTCCGGGTCGCGCGCACGATGCCGCGCTGAACATACGGCCTCTCGCTTCGCCTCGAGAACACAGCCGTGCCATGCTCGGCGGATGGCGTGCATACTTCTCGTGCCGGGTTTCTGGCTCGGCGCGTGGGCGTGGGACGAGGTTGCCGACGATCTGCGGCGGCGCGGGAACGAGGTGCGTGCGCTCACGCTGCCCGGGCTCGATCCCGCCGATCCCGAGCGGCTGTCGGTGAGCTTCGAGACACAGGCGCGGGCCATTCTCGATGCCGCGGGAACCGAGGCGCCGGTGGTGCTGGTGTCACATTCGGGTGGTGCGCTGCCCGCCTATCTCGCCACCGATATTGCGCCGGAACGGTTTTCGCGCGCCGTCTATGTCGACACCGCGCCGATGCCGGACGGGTACGCCGTCCTCCCCGAACTGGGGTCGGCGCGCGAACTTCCGCTGCCGGACTGGGAGCGGTTGCAGGCCACCGGGAACAGCATCGAGGGACTCGACGCTGCCGCGCTGGCCCGGTTCCGGGAGCGGGCGGTCTCCGAACCGGCGAGCATCGCGGCCGCGCCGCTGAACCTCAGCGATTCCCCGGCGCGCCTTGCGATTCCGGCGACGATCATCTGCACCAGCTATTCATCGGATCTGGTGCGGCAGCTGCGCGACGCGGGCGAGTTGCCCATGTTCGCCGAGCTGACACGCATCGACGCCGAATACATCGACCTGCCTACCGGTCACTGGCCGATGTGGTCGCGCCCCGCCGAGCTGGCCGAACTCATCCACACCACGGCCGACCGCTGAACCGTGCCGCGGCCGCCCCCCCCCCCGAATTGTGAGCGCACCCGTATCAGCGCTGCTTTCGCTTGGTGCGTAGTGGAATTCATCCGTTTCTGAAAACATCTGCGACAACCCCTCGTATGATTCGACGGATGTCTTCGGGGGTACACACAGCTGCCAAGGGGCGAGATTCAGGAGCAGGATGACCGCCAGAAGAGACCTCGAACGCGAACTGCGCGGCCCCTCGGCCGCGCTGGACCAGCTCTCCGACGGGGAGACCGCCGATCTGCTCGCGCTGTTTCAGGCGGCCCGGCAGCAGGAGCGGTTCGCCCTGGCCGAATCGATCGACGGGATGATCGGCGCGCTGCCGAAACCGCTGCGCGGAGTGACGAAGCGGATCATGTTCGGAGATGCCGTCGGCTGATGAGTGAGCTGGTAACCCGCGCCCAGATCATCCTCTTGGCGCGCACCCTGCACGTATCCCCGCATCGGCTGGCGCATCTGGAGCGCCTGGGCGCGGAACACCTGCACGACCTGCAACAGCGGATGGCGGCCGTCATCTTCGACGAGCACGCCGAGACGTTCCGCCGGATCAGCAAGCTGGTGCCGTTCATCCCGCTGAGCATCTCGATGCCCCTGGTGCAGCGGATCGTGCCGCCGATGATGACCGGCCGGGCGGCGGGCGCCGTGGGAATCGACCACCCCCGCAAGGCCTCCGAGACGCTGACGCTGCTGCGCACGTCGTATGTGGCCGACTGCGCCCCGTACCTGGATACCAGGACGATCGGCACCGTGGCCGAGATCGCGCCGACCGAGTCGGTGATCGAGGTGGTGAACGAGGTGCTGCGCCGTCGCGACTACGTGACGGCCGGACCGTTCCTCGGCGCCGCCACTCCCGAACTGATCGCCGCGGTCGAGCGGGGCGTGCCCGACGACGAGGGGATGATCTTCTCCGCCGCGTTCGCCTATTCCGCGGAGAGCATCAGCGCGATCATGCGGCAGTTGCTCACCGGGCCCGCGCAGCGGGTGCCGCGGATGGTGCACACCGTCCTCGTCGGCTCACCCGAATTGCAGTCGGCCGCCCTGTCCGTCTTCGCCCGCTGCGATACCGATGTGGTCACCGCGGTCGGGGACATGCTGTTCAGCATCGGGTCGACGGAGTCGATCGGGACGCTCGTCACCAATGCCGGACGCATGGGCGTGACGGCCGAATTGCTGACCTTCACCGGCCAGCTGAGCCCGCTGTCGCGGGATCGGATGGCCGCCAATCCGGTTGTCACCGAGACGGATACGCTGACCGGGCTGGTCGGTGCGCTCGACGGCCGCAGCGGACCGGGGAGCTGGCGCGGCCTGCTGGAACTCGGAGTGTGCCTCGACGGCGGCAGCAAGCGGACGCTCGCCCGCTTACTTGCGCAGCTTCCCGAGCCGACCGTGGGCCAGCTGCCGCAGCGCGCCACCGAGGCCGGGCTGTGGCCGAAGCTGCTGGAACTCATCGCCGATGCCGACGCCGACGTACAAGCCCGCATCGGCGCGATCTGGGCGGCGCTGCCCGCGGAGCGGCGAACCGCCCTGCAACGCCACCTGGACGAGACCGTGACCGACCCACGCCTGTCGGTCCTCCGCGGCGCGATCCCGACGGTCTCGGTCGAGGAGGTCTTCTTCCGCCGACGGCAAATGCGCAGACACGGTCCTGGCGGGGCTGAATTCGGCGCGGCCACGGGGCGCCCCCGGTTCTGAGCCGCCAGCAGCACAATTCGCCTAGCTCAGCCGACTGCGACCTTGCGTTTGGCTGGGGTTTTCTTTGCCTTCGTGGCCCCGGTCTTGGTAGATCCAGCTTTGGTGGCCCGCGCCTTGGATTTTCCGGACCCTGACGCAGGAGGCTCGACCGCCAGCACCTCGCTCAGGAACTGCCCGGTGTAGCTCTCCGGCACCGCCGCGACGTCTTCCGGGGTGCCCTGCGCGATGACCGTGCCGCCACCCGAGCCGCCCTCCGGACCCATATCGATAACCCAGTCCGAGGTCTTGATGACGTCCAGGTTGTGCTCGATGACGATGACGGTGTTGCCCTTGTCGACCAGGCCGTTGATGACGCCGAGCAGTTTGCGGATGTCCTCGAAGTGCAGGCCGGTGGTCGGCTCGTCGAGGATGTAGACGGTGCGGCCGGTCGAGCGCTTCTGCAGTTCGGCGGCCAGCTTCACGCGCTGCGCCTCGCCGCCGGACAGCGTCGGCGCGCTCTGGCCGAGCCGGACGTAGCCGAGGCCGACATCGACGAGGGTCTTGAGGTACCGGTGGATCGAGGTGACCGGCTCGAAGAAGTCGGCCGCCTCCTCGATCGGCATGTCGAGCACCTCGGCGATCGTCTTGCCCTTGTAGTGCACCTCGAGGGTCTCCCGGTTGTACCGGGCGCCATGGCACACCTCGCACGGAACGTAGACGTCGGGCAGGAAGTTCATCTCGATCTTCAGCGTGCCGTCGCCCGAACACGCCTCGCAGCGACCGCCCTTCACGTTGAACGAGAACCGGCCCGGCTGGTAGCCGCGCACCTTGGCCTCGGTGGTCGCGGCGAACAGGGTGCGGATCTTGTCGAACACGCCGGTGTAGGTGGCCGGATTCGAGCGGGGGGTGCGGCCGATCGGCGACTGGTCCACCTGCACCAGCTTGTCCAGGCTGTCCAAGCCGTTGATCCGGGTGTGGCGGCCGGGCACCTGGCGCGCGCCGTTCAGCTTGTTGGCCAGCACCGTCGCCAGGATGTCGTTCACCAGGGTCGACTTGCCGGAGCCGGAGACGCCCGTGACCGCGGTCAGCACGCTCAGGGGGAAGTTCACGTCGATGCCGCGCAGGTTGTGCTCGTTGGCGCCGACGACGGTGAGCTGCTTCTTCCTGTTCACCGGGCGCCGCACCATGGGCACCTCGATCTGCTCGCGGCCCGAAAGGTACGCGCCCGTCAGCGAATTCGGGTCCTTCAGCAGACCTTGGTAGGGGCCGCTGTAGACGACCTGGCCGCCGTGCTCGCCCGCCATCGGGCCGATATCGACCACCCAGTCCGAGGAGTGGATTGTGTCCTCGTCGTGCTCGACCACGATCAGCGTGTTGCCGAGATCCCGCAGCCGCGACAGCGTTTCGATCAGGCGGCGGTTGTCGCGCTGGTGCAGCCCGATCGACGGCTCGTCGAGCACGTACAGCACGCCGACCAGGCCGGAGCCGATCTGGGTGGCCAGCCGGATGCGCTGCGCCTCGCCGCCGGACAGCGTCGCGGCCGCCCGCGACAGCGTCAGGTACTCCAGGCCGACGTCGAGCAGGAAGCCCAGGCGCGCCTGGATCTCCTTGAGCACCTGCCCGGCGATGGCCGCCTCCCGCTCCCCCAGCTCGAGGGAGTTGAGGAACTTCGAGCAGTCCCGGATCGAGAAATCACAGACCTCCGCGATCGACCGGCGGCCGCCCTCGGAATTGAGCGTGACGGCGAGGATTTCGGGCCGCAGCCGGGCGCCCTGGCAGACCGGGCACGGGATATCCCGCATGTACCCCTCGTAGTGCTCCTTCATCTGGTCGGACTCGGTGTTGTCCATGCGCCGCTGCAGGAACGGCATCACGCCCTCGAAGTCGGCGTAGTACGAGCGCTTGCGGCCGTAGCGGTTGGTGTAGGACACGTGCACCTGGTCGTTGCTGCCCTCCAGCACTGCCTTGCGGGCCTTGGCGGGCAACCGGTTCCACGGGGTGTCCATGGAGAAGCCGATCGCCTCGGCCAGGCCCGACAGCAGCCGGGTGAAGTATTCGGCGGTCTGCCCGCGCGACCACGGCGCGATCGCGCCCTCGTTCAGGCTCAGGTCGGGATCGGGGACCACCAGGTCGGGGTCGACCTCTTTGCGGATGCCCAGGCCGGTGCAGTCCGGGCAGGCGCCGTAGGGCGAGTTGAACGAGAACGAGCGCGGCTCCAGATCCTCGATATCCAGGGGGTGGCCGTTGGGGCAGGCCAACCTCTCGGAGAAGCGGCGCTCGCGGTCGTGCGCGTGCTCCTCGCGATCGACGAAATCGAGCACCACGATGCCGTCGGCCAGCCGCAGCGCCGTCTCGATCGAATCGGTCAGGCGCTGCTTGGACGTCGGCTTCACGGCGAGGCGGTCGACGACCACCTCGATATCGTGCTTCTCCTGCTTCTTCAGCTTCGGCGGATCGGTCAGCGGGTACACCACGCCGTCCACCCGGACGCGCGAATAGCCCTGCGTGTTCAGCTGATCGAACAGGTCGACGAATTCGCCCTTGCGGGTGCGGACCACCGGCGCCAGCACCTGGAACCGGATGCCCGCCTCCATCTCCAGCACCTGGTCGACGATCTGCTGCGGGGTCTGCTTGGCGATCAGCTCGCCGCAGACCGGGCAGTGCGGGGTGCCGGCGCGCGCGTACAGCAGGCGCAGATAGTCGTACACCTCCGTGATGGTGCCGACGGTGGACCGCGGGTTGCGGTTGGTGGACTTCTGGTCGATGGAGACCGCGGGCGACAGGCCCTCGATGAAATCCACATCCGGCTTGTCCATCTGGCCGAGGAACTGCCGCGCGTAGGCCGACAGCGACTCCACGTAGCGGCGCTGGCCCTCGGCGAAGATGGTGTCGAACGCGAGGCTGGACTTGCCGGACCCGGACAGTCCGGTGAACACGATGAGGCTGTCGCGGGGGAGGTCGATATCGACCCCCTTGAGGTTGTGCTCCCGCGCTCCGCGCACCGTCAGGCGATCCGCCACAGGCCGTCCCTTCTCGATCGTGTTTCGGCGTCCAGAACTACCCCCGCCGCCATGCTAAGCACACCCACCGACAAGTTTGAGCTCTAGCGGGCATCGAGACACCGGACCAGGGATTTCGCGTTCGCTCCCCCGCGACCGCACTGATCCAGCTTACGCGCCGCGGCCGGCAGCGGCCGCTGTGAGCTGCCGGACACCTCCGGCGGCTCGCATCCTGCGGCCACCCGACACGGCCGCGTGCGCGGCGGGCACCAGCAGCGTGAGATCCCCGTCGTAGCGGCGATACAGCAGCATCACCCGCCGAGTGCGCGGGTCGGTGCAGAACAGGAACGGCAGCCCCGCGCGGAGCGGACTACCCGGTCGGGCCGAGCACGATCACCGAGTTGTGCCCGCCCATGCCGAGGGAGGTCTTGACGGTGTAGCCACCGGCAAACGAGGTCGGCCCGTCCAGCAACCGCGGATGCGCGGACGCGACGATCGGCGCGGCGGGCACGACGCCGCGCTCGTAGCCCAGCGCCGCCGCGGCCACCTCGACCCCGGCGGCCGCGCCCATGCAGTGGCCGGTCAGCGGCTTCACCGAGTAGACGAGCGGGCGATCGGCGAACAGCTCCGACAGCAGCGTCGTCTCGGCGACGTCGCACTGCCGGGTGCCGGGCCCGTGCGCGTTGTAGTAGGCAATATCGGAGGCCTGCACACCGGCGAAATCCAGTGCGCGGCAGGCACATTCGAAGAACTGCGCCAGACTCGGCTCGACCGAGACGACGTGGTGGGCGTCGTTGGTCATGGCGCCGCCCAGCATCGAGACATAGGGCCGATCGGCGGCGCGGGTAGCCACGAAGGCCACCG
This sequence comes from Nocardia thraciensis, assembly GCF_054782435.1. NCBI lineage: Bacteria > Bacillati > Actinomycetota > Actinomycetes > Mycobacteriales > Nocardiaceae > Nocardia > Nocardia thraciensis. The sequence continues at coordinate 12,972 of NZ_BAAGSM010000023.1, forward strand.
ACGCCTCGCCGAAGCTGAAACCCCGGCTCCCCTCCTGAAACGGACGGCACGCGTCCAGCGGCTCGGTATCCGACACCGCCGCCCCCATCTTCACGAAATGCTCGACCATGTCGGGAGTGCCCGACAGGTCGGTCGTCACCACGATCACGTCATCGGCGAAACCCTGGTCCAGCCATAGTTTCGCGGTGATCAGCGCGACGTTGGCCGAACTGCACGCCGCCGACACGTTCATCGACGGGCCGTGGAAACCGAACTCCTTCATCAGGACCGCGATCGGGGTGGACGGGAGTAATCGCAGGTAGTCGCGCGAGCGCCGATGGCCGTGGTCGACGCTGTAGAAATCGCGCCAGTCGTAGACGTCGCCGAGCACGATCGCGTGCAGCAGGCCCACCGTGCGGCCGGGCCGCCAGCCGCGCTCGGTGGCGTCGGCGATCGCCTCGCGCGCCGACTGGTGCATGGCGCGCGCGTAGCGGCTGGGGCTCACCGCCGGATCGCCGCCGTCGGGTAGTCGGGCCACCCAGGCGTGCTCGTCGCGGCCGGGGCCGTACCCTGGGTACAGCCGGGCCGCGGACTTGCCGCTCAGCAGACCCTGCCAGAGAGTCTCGCGCCCCCAGCCGTACCCACTGACGACACCGATCCCGGCTATCGTCATATGATCTTGATACTGTTCCGCGGGCTGCGGAGTGGTGGTGCTCGGCATCGCATCGCTCCTTCACCGGTCCCGGGCCGGATAGCGAACAATCTGCCATCACTGAGCAAACCGGTAGCTGTAATGATCGCCAATCAGGGCCCGATGAAGTGCCCGAACTGTGACTGATCCAATACCGTCGACGCTGTGATCTTGTGCACGTCGATACCAGAATGATCCCGTGTGCCGTTGACGTAAATCATCGATGATCAGGGGGTTCGTGTGGTTGAGGCGGGTGACGACCGGGACGATCCGGTCGATGCCGAACAGCTTGCCCAGCGGTACCGGACCCTGGTCGAGCACAGTCCCGACGGGGTCGTGGTCCATGAGCGCGGCATCATCGTATTTGCTAATCCAGCAATAGTAGGGCTACTCGGAGCCGAGTCTACCGACCAGGTCGTGGGGCTGCCGGTGGCCCAGTTCGTCGACCCGAGGTCGGTCCCCGGCATGCTCGAGCGGATCGGTCGCCTCGAGTCCACCGGGGACGCGTCCGACCCGGCCGAGATGACCCTCATCCGCACCGACGGGGACACCGTCGACGTCGAGACCGTCTCGGTGCTCACCGTCTGGCACAACCGGCTCGCCTACCAGGTGGTCATCCACGACCTCACCGCCCAGCGCCACGCCGAGGCCGCCCAGCGGCGCGCCGAACAGCACTTCACGACCGTCGTCTCGCAGCTCGAGGAGGGCGTGGTGGTGATCGACCGCGACGGCCGCGTCGAGTCGGTCAATCCGGCGGCCATGCGGATCTTCGGCCACGACGGCGGCGATCTGGTCGGCACCCGGATCGACGCGCTGCCGCTCGCGCTGCTCGATGCCAACGCCCAGCCGCTGCCGCCGATGCGACACCCCGTCGCCCGCACCCTCGCCACCGGCGAGACCATCACCCGCTACGTGTTCGGGGTGGACCGGCCCGACGGGCAGCGCCGCTGGCTGTCGGGCTCGAGCCGGTTGCTGAACCCCGGCGACCCCGCGTCCCCCGCGGTGTCGTCGTTCAACGACATCACCGAATTCCGGGCCAGCCGAAGGCAATTGGAGTACCAGGCCACCCACGATCCGCTGACCGGGCTGGCCAACCGCTCGCTGGTGCTGTCACGGCTGGCGGCCGCGCTGGGCACCAGCGAGGAGCTGCCGGTGTCCACGGTGCTGTTCATCGATCTGGACGGCTTCAAGACCATCAACGACTCGCTGGGCCACGCCATCGGCGACACCGTGCTGCAGATCGTGGCGCAGCGCCTGCAGCGCAGCCTGCGCGGCGACGACGTGGTGGGCCGCATCGGCGGCGACGAGTTCCTGGTGCTGCTGTCCGGCCACACCCTGCCGGTCGACCTGGACACCCTGGTGCTGCGGCTGCGGCAGAGCATGGCCGAGCCCATCATCGCCCGCGGACACCGCATCCACGTCGATGCCTCCATCGGCGTCACCCCCCTGCACCCCGGCGACACCCGCACCCCCGAGGCCGTCCTGCACGACGCCGACCTGGCGATGTACCGCGCCAAACCGGACACCCGCCGCGACGGCAACAGCCTCGGACGGCGCCCGAACAACACACACGCCTCCTGATAGCGCGCGTGCCTGACACCTCACCTGGGATTACGGCGAGCGAGGCGAAGCCGAACTAGACTCGACAACTCTGTTTTCCTCTGCACGCGGCCCCTCCGCGGCCGACCCGTGGTGACAAGGAGTTGACGTTTTGCCCGACCGCCTCACCGAGGATCGCCCGGCCGACCGCGCCGCCGACATCGACCGCGAGCAGAAGCACCTGACGCGGCTGTACCAGCGGCTGGACGCCATGCGCGAATACGCCCAGCGCCGCTTGAAGACCGTGCTGCTGGAGGCGGGCGGCACCCCGCAGGCACGCAGCGAGCGCGAATCCTTCACGCAGCTCTATACCGAAGACCTGGCCAAGTACGACGCCGCCGAGCACGGGTTGTGCTTCGGCAGAATAGATCTGGCGGTGGAAGCGACGGGCCACGACCAAGAAATCCGCTATATCGGCAGGCTCGGCATCTTGGACGAGGACGACGACTACGCGACGCTGCTGCTGGACTGGCGCGCGCCGCTGGCCCGGCCGTTCTATCTCGCCACCACCGCCAAACCCGACGGCGTCACGCGGCGGCGGCACATCCGTTCGCGCAATCGCGAGGTCACCGCCGTCACCGACGAATTCCTCGACCTCGACGCCGCCCGGGAGGCCGGGGCCATCGACTCCGACGGCGGCAGCGTGGGCAGCGAGAGCGCGCTGCTCGCCGCGCTCAACGCGGCCCGCACCGGGCAGATGAGCGACATCGTCGAGACCATCCAGAGCGAGCAGGACGCCATCATCCGCTCCGAGCACAAGAGCGTGCTGGTGGTGCAGGGCGGGCCGGGCACCGGGAAAACGGCCGTGGCGCTGCACCGCGCGGCCTACCTGCTCTACACCTACCGGCAGCAGCTGGACAAGGCGGGCGTGCTGATCATCGGCCCGAACACCACCTTCCTCGACTACATCGGCCAGGTGCTGCCGTCGCTCGGCGAGACCGGCGTGCTGCTGTCCACCATCGGCGACCTGTATCCGGGAGTGCGTGCGGAGCTGGAGGATTCGCTGCGTGCGGGCGAGCTGAAGGGCTCGACGGACATGCTCGAGGTGCTCAAGAAGGGCGTGCGGGACTGGCAGCAGGCGCCGCGCGAGCCGGTCCGGCTGCATTTCGACGGCTACGACCTGACGCTGGACCGCAAGGTCGTCACCAAGGCCCGGGGCCGCGCGCGTTCGTCGCGGCGGCCGCACAACCTGGCGCGGCCCATCTTCGCCGCCTCGGTGGTCGACGCGCTGACCGATCAGCTGGCCGAGATCCTCGGCCGCGACGTCACCGGCGGCGCCCGGAACCTGCTGAGCCAGGCCGATCTCACCGAGATCCGCGACGAGATGCGCGCCGACGCCGACATCCAGCGCGAGATCGCGAAGCTGTGGCCGATCCTGTCGCCGCAGGAGGTGCTGGCCGGCCTGTGGGCCGATCCCGACCGGCTGGCCCGCGCCGCCGGGGAACTGACGCCGGAGGATCGCAAGGAGCTGTACCGCCCCGACGACGGGCGATTCAGCGCCGCGGACGCGCCGCTGCTGGACGAGCTGGCCGAACTGCTCGGTGTCGACGACGCCGAGGAGCGGGAGCGGTCCCGCCGCCGCTGGCGCGCCCAGCTCGCCGAGGCGCAGGACGCCCTGGACATCCTGACCGGTTCCGCGCCACAGGATCTGGAGGACGAGCTGGACCCGGAGATCCTGATGGCCTACGACCTGATCGATGCGAGCCAGCTGGCCGAGCGCCAGCACGTCGGCACCCGGCAGACCACGGCCGAACGCGCCGCCGGGGACCGCACCTGGACCTACGGCCACGTGATCGTCGATGAGGCACAGGAGCTTTCGGAGATGGCGTGGCGAATGGTGATGCGGCGCATCCCCAATCGCTGGGTCACGGTGGTCGGGGATGTCGCGCAGACCGGCGATCCGGCGGGCGCCTCGTCGTGGCAGGACATGCTGGAACCGTATGTGGCCAAGCGGTGGAAGCTCGCCGAGCTGACCGTCAACTACCGGACCCCGGCCGAGATCATGGCGGTGGCGGCCGATGTGCTGGCCGCGGTCGACCCAGGCGCCGAGGCTCCTCGCTCGGTACGCGAATCGGGTTGTCCGCCAGAGGCTTTCCGGGTCGCCGCCGACGATGCCGTGGCGACGGTGCGGCGGCTGGTGGACGAGGAGGCCGAGCGGCCCGGCATCACCGCGGTGCTCGCGCCGCACGCCCAGGTCGGCGACTACACCGAACTCGCCGGAGATTCCGTCCGCGTCCTGACGGTGTCGGAAGTGAAGGGCCTCGAGTTCGACGCGGTGATCCTGGTGGAGCCCCGAACGGTGCTCGACGAGTCCCCCCGCGGCCTCAACGACCTCTACGTAGCCCTCACCCGCGCCACCCAACGCCTCACGGTAGTCCACACCGGCGACCTACCCGACGTCCTCCACAGCCTGAACCAGCCCGACTGAACCAAACACGAAAGTGGCCGTGAGCAAACGACACTCACGGCCACCGCATTCGGCATACAACACGCGCCGCCCCGGCGGGCGGTGCACCTCCCCTATCCCGGCGGGCGGTGCACCTCCCCTATTCCCGGCATGCTTTTCGCCGGGATCTCGCTCAGCGCACGGTGTGGACGATCAGGACGTCCGTGCGGGACTTGCGGGCTACGTCCGAGGGCACCGAGCCCAGCAGCCGCCCGGTGAGGGTGTTGAGCCCGCGGTTGCCGACGACCAAGAGGTCGGCCTCGACCTCCTTCATCAGGGTCAGCAATGACTCCACGGGCTCGCCGACGATGGCCTTCTCCACGATGTTGGCGGCGCCCGCGGCGGCGGCGCGGTCCCGTGCGACGCGCAGGATCTCGTTGGTCGGCGCGGAGCCGCGCACCTGGTAGGCCTCCTCCTTGAGCACATCGGCCGCGGCCGCGATATCGCGATCATCGGTCGGGTAGTACGCGCAGGCGATGTACAGGGTGGCGCCCGCGTCACCGGCCAATGCGGCGGCCTTCTCGACGGCGACATACGACGAGTCCGAGCCATCGGTACCGACGACAATGGATCGGTAGGCGGTCATCTCTCCTCCAAACGTGCAACGGGTCGGATGCCGTCGCGTTTCGCCCGCTACTGCGGGCACCGCGCGGCAACTGCGCTAGACCATAACCGGTGCCAGGCCGGAAATATCCCAAATCGCAACACATCACACCCGCGTGCCGAGTAACGCGCAGCACACATTCGCCGACCGGCCACGGAAAGGACCCGCACTACCAGCGGCGATTCCGGTAATGCGGGGTGCCGTCGCGATCCACAACACCGGATCGAACGGTATTGTGCCACTGGGATTTTCGTCACAGCACCGCATTTCGGGAAGTTGTCCGCGGCGCGTTGTCCCGGGTCCGGCGCAGGTCGGGGGCGGTTCGTGAGAATTCACAATTGTGCCGTCCCCGCCGCTGCTGGTAGTTCGCCCGGAAATGCCCGTTATTGCCGCGAATAGCTCCACTGTTCCATCAACCGAGGCTGAAAAGCGGCCCGGTGATCGTCAATCCGAGATCGGACACGTGCGCGAAGAAGGCGAACAGCATGAGCGCCGCGCCCGCGAGTGCGAGATCCTTGTTGAATTGGATCATCTCGGTCTGCTTGGCCTGAGCGTCGGATTCCTTCCAGAACGGATGCATCAGGACCGCGGTCGGCAGCAGGAACACCAGCAGCAAAAGCGCCCCGAGGTCGGCCCACACGCCGAGCAGGATGCTCACCGCGCCCAGCACCTGCAGCACGCCCGATCCGAGCACCGCCAGTTTCGCGGCGGGCACGCCCTTGCTCTCCGCGTAGGGCGCCATCGCGTCGGACTGGGTGAGATGCCCGAACGCCGAACCGAGGAACAATACGACGAACAAGATCCGCCCGATCAACACCAGAACATCCATGGCCCACGCTCCCTCTGACTTGTCGGCAGGTCGGCGGCACTCGACGGCAGGTCGCCTGCCGGGGCTGGTAATGCAGTATTCAACTACCTTCCCGGCGAAAAATTCCCGGCAGTACGAAGAATACCGAGGTCCGGGACTTTTCAGGCCGGTATGGCAGCGGCAAGTCCGTCAGCGGTCATAAAGCAACCACGGTGCGCGCGTACTCCAAGGGCGCCATTCCGACCTCGTTGGCGAACTCGCGGGAGAAGTGCGCCTGATCGAAGTAGCCGAGGTCGAGCGCGAGGGCCGCCAGGTCGGCGGTGCGGCCGTCTGAGAGCAGCTGGGCGCCGTCCTGGAGGCGGTAGCGGCGCAGCACCCACTTCGGGCCCGCGCCCACGTATCGGCGGAACAACCGCTGCAGGGTGCGAATCGGCACGTCGAACCGCTCGGTCACCTGGTCGACCCGGGTCAGGTCGCGGTCGGATTCCATCGCGGCGACGATGCGCAGCAGCGATCGGTAGGACTCGTCGGCCTGCGCGTGGCGGGCCGCCTCGGTGAAGAAGTCCTCGACGATATCGCGACGCCCCTCGAGAGTGGGTTCGGACAGCACCTTGTCGCTCAGCCCCGACGCGGCGGGCAGCACCTCGGTGAGTTCCACCGCCGTATCCCGGAACGAGCCGACCTCGAGCCCGGTGAAGGCGCCGAAGCCACCGACCCGGAATTTCAGGGCGAAGGTCTCCCCCTGCCCCGCCAGCTCGCGGGTGAACTTGCTGGTGCAGACGCCGTTGACCCAGCCGCCGCTGCGGGTGTGGCTGCGTTCGAAGGTGACGTTGACGCACGGGAACGGCAGCACCTCGGCCACATACGGCGGGCGGCCCCGCAGATCCCAGCGCACCGACCAGTACCACTCGACGAACCGGGACATCTCCGGTCCAGCGGGCAACCGTTCCAGAGTGCGGTGCCGCGCCTGTTCCCGCGGATGCAGGATGCCCTTGGCAACCTCGGGCGGCGGCACCGGAATCAGCTCGGGGGCACCGTCTTTCGCGTCGCCTGCCGCACCGGTCACCGGCGCCTCCCGGGAGGGAAGCACAGCTGTCGCGTTCTTACAAGACCCTTGCGCCGCCACCGACGAGAGTGGGTTCCATGACGAACACCGACACAGTGAATCCCATCGCCGAGGGCTACCACTCCATCACCTGCTTCCTGGCCGTCCCGGACGGCAACAGGGCCATCGAGTTCTACACCGCCGTCTTCGGCGCGAAGGTGTTGAGCCGCAACGACATGCCCGACGGCCAGCCCGCACACGCCGAACTGCGGATCGGCGACTCGACCATCCAGATCGGCATGCCGGTGCCCGAACACGGGGTGCAGGCGCCGAACGGCGAATGGGTGCACACCAGCATCGTGCACTACTGCCCCGACGTGGACGTGGTGATCGCGCTGGCCCGCGAGCACGGCGCCCGCAGCGCCGACGACCCGCAGACCTTCGTCACCGGCGACCGCTACGGCGCGATCAACGACCCGTTCGGCCACCGCTGGGTGTGCATGACGCGCGTCGAGGAGGTGTCGCGGGAGGAGGCGGAACGCCGGGTGAACGACTGGATGGCCACCCAGTCCTGAGCGCGCCGCACCGCTCATTTCAACCCGGCCGCATCCATCCCGCGCAGCTCTTTCTTCAAATCCTGGATCTCGTCGCGCAGGCGACCGGCCAGCTCGAACTGCAGCTCGCGGGCGGCGTTCATCATCTGGTCGGTGAGCTCCTTGACCAGGTCGGCGAGTTCGGCGCGCGGCATGCTCTTGATGTCGCGGCCCTCGTACACGCCCGCGCTGACGGCGCGCCCGGGTTCGCCCTGGGCGCGCCGGCCGCGGCTGGCGTTGCGGCCGGAGCCGCCGACCTCCACCTCGGTCTCGTCGGCCTCCTTGTAGACCTGGTCGAGGATGTCGGCGATCTTCTTGCGCAGCGCCCTGGGCTCGATCCCCTGTTCCTCGTTGTAGGCGATCTGCTTGGCGCGGCGGCGCTCGGTCTCCTCGATGGCCTGCTGCATGGAATCGGTGATCTTGTCGGCGTACATGTGCACCTCGCCGGACACGTTGCGCGCGGCGCGGCCGATGGTCTGGATGAGGCTGGTGGAGCTGCGCAGGAAGCCCTCCTTGTCGGCATCGAGGATGGCGACAAGCGAGACCTCGGGCAGGTCCAGGCCCTCGCGCAGCAGGTTGATGCCGACGAGCACGTCGTACTCACCCAGCCGCAGCTGCCGCAGCAGCTCCACCCGGCGCAGGGTATCGATCTCCGAGTGCAGATACCGCACGCGGACCCCGAGCCCGAGCAGATAGTCGGTGAGGTCCTCGGCCATCTTCTTGGTGAGGGTGGTGACCAGGACGCGTTCGTCGCGTTCGGTGCGCTCGCGGATCTCGTTCACCAGATCGTCGATCTGGCCCTTGGTCGGCTTCACCACCACCTGCGGGTCCACCAGGCCGGTCGGGCGGATGACCTGCTCGACGAACTCGCCGCCGGTCTGGCCCAGCTCGTAGGGGCCTGGGGTCGCCGACATGTAGATCGTCTGCCCGATGCGGTCGGCGAACTCCTCCCAGGTGAGCGGCCGGTTGTCGACCGCAGACGGCAACCGGAAGCCGTACTCGACCAGGTTGCGCTTGCGCGACATGTCGCCCTCGAACATGCCGCCGATCTGCGGGACGGTCACATGCGACTCGTCGATGATCAGCAAGAAATCCTCGGGGAAGTAGTCGAGCAGCGTGGCCGGGGCCGATCCGGCCGGGCGGCCGTCGATATGCCGCGAGTAGTTCTCGATGCCGGAGCAGAATCCGACCTGGCGGATCATCTCGAGGTCGTACTGGGTGCGCATGCGCAGCCGCTGCGCCTCCAGCAGCTTGCCCTGGCGCTCGAGTTCGGCCAGCCGCGCCTCGAGTTCGGCCTCTATATCGCCGACCGCCCGCTCCATCCGCTCGGCGCCCGCGATGTAGTGCGTGGCCGGGAAGATGCGCAGGTTGTCGACCTGGCGCACGACATCTCCCGTGAGCGGATGCAGGTAGTACAGGGCCTCGATCTCGTCGCCGAAGAACTCGATGCGCACCGCCAGCTCCTCGTAGGAGGGGATGATCTCGACCGTGTCGCCGCGCACCCGGAACGAGCCGCGGGTGAACGCCATGTCGTTGCGCGTGTACTGGATGTCCACCAGCAATCGCAGCAGCCGGTCGCGGTCGACCTCACCGCCGACCTCCAACTGCACCGAGCGATCCAGATACGACTGCGGCGTGCCCAGGCCGTAGATGCACGACACCGACGCCACCACCACCACGTCGCGCCGCGACAGCAGGTTCTGCGTGGCCGAGTGCCGCAGGCGCTCGACGTCGTCGTTGATCGAGCTGTCCTTCTCGATGTAGGTATCGGTCTGCGCGATGTACGCCTCGGGCTGGTAGTAGTCGTAGTAGGAGACGAAGTACTCCACGGCGTTGTCGGGCAGCATCTCCCGCAGTTCGTTGGCCAGCTGCGCGGCGAGCGTCTTGTTCGGCGCCATCATCAGGGTGGGGCGCTGCATCTTCTCGATGAGCCACGCCGCCGTCGCCGACTTGCCGGTGCCGGTGGCGCCGAGCAGCACCACGTCCCGCTCCCCCGCCGTGAGCCGGCGCTCCAGTTCGGCGATCGCGGCGGGCTGGTCGCCCGCGGGCTTGTGCTCGCTGACCACCTCGAACCGGCCGTCGGCCCGCTCGATCGCACCGATGGGCCGGAACTCGGAATGCGCCAGCGGTGTGTTCCCCTCCGCGGGGACTTCGGTTGCGAAAGCCATGCCAACCAGCCTAGGACGAGCCACCGACAACAAACAGCAGAGCGCGCTGTCCAACCCGACACGCCCGGGCGGCGGACAACTGCCATATGGAATGGATCACAGCCGCCGCGGACGCGGCGGCGCTGTCACACCGGGCGCGGCACACTTCCGGCGCACGCGCTCGTCCGGCGCGCCCGCACGACGACCACGCCCGTGCGGATCGGCCGGGCGCGCTCCGGACGCGCTGCCGGGCAACCGAACCCACCCGCGGCGGGCGCGGCAGCCTGGGCGGCGAGGCCGAAAACCGTGCCGAGATCCCGATTTCCCGCGGCCGCCTCGGGAAGACCTCGGGAAGGCATTGCACCACAGCGCGATTCGTGGCGACCCGAGGCGCGGCACCCCACCCGGGCAGCCGCCGAGGGCTGGCCACCGGCCCGGAGACCCCGCCTGCCCGCCCGCCACGGCGCCGCCCCGGGCAGCCGCCCGCGCGCCGGTAGCCAGCCCCGCCCGGCACCGCGACGACCGACCCCGGACAGCCCCCGCACGCCATCGAGATGGTGTCCGAATTGTCCGGCGCTACAAGAGCATTCACAATTCTCAGCAAATATATGACATGACATTATTCACCAGCTCTGGCTCGCCCTCCAGCGATTGCCCGGGTGTAATCTGATCCGGTCCAAGACGTCGAGAGGACGGGTGTCATGGCCGTTTTGCCTGCACTACGCGTCACACGGCCCGCGGTCACGGATACCGCGGAGCGGACCGCGCGCGGCTCGCGCACACGTGACGGAGTCATCGAACACAACGGAGTCGCAGCCACTCGGACGAGCGACAGCAGACCCGATCCGCACCACGACGACGCCGCCAACGGGTCGGCCCCCGCGCACCGCCCCCGCGTCGAGTACTTCGACCTCGCCGATCTCACCATCACCGACGCGCGCGGCTTCGTCCACCCGGTCGAGCGGTATCACGTCGAACCGTGGGGCCTGTACCTGATGCGCGCGGCCGACACGCCGCCGAACCGCTACACCGAGACCTGGCTGCTCCCCAAGCTGTCGGTCCGGGTCGGCATGCAGCACGTCAACGCCGCCCACGACCGCGATCCGCACTACCACATCAGGCTCGGCGACTACGCCCGCATCGAGCCGAAGCGGTGGGCCGCGCACGACCACTACATCGAGCTGGTGGCCCGCAACGGCCGCCCCGTCGAAATGCACGGCGTCGCCGATCTGCTCGCCGCCCACGCCGCCGACTGCCTCGGCGGCCCGCAGGCACAGCGCATCATCGAGCATGCCAACACCGTCGTGGCCGGGATCGCCGCGCACGACCACAGCGTCGAGCGCTGGCTGCGTTCGCACGGCATCACACTCACCTGGCTGTAAGCCCGCGAGATCGCCAACGCCGAGAACCCGACCGCGATCCTGGGTAGATTTCGACATATGACCCAGGCGCACGCGGTGGACCTGCACCGGCCCAAGGTCGAGTACTTCGATCTGGCCGAACTGACCAACACCGACCCCAAGGGGTTCGTCCGGCCGGTCGAGCGGTATCACGCCGAGCCCTGGGGGCTGTACATGGCTCGGACCGCCGACCATCGCGAGTTCCACTATCTGGAGTCCTGGCTGCTGCCGAGCCTGTCGATCCGCGCCACGGTGTTCCACTACAACGCCACCCACGACCGCGACCAGGACTTCTACCTCGATATCGGTGAATTCGGCGCGGTCGCGCCCGACCGGTGGAGGTCCGTCGACCACTACCTAGACATCGTGGTGCGCACCGGCCGCGATGCCGAACTGCTCGATATCGACGAGTTGCTGGCCGCCCACGGCGCGGGCTATCTCGAACCGGCCGAGAGCGAGCGGGCCATCGCCGCGGCCACCACCGCGATCGACGGGATCGCCAGCCACGGGCACGATTTCGAACGCTGGGTGGGCTCGCTCGGCCTGGAACTGAGCTGGCTGTGAGCGACTAGGGCAGCTCCCGGCTCGCGAGCACGCGCGGGTAGATCTCGTCGAACCAGGGCGTCTTCACCTCGAGGTACGCCTGGACCGCGGGCTCGCCGGTCAACCCCGCCGCCGCCGTCTCGGCCTTCTGCTTTACGGCCAGATACTCCTCCAGCGCGGCCGGATCAGCCCGCAGCCAGTCCCGGAAAGCCAAGGCCCACTGCTGATTCGGCCATCCGTCGACACGCACGTGCACATTCGCCGCCCGGCCCGGGTCGGCGTTGACATGGACGCGCTTACCCCACACCGCCGGATCGGAGCCGAGCTTCGGATCGTCGGTCGTATAGGCCTCGACGCGCGGAAATCCCGCCGCCTCCAACGCCTCTCGGAGTCCGTCGGCGGCCGCGAGGTCCGCGACGGTGACCTGGATGTCCAGGACGTCCTTGGCGGGCAGCCCCGGCACCGCCGTGGATCCGATGTGGTCGATGCGCCGCGCCTCGGCCCCGCACGCGACGGCGAGGCGGGCGATGAGCCGCTGCGCCTGTTCGGCCCAGGTCGGGTCCGGGCCCACCAGCCGCACCTCGCCGCGCGGCGCCTGGACGCGGTCGCGCAGATTGCGTTCGAACGGCACCAGCCGGTGCTCCCACAGCGCATCCACCTGGAGTTCCAGTTCGGCGGTCTCGCCGCTGTTGTCCAACAGCACATCGGCCGCGGCACGGCGCTGGTCGTCGGTGGCCTGCGCCTTGATCCGAGCCAGCGCGTCCGCCCGGGCGATATCGCGGAACTGCTCGAGCCGGTGCACGCGGGTCTCGACGTCGGCCATGACCACGACCACGAGATTCATCATCGCGCCGAGCCCGTTCTCCACCAGCAGTGGAATATCCTGCACGACAACCGAATCCGCGGGTGCGGCGGCGAACAGTTCGGAGGTGCGGCAGCCCACCAGCGGGTGCACGATGCCGTTGAGGGTGGTGCGGGACTCGTCGTCGGCGAACGCGCGCGCCGCCAGCGCCGGGCGATCCAGGCTGCCGTCGGCGGCGAGGATGCCGGATCCGAACGCCTCGACCAGCGCCGAAAGCCCCTCGGTACCTGGGGCCACCACCTCGCGGGCGATCACATCGCTGTCGATCAGCACGGCGCCCCGCTCGACAAACAGCCGCGCGACCGTCGACTTGCCCGCTCCCATGCCTCCGGTGAGACCGATACGCAACATTCGACCAGTTTCGCATCTCGGCCCGGACGAGCCCGCGGCGGCTCAGCTCCGCTGATTACCCAACCCATCCGCATTTCTCACACCGGTATCAGCAATTTACTCATTCCGTGATGACGGCGATATCAATTCGCAACTTCTTCCGGCCGATCCAGACCTGGGGTCGGCAACTTTCCGACACGCCGGGACAAAAGTCGCGCAAAATACGCGGCCCCACACTTTTGTTCCGCTAATGTTTCGCCGCAGGCGATCCAGGCCGCATCAAGCAAGCAAAGGAACACCATTGGGCACCAGAAACATCCAGACGGGTCGCCACCGGCTGGGCACGCCAGGCACGGCACACTGCATCAAGATCCCCGAAGTAGCAAGCGCACTGGCCGAGTTTCGCCGCCCGTGGCTCACCGCCCTGATCAGCCCCGCCCGCCACAGCCTGGCCGCCATCCGCAAGCGCACGGCGGATGCCGCGGCGCAGTGGGTTCCCGCGACGGCCAGCTGACACCTACACGATCGCGCCGCTCGGCCGCCCCCGCGTCCCCGGATCCTGCACCGGCATGCTGTTCGGCGGCACCGGATATGGCACACCCTGCCCAGCCGTACCGAGCGCGATATTCGGCCCGCATTGCGCGAGTGCGGCATCGGCACGAGGTTTCGGGTCCGTGATCCGCGGCGGCACCGCGTCGGGACCGGTGGCGAAATCGAATGCCGTTGTCATATCGTCGGTGACACCGCGCCGCCACGACGTCAGATTGGGCACCTCGACGCCGAAACGGCGCTCCAGCAAACGCAATTGCGAGGTGTGGTCGAAGGTGTCCGAACAGACCAGGCCGCCCCGCGAATACGGCGAGACGACCCAGCACGGCACCCGGTAGCCCAGCCCGATGGGACCGGTGATGCCCTTGGCGGCGGGCAGCCGGTTCAGATCGACGGTGAGGAACTCCCCCGGCGTGCCCGGCGGCGGCGTGGGCGGGGTGACGTGGTCGAAGAATCCGCCGTTCTCGTCGTACATGACGATCAGCGCGGTCTTCTCCCACACCGCCGGATTCGAGGTCAGGATGTCGAGCACCTGCATGATGCCGACCGCGCCCAGCGCCGGGGGCAGCGCGGGATGCTCGCAGTTGACCAGCGGCGGAATCACCCAGGACACCGCGGGCAGGCGGTTCGCGGCCGCGTCGGCGGCGAAGTCGTTCGGATAGACCGGCGCCTTACCGCGTTGCGCCAGTTCGGAATTCGGGTCGGCGGCCTGCTTGAAGCAGCCCATCATGCCGTCCAGGATCACCGAGGAGATGGGGCCGACATCCCGATTGTTGTAGATCTTCCAGCTCACCCCAGCCTCGGACAGATTCTCCGGGTAGGTGCGCCAGCTGTAGGCGTTCTGCGGGATCAGGGTCGGCGTCTCGATCAGCGGGCCACCCGCCGCACCGTCCGGATCGATGGTGGCCGAGACCCAGTACAGCCGGTTCGGGTCGGTGGGCCCCAGCACCGAGCAGTGGTAGGCGTCGCAGAGGGTGAACGCGTCGGCCAGCTCGTGATGTATCGGGATGTCCTCGCGGGTGTAGTAACCCATTGCGGCAGCGGCGTTTCCGGGGCCCACGCTCGCGACCGACATCGGCATCCAGCCGTCGTTGCGGCCGCCGTTCCACGCCTCGTGCATGCCCGCCCAGCTGTGGTCCGGATCGTTGACGCATTCGCCGTCGAGCGTCGCGCCCCGGGTGGTGTCGAGCCGGAACGGCAGCTGGTAACCGTCGGCGGTCGGCCCGACGCCGGGGGCGTAGCCGTACTGCTGCCAGGAGGGCGACGCCTCGCCGAACCCCCGCACCCCCGACATGGTCCCGAAGTAGTGGTCGAAGGACCTGTTCTCCTGCATCAGCAGCACGAAATGCTCGATATCCCCGAGCCCGCCCATCCCGGCCGGGTCGGCGGCATGCGCCCGCTCGATGATCGGGCTCGCCCACGACGCCAGCGCCCCCACACCTCCGGCGGCCATCGCCTTGGCCAGGAACTCACGCCGATTGATGCCGTCGAAGAGAGCCACGCTGTGCCGACCTCCCGCCGCGTCCGGACCATCTCAAAGTCTGAAAAGGGTTAGTTTCAAGAATCTTGCCGAGAATAGCTCACCCGCAATAACAGACGACGGCCCCGGTCACACTGACCGGGGCCGTCGTCTCAGCTAATGCCGCACGCCCTACGCGTTGCCGGACAGCTTCTCGCGCAGCGCGGCGAGCTGCGCGTCGCTGGCCAGCGAACCGCCGGTCGACTCCGGCTGCGCGGCCGACTCGGACCGGGCGCCGCCGCTCTCGGAGGAGTAGTTCGACGAGCCGCCGCCATTCGCGGCCTCGGCCGCGGCGTCGGCCGCCATCTTCTCCATCTGCGCGGTGTGCATCTTGTGACGACGCTCCGCCTCGGCGTAGCGGCCCTCCCACTCCTCGCGCTGCTTCTCGAAGCCCTCGAGCCACTCGTTGGTGTCGGGGTCGAAGCCCTCGGGGAAGATGTAGTTGCCCTGCTCGTCGTAGCTGTCGGCCATGCCGTACTTCGACGGGTCGAACTCGGCGTGGTAGTCCTCGTTGGCCTGCTTCAGCGACAGCGAGATCCGGCGCCGCTCCAGGTCGATGTCGATGACCTTGACCATCGCGTCGTCGCCGACGGAGACGACCTGGTCCGGGACCTCCACGTGGCGCTCGGCCAGCTCGGAGATGTGCACCAGGCCCTCGATGCCCTCCTCGACGCGCACGAACGCACCGAACGGAACCAGCTTGGTGACCTTGCCGGGCACGATCTGGCCGATGGCGTGGGTGCGGGCGAACTGCCGCCACGGGTCTTCCTGAGTCGCCTTGAGCGACAGCGAAACCCGCTCGCGATCCAGGTCGACGTCGAGCACCTCGACGGTGACCTCCATGCCGACCTCGACGACCTCGGAGGGGTGGTCGATGTGCTTCCAGGACAGCTCGGAGACGTGCACCAGGCCGTCGACGCCGCCGAGATCGACGAACGCGCCGAAGTTGACGATGCTGCTGACCACTCCCTTGCGGACCTGGCCCTTCTGCAGCTGGTGCAGGAACTCCGAACGCACCTCGGACTGGGTCTGCTCGAGCCAGGCGCGGCGGGACAGGACCACGTTGTTGCGGTTCTTGTCCAGCTCGATGATCTTGGCCTCGATCTCCTTGCCGACGTACGGCTGCAGATCGCGGACGCGGCGCATCTCGACGAGCGAGGCGGGAAGGAAGCCGCGCAGGCCGATGTCGAGGATCAGACCACCCTTCACGACCTCGATGACGGTGCCCTTGACGGCCTCGTCCTTCTCCTTGAGCTCTTCGATGGTGCCCCAGGCCCGCTCGTACTGCGCCCGCTTCTTCGACAGGATCAGCCGACCCTCTTTGTCCTCCTTGGTGAGGACCAGGGCTTCGACCTCATCGCCCACGGAAACGACCTCGGCAGGGTCGACATCGTGTTTGATGGACAGTTCGCGGGAAGGAATGACACCTTCGGTTTTGTAACCGATGTCGAGCAGAACCTCGTCCCGGTCGACCTTGACGATGGTGCCTTCGACGATATCGCCGTCGTTGAAGTACTTGATCGTCTTGTCGATGGCGGCGAGGAAGTCCTCGGCGGAGCCGATGTCGTTGACGGCTACCTGCGGCGAGGTCACGGTGGTGGGCATATGTTGGGTTGCTCCGGACGGATTGTGGTCGGTAGTGGACATGTGGACTTTCGGTTTTGCTGTGAATCCACAGCGATGGAACTAGCGTTGGTCGTGCACACAGCGCATCGCTGCGACACAGCACAACGCTGTACTCATAGCAGGCGGAACTCACAGCGCGCGCGGCCTCGATACGCAAGTACCGAAGACACTCGCGGGAAACAGCGTACGCGACGTGAGTTGCGGCAAGCAAACACGGGTCCCCCCTTGTCAGATGGCTACTCTTACATGATGCCCGAAGATCATCCCGACGTGCGCCACGCCCAGGCGAACGCCCTGCTCGGCACCGCCGCGGTGGCGCTGACCGAGATCGACTCGGTCGGCAGCGAACGGGCCAACCGGCGCTGGTGGGATGCCGACGCCGCGCAATATCACGACACCCACGCCGACTTCCTCGGCGTCGACTCCCCGACCGGAGAATTCGTGTGGTGCCCGGAGGGTATGCACGAAGGCGATTGGCATTTGCTCGGCGATATCTCCGGTAAGCGGATCCTGGAAATCGGTTGCGGCTCGGCGCCGTGCTCGCGGTGGCTTTCGGCACATGGCGCGCACCCGGTCGGCCTGGATGTCTCCGGTGCGATGTTGCGGCGCGGACGCGCGGCGATGGAACGCGGCGGGCCGCGGGTTCCGCTCGTCCAGGCCGGGGCCGAGGCGCTGCCCTTCGCCGATGCCTCGTTCGACCTGGCGTGCTCGGCGTTCGGGGCCGTGCCGTTCGTCGCCGATTCCGCGCTGGTGATGCGGGAGGTGGCCCGGGTGCTGCGGCCGGGCGGGCGCTGGGTGTTCTCGGTGAATCACCCGATGCGCTGGATCTTCCCCGACGACCCCGGGCCGAAGGGTCTGCGCGCCAGTCTCTCGTATTTCGATCGCGCCCCGTACGTGGAGGTCGACGGCGACGGCGTACCGATCTACGTCGAGCACCACCGCACCCTCGGCGACCGGGTCCGCGAGATCGTGGGCGCGGGCCTGGTCCTGCGGGACGTCATCGAACCGGACTGGCCCGAGTGGCTCGACCGGGAGTGGGGCCAGTGGAGCCCGCTGCGCGGCGAAATCTTCCCCGGCACAGCAATTTTCGTCACGGAGAAGCCGGCGGGCCGCTAGGCCGGCGCCCCGCGCGCTTTCGCGACCCACTGCCCTGCCGGATCTGCCCGCCCTGCCGGATCTGCGTCAATGCTTCGGGATCGGGCGAGTCTCCGCCCCCGCGACGGTCTCGGCGTCCACCGACGCCGATCCGCCGGTCAACGAGCGGCCCGCATGTCCCCGCCCGGACGGTATCGCCGTCGTCTCCGCCGCCTCGGAGGGCACCCGCGGAATGGCCGCTGAGTGTGGCTCGTCCGGCACCCGCGGAATCGCCGCAGACTTCGGGTCGTCCGGCTCGGACGATTGTTCTGTATTCGCGGGCGAGCGGGGGCCGCTCCCGCCTGGGGGCGCCGGCGAATCGGACGACAAGCGCCCGGCAAGCCCCCGGATCGGCCCGGTGGGTATGGCCGCGGTCTGCGCGGCACTCGCCCGCTCGGCGGCGTCCTCGAAGGTCGGACCCGCCGGAAATACCGTGGTCTCGGCGGAGTCGGACGGGAATCGGGCGCCGCCCTCCGAGGCGGAACCGGCGGGGATCGCCGTGGTCTCGGCCGAACTCGCCGAGCTGTCGCTGCCCGGCGCGGATTCACGCTGCGCGGCGGACTCCAGGTCTTGCGAGGGCAGTCGCGCCGACCCGGCAGGCATGGCCGTCGTCTCCGGCGCGTCCTCCGGTAACCACGGGCCACGCTCCGACGGCGAGCCTGCGGCCAGGAATCGGGAACCGATATCCGCAGGCCTGCCCGTCTCACCCGCCGGTTCCCGCGGCGCGCTGCCCAGCGCCATCGCGGTGGGGATGGGCGCGGTTTCGGTGGCGTCCATCGGGGACTGCGGGCTGCTCAGGGAGCCGCGGGCGCCAACGTCGGTCGTGGCGGACCCGGGATCGCCCGCCCCGGTCGCCTTGGCGAGCAATGCCGACCGCCGGTCGACGCGATTGGGCGTCGCGCCGATCGGCGAACCCGCGTACTGCCTGGCGGCCGCGGGGAGCCGCGAGATGCTGCTCGGGACCGGACGATCGGCATCGGGCGCGACGGGGGCCGAAGCGTCGCCGGTGGACATCGGCGCGGGTTCCGCCGCATCGGCCGTGTTCGGCGAGTCCACCGTCGAGTGGCCCACGGCGGGAGCCACCGCCTCGGCCGGATCGTCGGCGGGCTCGGGTACGGTCGCCGGGCCGGTGAACGGCGGCAGCGCGGCGAAGCGCGGGTCGACCTGCGCGGTGCGGCTGATATGCGAGATCCAGCGGCGGGCGCGGCTGAGCGGGTGATCGGGGAACTGCGGATCCCAGTGCGCGTCGTCGGCCACGTTGTAGGGCAGCTTGCCCTTCACCTCGGGCGCGTACGGGTGCGCCGGAAACATGTTCTGGAAGCCCACCTTCGGCACGACCGCCGCCTCCCGTACGCCGGAGCGGCCGGTCTCGCGGCACATGATCTTCAGAATCGCGCTGCAGGTGGCCTTCGGCAGCACGATCCCGGCCGTGAAGCCCAGCCCGGGCCGGTCCGGCAGCGGGAACTTCTCCAGCCGCAGCAGCGCGGGCTGTCCCGCCACAGTGAGTACGTGCGCCTCGATCAGGCAGCCGAACTCGGACTGCAGTTCGGTGAGCCGGCGGCGTAACGCGTCGATGTCCTCGAGGGGCACCGGAAGGTCGGGGACGGCATCGACGTAGGCGAGCGTGACCAGATCGCCGGTGGCAGGGTTTCCCCAGGTGCTTGGATCGAGTTGCTGCAGTCCGCCGGTTTCGAACGCGATAGGCACGCGACCACGTTACCGATTCGACGCATAGACGCACGTCCTTGTGCATTCTGTGCCCAATACGTGACTTGTTGGTGATCAATTCCAGGCGAAACGGGTATTCGGTCTTTTTTTCAATCTCGGAACTTCGGGGAGCGGCCGGACTGCTCCAACGCCAGCCGCAGGGCGTATTCGATCTGCGCGTTGACGCTGCGGAGGTCGTCGGCCGCCCACTTCGCGATCGCCTCGTGGACGGCCGGGTCGAGCCGCAGCAGTACCCGCTTCGGCTCCCGCTTCGCCATCAGGCGTAGAGGGTTCCGGTGTTCACCACGGGCTGCGCCGACCTGTCGCCGCACAGCACCACCAGCAGGTTCGACACCATGGCCGCGCGACGCTCCTCGTCGAGTTCGACCATGCCCTCGGCGGTGAGGCGGTCCAGCGCCATCCCGACCATGCCGACCGCGCCCTCGACGATCCGGCTGCGCGCGGCCACCACCTGCGCGGCCTGCTGCCGGACCAGCATCGCCTGCGCGATCTCCGGCGCGTAGGCGAGATGGGTGATGCGCGCCTCCAGGACTTCGATGCCCGCGAGCAGCGTGCGCTCCCGCAACTCGGTCGTCAGTTCCTCGGCGACCTCCGTCCCGTTGCGCAGGCTGGTGCGCTCCGGGCCGACGACGGGAGCGTCGAAGCCCGACGCACCCTGCGTAATCGCAGACGGCACGTCGGGTGCGGCGTCGTACGGGTGCACGGTGGCCAGGTGCCGGACGGCGGCCTCGGACTGGGTCTGCACGTACTCCTCGTAGTCGTCGACCGCGAACGCGGATTTGAAGCTGTCCACCACCCGGTAGACGACCACCGCCGCGATCTGGACCGGATTGCCGTCGGAGTCGTTGACCTTCAGCGTCTGGGTCTCGAAGTTGCGCACCCGCAACGAGATTCGGCGCTTGGCGGTCAGCGGCACCACCCAGAAGAAGCCCGCCTCGCTCACCGAACCGATGTAGCGGCCGAAGAACTGCAGCACCTTGGCCTCGTTGGGGCTGACCGTGGTCAGGCCGGTCAGCAGCAGCACCGCCGCGGCCGCGACCACGTAGCCGACCGCGGCGCCCACCCCCGCCCCGGCACTGCCGCCCTCCGAGGCGGCGCTGGTCGCGGCGACGGCGCCGATCAGCGCCCCGCCACCGACGACGACCAGCGCCAGCAGCATGAGGAACCCGTTCACCCGGAACGCCGGACGAAGCTCCATGACATCCTCCCAATATCTAAGTGATATCACGAAGATAGCATGAGACTGCGCCGCGGGCAGTGGGGCTCGGCTTGTCAGACCGCTGGGCGAATGTTGCGGTTGAAACGGAACAGATTGGTGGGATCGTGTTGTGCCTTCAGCGCTGCGAGGCGGTCGTAGGTCTCGGTACGGTACCCGCTTCGCGTCTGGTCTTCGCCAGCCCACTCGCCCGCGCCGTACAGGAAGTTCAGGCTGTGGCCGATCGTCCACGGGGACAGCGCCTTACCGATCAGGTCGTGGCGATCGCGGACCGCCGTGCCGTCGCCCTCCGGCACGGTGATGAACCGTGCGACGTACTCCGCCTCCCGGTGGTCCACCGCGATACCGGCCGGGCCGGGACGGCGTAGCGCTCCCCCTAGATGACGGAACCCGGCGACCACCGGCACCGGTGAGTCCGGGCCGGTGGCGTCCAGGAATGCCCGCGCCGTCTCACCCGTCAGCTCGGCCAGCAGCACGTTGGTGGCGGCGTAGGCGTGCGGGAAGTCCGGATCCCGATAGATGCCATGGGATTCCGAGTAGGGCATGACGCGCAGATCGTCGTTCAGGCGGGGGCCGATCGCGCGCAGCGGGGCGACCAGCCGCTCCCCCTCGTCCGCCGATCCGGTGTACGCGATGGTGATCGTGGCGATGTACCGCCCGCGCAGCGACTCCGGGATCGCCGGGATGTCGGGCATCGTCATGATCGTGATCGCCGAGGTCATCTCCTCCGGCAGCGCACCGGTCCACTGCCGCCAGGCCGCCAGCGCCGGTTCCACCAGCGGGGTGTCGAAGGTCAGCTGGCCGCCGTAGACGGTGGCGACCGGGAACAGGTCGAGCTCCAGCGCGGTGACCACGCCGAAATTGCCGCCGCTGCCGAGCACCGCACCGAACAGCGGATCGCCCGGGGTCAGGCGGCGCAGTCTGCCGTTGGCGGTGACCAGTTCGATCGCGCGGACGTGGTCGGCGGCGTAGCCGAAGGTCCGGGCCAGGATGCCCAGGCCGCCGCCCAGGTGATAGCCGACGACGCCGACCGACAGCGACGAGCCGTTGAGCGGGGCCAGCCGGTGCGCCACGGCAGCCTCGATCAACGCCTCCGCCCGCACTCCGGCGGCCACCCGCGCGGTGCGGGCGTCGGGGTCGACCGAAACCTCGGTCATGCGGCTGGTGTTGATCAGCACGCCGCCCTCGGCGGCCACCGAGCGCCCGTGGCCGGTGGCCTGGACCGCCACCGGAAGGCCTTGGCGCGCAGCGTATTCCACGGCGGCGCGGACGTCTTCGGCGTGGGCCGCGCCGACGACCAGGGCGGGCCGATGGGCGTCGGCGGTCTGGAATCCGGTGGTCTCGGCGTCGTAGCCGGTATCGCCGGGGCGGAAGACGGGGCCGGTGAAGGCGGGGATGTCGGTGTCCGTATTGCTCATGACTCCTACTGTTCCGCCCCGGCATCGAGAAGTGAAACAGATAGATCTTCTGGTAGCTAGAATTCACGGTTATGGAACTTCGGCAGCTGCGCTACCTCGTCACCGTGGTCGAGGAAGCGAACTTCACCCGGGCCGCGGCCCGGCTGCACCTGGCGCAGCCCGGATTGTCGGCTCAGATCCGGCAGTTGGAGCGGGAACTGGGGCAGCGGCTGCTGGACCGCTCGGGCCGGGCCGTGACCCCGACCGCCGCGGGCGCCGCGGTGCTGCCGCACGCCCGCACGGCGCTCGCGGCGGCCGAGCAGATCCGGCACACCGCCGACGAGTTCAGCGGGCTGCTGCGTGGCCACATCCGGCTCGGCACGGTATCCGGCGCCGCCACGGGGGAATTCGACGTCGCGTCCGTGCTCGCGGACTTCCACGACGATCATCCGCAGGTCGAGATCACCCTCACCGAAACCAATTCCGATCTGATGCTCGCCGAGTTGGAGCGCGGCACGCTCGACATCGCACTCGTCGGACTCACCGGCGCCGATCTCGACCCGCGTATCGGGGTCGATGTCGTGCTCGACACCCGGATCGTCGCCGCCGTGGCCGACAACGACCCGGATCCTCGTCGGAGTATCATGCTCGACGAGCTGCGTGACCGGCGGCTGATCTGCTTGACCCGCGGCACCGGCGTCCGCGGTCGGTTCGAACGTGCCTGTGCCACAGCCGGTTTCGAGCCCAATATCGCCTTCGAGGCGGCCGCTCCCCCGCTGCTGCTACAACTGGCGGCCCGCGGCCTCGGCACGGCGGTCGTCCCCGCCCTGACACCCGAGGAGGCGGCCGCGTTCGGCGTCCGCACCCTCCCGATCGTCGACCCCGAACTCCGCGGTCAACTCGCCCTCGCCTGGCGCACCGACCGCCTCACCGCCCCGGCAGCGAAAGTCCTTCTGGGCCAACTCCGTATCGCCCTTTCGGTCACCGAGGCGTTGTGATCACCTTGCGGCGGTGGGCAATCCGAGGGTGGTACGCGCGCCGCCGTCCCGGACCGCCTGGATTGCGACCAACGCCAGCAGCACCACGCCGGTGACGATGTGCTCGAGGGCGTCGAGGCGGTGGTTCGGGAAGCTGAGCACCAACACCTGGTGCGAGAACAGCGCCCAGATGCCGACCACGAAACCGCCGCCGACCGCGGCGACCACGCAGTACCAGGCCGACCACGACTTGCGCAGGGCCGCACCGAGAGCCGGGGTGAACAGCAGCAGTCCCGCCACGGCGTGCCAGCCGTTGTAGTCCATGCCGAGCACCGGCGTGGCGGGCGCGTGGTGGCCGATGGCGAAGCTGGGCTCGGCGATCCAGCCCACGATCGCCCACACGATATGCACCACGCCGACCACGAAGACTGACCACTGCAGAAAACTCCACTGCCCCACCGAGATTCGCCGCCCATCCAACACCCGTGCACCCATGACGCCCTCCCATTAGCCCGGCGGAGATTTCTACTACAAAGTGTAGTTGACACCTTCGGGGAACGGAACCCCACCACGGGCCGGGGTGAGGCCGGGGTGCGCTAGAGGATCCTGGAGAGGAAGGCCTTGGTGCGATCGTGCTCCGGGTTGGCCAGCATTTCGCGGGGGTTGCCCGCCTCCACGACCACGCCCGCGTCCATGAAGACCAGTTGGTCGGCGACCTCGCGGGCGAAGCCCATCTCGTGGGTCACCACCACCATCGTCATGCCGGAGGCGGCCAGTTCGCGCATGACGCCCAGCACCTCGCCGACCAGCTCCGGGTCGAGGGCCGAGGTCGGCTCGTCGAACAGCATCAGTTTGGGATCCATTGCCAGCGCCCGGGCGATGGCGACCCGCTGCTGCTGACCGCCGGACAGCTGCGCCGGGTAGGCGTCGGCCTTCTCGGGCAGCCCGACCCGGTCCAGCAGCTCCTTGGCCCGCGTCACGGCGTCGGCCTTGCGCAGCTTCTTCACCTGGGTCGGCGCCTCGATGATGTTCTCCAGCGCCGTGCGGTGCGGGAACAGGTTGAAGTGCTGGAACACCATGCCGATATCGCGCCGCTGCCGGGCCGCCTCGCGCGGGTGCAGCTCGTAGAGCTTGCCACCCTTCTCCTGATAGCCGACCAGGTCGCCGTCGACGTACAGCCGCCCGGCGTTGACCTGCTCCAGATGGTTGATGCAGCGCAGGAATGTCGACTTGCCCGAGCCGGACGGCCCGATCAGGCACATCACCTCGCCGCGCTCGACCTCGAGCGAAACGCCCTTGAGCACCTGCAGCGCGCCGAAGCTCTTGCACACCTGCTCAGCGCGGATCATCGCGACGGCTTCGTTCGCGGGAGTGCTCGCGGCCGCGGTCATTTGCCCACCTCCGACATCTGGGCATCGGCCAGCGCCTGCAGTTGTTTCGCGGTCAGCTGCCGGGTGGCGCCCCGGGAGAAATACCGCTCCAGATAGTGCTGACCCACCATGAGCACGCTGGTGACCAGCAGATACCACGTGGCGGCCACCAGCAGCAGCGGAATCGGCTGCAGGTTGACCGCATAGATGTCGCGGGCCCGGCCGTACACGTCGGTCGTCAGCGGGATGGCGGTCACCAGCGAGGTGGTCTTCAGCATGCTGATCAGCTCGTTGCCGGTCGGCGGGATGATCACCCGCATCGCCTGCGGCAACACCGTGCGGCGCATGGTCTGCCCCCACGACATACCGAGCGCGGTGGATGCCTCGCGCTGGCCCTCGCCCACGGAATTGATTCCGGCGCGGACGATCTCGGCCATATAGGCGGCCTCGTTGAGGCCCAGGCCGATCATGGCGAACAGGAACGGCGTCCGCCAGTCCTGGATATTCCAGTGCAGCAGCTGCGGCCCGAACGGCACACCGAGATCGATGATCTTGTAGAGCGAGGGGAACAGGCCCCAGAACACCAGTTGCACGTACACGGGCGTGCCGCGGAAGATCCACAGATACACCCACGCCGCCGAGCGCAGCACCGGATTCGGCGACAGCCGCATCACCGCCAGCAGCATGCCCAGCAGCACACCGATGGCCATGGCCAGGACGGTCAGCTCCAGCGTGATCAGGACGCCGGATTCGATCCGCGAATCGAACAGGTACCTCCAGTAGATGTCCCACCGGTAGGCGGGGTTGGTGGCGGCGCCGTAGATGAACAGGGCCAGCAGCGCGAGGATGATCGCCGCGGCTATCCACCGGCCCGGGTGCCGCAGCGGCACCGCCTTGATCGGCGTCGGGTCGGTGGGCGCCGAGTCGTGCGTACTCACCGGCGTCAGCCCACCGCGCCGTTGATCGTGGCCTTGGTGATCGCACCCTCCTGGACGCCCCAGTTCTCGGCGATCTGCCGGTACTCACCGGAGTCGATCAGATGCTGCACGGCTTCCTGCAGCACGGGAGCCAGCGGCGCGCCCTTGGGCACGGGCCAGCCATAGGGCTGGGATTGGAACAGCGGACCCGCCGACTCGATCTTGTCCTGGTTCTGCTTGATCGCGTACGCGGTCACCGGCGAATCGGCCGACATCGCGTCGACCTGCCCGAGCACCAGGGCCGTGGTCGCGGCGCTCTGCTCGTCGAAGGCGACGATTTCGATCTTGGGCTTGCCCGCCGCCTCGCACGCCTTGCTCTTGTTCGGCACGTCCTCGGTCTCCTCGATGGTGGTGCGCTGCACCGCCACTCGCTTACCGCAGGCGTTGCTCGGGTCGATGGGCTTGCCCTTCTGCTGCGCCCACTGAATACCCGCGTTGTAGTAGTCGACGAAATCGACCGTCTGCTCGCGCTCCTTGGTATCGGTCATCGACGACATGCCCGTGTCGTAGGTACCGGCCTGGATCGCGGGAATGATCTTCTCGAAGTCCGACTCCTGGTACTCGGCCCGGACGCCGAGCACCTGCGCCACCGCATTCATCAGGTCGACGTCGTAGCCGACGATCTGGCCGGAGGCGTCCTTGTATTCGTTGGGCTGATACGGGATGTTCACCCCGACCACCAGCTTGCCGGACTGCTTCACCTTGTCGGGCAGCTTCGCGGCGATCGCGTCGACCTTGGCGACCTGGATCTTCTCCGCCGTAGGCGCATTGTCCTCGGTGTTCTTGGTACAGCCGGCCAACGCCAGCGCACCGCCGGCGAGTAAACAGACGGCCCGCAGAGCAACCCCGCGGGCACCGATTCGAACAGACACAGCAGCCCTCCATGTTTGGGCGGGCGACATGTGGAGGTCTCCCGCCGTTCGAAATTTAGGCGATTCGGACCGACTGTGTCGGTCGGTTACCGAAGGTTAATCCGCACCGGATACGGCGCAGGCCCTTACACGCCGAGTTCGAAACCCTATATCACCACCGATGCAGCCGGGCCCGCACCTGTTCGGTGAATTCGGCGGTCGAGGCCAGCCCGCCCAGATCCGCGGTGGCGATGCCCGCGGCGACGGTGGCCGCGACGGCCCGCTCGATATGGTCCGCCGCCTGCGACAGGCCGCGGTCGGCCCGACGAGAACCCAACCACCGCAACAGCATTGCCGCCGATAGCTGCAGCGCGGCCGGATTGGCCCGATTGTGTCCCGCCAGGGCCGGCGCCGCGCCGTGTACCGCCTGTGCCATCGCCCGGGTGGCCGAGCAGTTCAGCGAGGCGGCGAGGCCGAGCGACCCGCTCAGTTCACCGGCGAGGTCGGACAGGATGTCGCCGAAGAGGTTCTCGGTCACCAGCACGTCGTAATCGCCGGGGGCGCGCACCAGGTGCGCGGCCGCGGCGTCGACGTGCTCGTCGTCGGCCACCACGCCCGGATACTCGGCGGCCACCTCGTAGCAGACGTCCCGGAACAGGCCCATCGTCATCGGCAGCACGTTCGCCTTGTGCACGATGGTCAGGCGGTGACGGCGGGCGGCGGCGAGGCGGCAGGCCTCGTGCGCGATACGCTCACAGGCGGCCCGGGTCACCACACCGACCGACAGCGCCACGTCCGGGGTGGGCGCGAACTCGCCCGATCCGGCGAACATATTGCGATCGGCGTAGAGGCCCTCGCTGTTCTCGCGCACGATCACCAAGTCCATATCGGCAGCCGCGCGCACGCCCGCGAATGCCCGCGCCGGGCGGATGTTGGCGAACAGGCCGAACCGCTTGCGGATGGCGCCGCCGGGAGGGGCGCCGGTGCGGTGCTCGGGGGCGTAGGAGGCGTTGTCGTGCGGGCCCAGAATCCAGGCGTCGAGCCGCTCCAGCGTCCGCAGCGTCGACTCGGGCAGCGGATCGCCGAACTGCTCGATCGCCTTGTGCCCCATGAGTAATGGCATCCAGTCGATCCCGGGTGCGCCGACGGCGACCAGCGCCTCGTCGACCACCTCGCGGGTCGCGCCCACAACCTCCGGACCGATCCCGTCCCCCTCGATCAACCCCAGCCGCGGTCGTCCTCGTTCGTTGCCACTTCGTTCGGTCACGGCACCATCCTCGACTGCGCGGTTTGCCCGATAGTGGCCGGGGGCGCCCCGCCTGCCGCACCCCGCACCCGGCACCGACGATTCCGGCCGAAAGCACGCCGGAATGGCGAAGAGTGGTTCGCGACCAGGTAACTTGGCCTAGGCCATGGTTCAGTCCGTCGAACTTCTGCTGGACGACACCGCCGAGGCGGAGGTTCGTCGGCAGTGGCGGGTGCTGGCGGAGGCGGGCGTGCACAGCCCCGCCGCCGAGCGCCGTCCGCATGTCACGGTGGCGGTGGCCCGGGAGATCTGGCCGCGCCTCGACAAGGCCCTCGCCGCCGAGGAGTTCCACCCGCTCCCGGTCCGGCTCGGCGGGCTGGTGCTCTTCGGCGCGCGCCGCCCGGTCCTGGTCCGGCTGGTGGTGCCCACGACGGAACTGCTGGATCTGCAGCGGCGACTGTTCTCGGTGATCGCGCAGTGCCCCGGGATTCCGGCGAATGTGCGGCCCGACGCGTGGACCCCGCACGTGACCCTCGCGCGGCGAGTGAATCCCCAGCATCTCGCGACGGCCGTCGACGCGGTGGCGAGCGATCGTGATTTCCCCACTACGGTGGTGGGTATCAGACGTTGGGACGGCGATTACCGGCGTGAATGGCCGGTCGCACGCGGAAGCGGAAGATAACCGACGTGCCCGACGTTGTACGGGGCACCACGACGAGAGGATCCCATGGCCACCCAGACCCTGACCACGCAGAACTTCGACGAGGTCGTCACCGGAAACGACGTGGTGCTCGTCGACTTCTGGGCCGACTGGTGCGGCCCGTGCAAGCAGTTCGCGCCGACCTTCGAGAAGTCCTCGGAGAGCCACCCCGACGTCGTCCACGGCAAGGTCGACACCGAGGCCGAGCAGAGTCTGGCCGCGGCGGCGAACATCCGCTCCATCCCGACCATCATGGCGTTCCGGGAGGGTGTGCTGGTGTTCGCGCAGCCGGGCGCGCTGCCGGCGAGCGCGCTCGAGGACCTGGTCACCCAGGTGAAGGCCCTCGACATGGACGAGGTCCGCAAGCAGATCGCCGAACAGCAGGCGCAGCCGGAGCAGAGCTAGGCCGGGCCGGTCTGTCGCTTCGCGCGCCGCCTCCGCATCCCGTCGGTGCCGCGAGATCCGAACAGGGTCTCGCGGCATCGGCGTATGGAACCCCCGGCCTCAGCCGCCCAGCTTGTTGACCCCGGCGATCATCGCCCGGACGGCGGATTCGGCGCCGTCGTCGGCGACGGCGGCGCCCCAGCCCCGGCGGCCGTTGAATTCGCACTGCACGAAGGTGGCCGTGCCGGATTCGGTGCGCCGCTGGTGGAACTTCAGGATCTCCACCGGGAAGCCCTCGTCGTAGAGGGCGGAGGTGAGCGCCGCCACCGGGCTGCCCGCCGAAACCACGGTCCGCAGGTGATCGGCGAACTCCAGGGTCGCGGTGTACTCGCCGCCGTGCCGGTGCCCCGCCCGGCTCCAGTCGCTGAGTTGCACCGGTCCGGTGTGTCCGCACAGGCGGTCGTAGAACTCGGCGGGACTCAGTCCCGTGCATTCGGTCCGCAGGCCCTTGGGCGCAGCGGTGATGAAGTCATGTGTGTCGATTGTGATCGTCATTGAACTAGGTCTTCCCGAACCTTGTCGTGTCTGAGTGACAGTCGTGTCTGAAATGACAGAAGGGGACCAGCGCAATAAATCTGTACGGCCGCAGCGAGGGGGCCGGTCCGAATCAGACCTCGCTACGGCGAGGTACTACGAGAAGTCGTGCGGCAGCCACCATCGCGGTCAGCGGAAGGCGGGCAGCGCGGTCGCGGTCGGCGACGTTCGGCGCTGCACTGTGGCTTGCGGCGGGATTCGGCACGGCAACGACAATATGGACTTCGCTGCCCGTTGGCAACCACATACCCGCGGAACCCACGAGTAACTTCGTCACACCGTTTCGTGAACGGGATACCAACGCCCGATGACCGGGCTGGACAACCCTCTAGTGCGCCGCAGCGTCCCAGCTACGCCCGACTCCCACCGACACTTCCAGCGGCACCGACAGATCGATGGCCCTCGACATGTGTTCCCGGGCAAGGGATTGCAGGGCATCCCGCTCACCGGGGGCGACCTCGAAGACCAGCTCGTCGTGAATCTGCAGTAGCATCCGCGATTTCAGCCCCGCGTCCTGGATGGCGTGCTGCACGTTGATCATCGCGACCTTGATGATGTCGGCGGCGGTGCCCTGGATGGGGGCGTTGAGGGCCATCCGCTCGGCGGCCTCGCGGCGCTGACGGTTGCTGGAGTCCAGGTCGGGCAGGTAGCGGCGGCGCCCGAACAGAGTCTCGGTGTAGCCGACCTTGCGGGCCTGGTCGACGGCGTCGCGCAGGTAGTCGCGGATGGCGCCGAAGCGGTCGAAATAGACCTCCATCTGCGCCTTCGCCTCGTCGGGGGTGATCTTCAACTGCTGCGACAGGCCGTAGGCCGACAGCCCGTAGGCCAAGCCGTAGGACATCGCCTTGATGCGGCGGCGCATCTCCGGGTGCACCTCGGAGAGCGGAATGTCGAAGGCCTTGGAGGCGACGAAGGTGTGCAGGTCCTCGCCCGAATTGAAGGCCTCGATCAGCCCGGCGTCCTTGGACAGGTGCGCCATGATCCGCATCTCGATCTGGCTGTAGTCGGCGGTCATCAGCGATTCGAAGCCGGGGCCGACGACGAAGGTGTCGCGGATGCGGCGGCCCGTGTCGGTGCGGATCGGGATGTTCTGCAGATTCGGCTCGGTGGAGGAGAGCCGTCCGGTGGCGGCGATGGTCTGGTTGAAGGTGGTGTGGATGCGGCCGTCGTCGGCGACCGACTTCAGCAGCCCGTCGACGGTCACCTTCAGCCTGGTCGCGTCGCGGTGGGCCAGCAGGTGTTCCAGGAAGGGGTGCTGGGTCTTCTCGAACAGCGACTCCAGCGCGTCGGCGTCGGTGGTGTAGCCGGTTTTGGTGCGCTTGGTCTTGGGCATGTCGAGCTCGTCGAACAGCACCACCTGCAGTTGCTTCGGCGAGCCGAGGTTGATCTGCTTGCCGATCACCTCGTAGGCGGCGTTGGCCGCGTCGGCGACGCGGTCGGCGAATTCGGACTGCAGTTGCTGCAGTTCGTCGATGTCGACCGCGATGCCCGCCTCCTCGAGCTGGGCCAGCACGCCGAGTAGCGGCAGCTCCATCTCGGTGAGCAGCCGGGTGGATTCGATGCCCTCGAGCTCGCTGTCGAAGGCGTCGGCGAGATCGGAGACCGCACGGGCGCGCAGGATCTCGGTCTGCGCGAGCTCGGCGTCGACCTGGTCCTCGTCGTCGAGTAGGGACAGCTGGGTGTCGTCGGGCGACTCGACCCGCAGCTCGCGCGACAGGTAGCGCAGCGACAGGTCGTCGAGGTTGAAGGTGCGCTGGCCCGGGCGGACGAGATAGGCGGCCAGCGCCGTATCGCTGGTGAGGCCCGCGAGCGTCCAACCGCGGCCGCGCAGCGCATGCTTGGCGGCCTTGGCCTCGTGCACGGCCTTCGGCGTCGCCGGGTCGGCGAGCCAGGCGCCCAGGGCCCGCTCGTCCTCCGGGGTCAGACCGATGACGTCGAAGTAGCCGCCCTCGCCGTCGGCCGCCGAGAGCGCTATCGCCTTCACATCGCCCTGGAATGGGGTACCGGTGCCCACGACGGAAATACCGTGCCGCACACCGGCTTTCGCGTGTTCGGCGAGCCAGTCGGCCACGGCGCCGGGAGCCACCGCGCCGCCGCTGATCTCGAAGCCGCCCTCGGCCTCCGGCTCCGGCGGGGCCAGGGTCTCGAAGAGCCGGTCGCGCAGCACCCGGAATTCCAGGTCGTCGAACAGGCGGTGGATCCGGTCGCGGTCCCACGGCTGCTGGGCCAGCTGCTCGGGGGTGTAGGGCAGCGCGACATCCTTGACCATCTCCGTGAGCTGACGGTTGAGCACCACGCTGGACAGGTTGGCGCGCAACGCGTCACCGACCTTGCCCTTCACCTGGTCCACCCGGTCCACCAGCGTGGCCAGGTCGCCGAACTCGCGCACCCACTTGGCCGCGGTCTTCTCTCCCACGCCGGGAATGCCGGGCAGGTTGTCGCTCGGGTCGCCGCGCAGGGCGGCGTAATCCGGGTATTGGGCCGGGGTCAGCCCGTACTTCTCCGCCACCGCGGCGGGGGTGAACCGGGTCAGCTCGGAGACGCCCTTCTTCGGGTACAGCACGGTGACATCGTCGTTGACCAGTTGCAGCGCGTCCCGGTCACCCGTGACGATCAGCACTCGATAGCCCTGCGGCACAGCCTGAGTGGCCAGGGTGGCGATGATGTCATCGGCCTCGTAGCCCTCGAGCTGCATCGTCGGGATGCCGAGCGCGCCGAGCACCTCCTGGGTGACCTCCACCTGGCCGCGGAACTCGTCGGGGGTGGTGATGCGGTTGGCCTTGTACTCCGGGTAGGCCTCGGTGCGGAAGGTCTTGCGGTTGACGTCGAACGCGGCCGCCACGTGGGTGGGCTTCTCATCGCGCAGCAGGTTGATCAGCATGGCGGTGAAGCCGTAGACCGCGTTGGTGGTCTGCCCGGTGACGGTCTTGAAGTTCTCCGCGGGCAGCGCGTAGAAGGCGCGGTAAGCCAGCGAGTGCCCGTCCAGCAGCAACAGCGTGGGCCGCTCACCGGGGGCATTCGGGGTCGCTGCGGACACACTGCTCGGGCGCTGATCGGTGGTCGCTGGAGTCACGGCCCTGAGTCTATGTACAGGCACCGACAAGCGGGGGCACCGGGGATGACGTGGGACACATCGGCAACACCCCTCCGCCGTGCGCGATTCCTAGGCGACGCCGAGATACGCCGACTTCACCGCCGGATCGGTCAACAACTCCCGTCCGGACCCGGTCTTGGTGACCTCGCCGGTCTCCAGGATGTAGGCGCGGTCGCTGCGGGTCAGCGCCTGCTGGGCGTTCTGTTCGACCAGCAGCACCGTGGTGCCCTGCGCGTTGATCTCCCCGATGATGCGGAAGATCTGCTTGATCACCATCGGCGCCAGGCCCATGGACGGTTCGTCGAGCAGCAGCAGCTTCGGCCGCGCCATCAGGGCGCGGGCGATGGCCAGCATCTGCTGCTCGCCGCCGGACAGCGTGCCGCCCACCTGTTTGCGCCGCTCGGCCAGCCGCGGGAACAACTCGAACACCCACGCGAGGGTCTTGGCGTACTCCGAGCGCTCCCTGAAGGGCCGGGCGTGACAACCCATGTCGAGGTTCTCCTGCACCGTCATGCCGGGGAACACGCCGCGGCCCTCCGGCGCCTGGATGAGCCCCGTGACCACCCGCTCGTGCGCCTTCATCCGGGTGATGTCCTTGCCCTCGAAAAGGATTCGGCCGCTGGTGAGCGGCAGCAGCCCGGACAGCGCCCGCATGGCGGTGGTCTTCCCGGCGCCGTTGGCGCCCAGCAGTGTCACCAGCTCGCCCTGCGTCACCCGCAGCGAGATGCCGTGCAGCGCTTGAATTCTGCCGTAGTTGACGACCATGTCCTCGACCACCAGCAGCGGTTGGTCGGTCCCCGCATTCGCGGGGACGACGAGCGGGGAGCCCGGCTTGCGGGAGGGAGATTCCGCGACGACCGAGGGCTCCGTGACGCCGGCAGCGGAATCCGACACATCCGCTGCCGCGCCTCCTGTTTCGGCGACCTCGTCGTCGGGAACGCCCAGATAGGCCGCGATGACCGCCGGATCGTTCCGGATCTCCTCCGGCAGCCCGTCGGCGATCTTGCGGCCGAACTCCAGCACCACGATCCGGTCGGTCACGCCCATCACCAGCCGCATGTCGTGCTCGATCAGCAGCACGGTGAACCCGTCGTCACGGATCTTGCGGATCAGATCCATCAGCGCCGACTTCTCGCTCGGATTGAACCCGGCCGCGGGCTCGTCCAGGCAGAGCAGCTTGGGCTCGGTGGCCAGCGCGCGGGCGATCTCCAAGCGGCGCTGATCGCCGTAGGAGAGGTTACGCGCCTTCTCGACCGCCCGCGGCGCGATGCCCACGAACTCCAGCAGCGCCATGCCGCGCTCGATGGCGTCGTGTTCCTCGCGCCGATGCCGCGCCGTGCGAAAGGTGGCCCCGGGCACCGAGGTTCGGTGCCGCGCGTCGGTGCCGACCACCACGTTCTCCAGCGCCGTCATCTCGCCGAACAGCCGGATGTTCTGAAAGGTCCGGGCGATGCCGAGCCGCGTGATCTCGTTGCGCTTGGTCTTGGTCAGCGGCCGCCCGTCGAAGAACACCCGCCCCGCCGCGGGCCGGTAGATCCCGGTGATGGCGTTGAAGCAGGTCGTCTTGCCCGCCCCGTTCGGGCCGATGAGCCCGAGGATCTCGCCGCGGCGGATCTCGAAGCTCACCTCGTCGAGCGCGGTGAGGCCGCCGAACCGCACGGTCAGGCCCTCCGTGCTCAAAAGCGGTGCGCCGACCTCGGTTTCGATCACGCGGGTGGGCGCCACCACCTCGGCCACGGCCCCGGCATCGGCCAGCTCCGGCAGTACGTCGCTGACCTCGACCACACCCGCGCTCGGCGCCGCCTCCGGCGCCTCGGCGTACCCGGCCGCCATATCCTCGTTGTCGAACAGCGCGCCACCCGCGCCCGGCCCGGTCATCGTCCCGCTCCCTCGCCCATGGCCGGCGGCGCCGCCGGCCGCCGCACCGCCTGGTACACCTGACGGCCATAGGCCAGCAGTTTCTGCCGCACCGGGAACAGCCCCTGCGGACGGAAGATCATGACCACCACCAGAGTGAGTCCGAAGAACAGATACTTGTAGTCGCCCAGCGACTGCCCGCCGACCTCGATCGACATGAGCCGGTTGGGCAGGTAGACGATCAGGAACGCGCCCACGAGCACGCCCAGCTTGTTGCCCTGCCCGCCGAGCACGACCGCGCACAGGAACAGCATCGAGTTGATGATGTTGAATCCGGTCGGGTTGATGAACTGCACCTGCCCCGCGAACAGCGCGCCCGACAGGCCGCCGATCGCGGCGCCGATGGTGAACGCCCACAGTTTGAACTTGAACGTCGGCACGCCCATCATCTCCGCGGCGTCCTCGTCTTCGCGGATCGACACCCACGCGCGACCGACCCGGCTGCGTTCCAGATTGCCGACCATCAGCAGCACCAGGATCACCAGCACCATGCCGATCCAGAACCACCAGGTGCCGGAGTTGGCGCGGTCCAGCAGATTCCACGAATCCGAGTCGCCGAGATTGCCCGAGGAGAAGTACCCGGTGGGATGGCTCTCCGATTCGCCCAGTCGCGGATAGGCGATACCCGCCAGCCCCAGGCTGCCGTTGGTGATGTCGCCGAGGTTGTCGGCCAGCAGCCGCACGATCTCGCCGAACCCGAGCGTGACGATCGCGAGATAGTCGCCGCGCAGGCGCAACGTGGGTGTGCCCAGGATCAGACCCGACATCGCGGTCAGCACGATCGCCAGCGGCACACACGCCAGCCAGGCCCACCGGGAATTCAGGAAGCCGCCGTCGGTCTGGTTCCACGGACTGTTCGGACTGGTGAGCAGTCCGACCGAATACGCGCCGACCGCGTAGAAGCCGACGTAGCCCAGGTCCAGCAGACCCGCCTGTCCCACAACGACATTCAGACCGATCGCGATCAGCGCGTACATGGCGAACTGAGCCATCACGCCGCCGAAACTCGTGCCGGGGGTATCCAGCAGCGGCGGCGGGAACAGCGGCAGCAACGCCAGCGCCACGACGGCCGGGACGCCGACGGCCCACTGCATGGGCCGCGACAGTCCGTCCCACCACGAGCGCAGCGCGTCGCCGATGCCGTGCATGGGCCGTGCCGCCTTCTCCTCCGGTTCCTGCGTCGCGGTAGTCATACCCGTGACCTCCCCAGGCTCTCGCCGAGGATTCCGGTCGGCCGGAACATCAGCACCGCCACCAGCAGTACGAACGCGACCACGTCGCGCCATTCGGTGCCGAACAGGATCTGGCCGTAGTTCTCCGCCAGGCCCAGCAGCAGCCCGCCCAGCAGCGCGCCGCGCAGATTGCCGATACCGCCGAGCACCGCGGCGGCGAATGCCTTGATGCCCAGGATGAATCCGCCCGAGTAGATGATGCCGTTGGGGATCTTGAGCGTGTACAGCATCGCGGCGGCGCCCGCGAGCAGGCCGCCGATCAGGAAGGTGAGCATGATGACCCGTTCCCGCGACACACCCATCAGCGTCGCGGTGTCCGGGTCTTGGGCCACCGCGCGTATGCCGCGGCCGAATTTCGTTCTGTTGATGACCAAGTCGGTAATGACCGCCAGGATCACCGCGGAGAAGACGATCACCAGCGCCACGTTGGTCACCGAGGCGTCGAAAACGTGGAACGCGTCGGTCGGCCGGACCAGGATGATCGGCTGCTGGGCATTGGTGCCGCCGAGATCCGGATCGATCTTCGGCAGCACGTAGTGCACGAATTCCTGCAGCACGAACGACATCCCGATCGCGGTGATCAGGAAGATCAGCCGTTTCGCCCCGCGTCTTCGCAGCGGCCGGTAAGCCACGCGCTCCAATCCGACCGCCGCTCCCCCGGATACCAGCATGCCGACGATCATGGCCGCCCCGAGATAGACGACCGTCAGCGCCGTCCCTTGCGAATAGATGTCACCGCTGGCCGCGAACCCGAGCAGCATCAACCCCACCAGCTGCCCGAACAGACCCAGCATGAATATTTCCGAATGCGCGAAATTGATCAGCAGCAGCACCCCGAAAACCAGGGTGTATCCGACCGCGACCAGCGCGTAGATGGAACCGTACGTCAATCCGTCGACCGTGAGCCGCCAGAACTGATCGACGACACCGGAGACGTTGAAATCGATGGAGCCGTTGGCAAGCAAGGTCGCATCGGCCAGACCTGAACTCATCGTTACCCTCATTGTGGAAAAACCAGCGTGCGCCCGGCGGGTGCCCGTGTAATCGGGCTATCGGCAGGCCGGGCACACGCTGTTTCGAATCGAGAACGCTACTTGACCTGGTACATCCAGATCAGCGCATTGGTCAATTCACCGGTCGGATCCCACTTGTACTGGCGGGCCACACCCTGGCCCTCGTAGGTGCGGACATACTCGACCAGGTCCGCGCGCGACACCTTGCCCTGGGCCAGGCCCTTCAGCACGATCGTGGAGAGGTCGTAGCCCTCGGTCGAATAGGTGCCCGCCTCGAATCCGCTCAGCGCCTTGTATTCCTCGGCGAACTTGTCCGGCGCCGGGCCGCACGGGCACGACACCACCGCGTCCTTGGACGCGTTACCGGCCTGCTTGACGAATTCGACGTCCTTGGTGCCGTCGTCGGAGATGAACGTCGCCGTCACCCCGCCGGACCGCAATTGCTGCACGAGCGGCGCGGCCTCGGCGTAATAGCCCGCGTAGAAGATGCCGTCCGGCTGCGCCGACGACAGCTTCGACACCGCGGCCGAGAAGTCCTTGTCGCCTTCCTTCACATTCACCGCGCAGCTCGGATCGGCCAGCGGGCCGAGCGTCTCGGTCAGCGATTTCGCCAGGCCGGTGCCGTAGTCGGTGTTGTCCTGGACCACGCAGATCTTCTTGTATTTGCCGGTGCCCTGCAGGTATTTCGCCACCGACGGACCCTGGATGCCGTCGTTGCCGAGGCCGCGGAAGAAGGTCTTCCAGCCGTTCTTGGTGAGGTCGACGTTGGTGGCCGACGGGGTCAGCGACAGCAGGCCGGTATCGCTGATCCGCTGGCCCGTCGCCTTCGTCTCGCCGGAGAACGTCGGCCCGATCAGCGCGACGATCGACTGGTCGCCGAGGATGCGGTCGATCACCTGACCGGCCTTCTGCGGATTGCCTTCGGTGTCGAATTCCTTGAGCTTGACCTGGCAGTCGGCGTTGGCCTTGTTGTGCTTGTCCAGCGCGAGCTTCACACCCCGGACGATATTGAGGCCGAGGTTGGCGTTCGGCCCGGTCAGCGGGCCCGCCATGGCGATCGATGTCTCGGGCGCGCATTTCGTCTTGCCGTCGCCGGCGGGATCGGCGGCCGCGGACGTATCGGCCGCCGGGACTTCCTTGCCGTCCTTGTCGACCTGGACCAGCGGGGTGATCTTCAGTCCTCCGGCGCCGGAATCGCCGCCGGAGCCGTTATCTGTCGACTTGCTGCTACACCCGGCCACCGCTAGCACCGCCGCGGCTCCGATCACCAGCGCGCCACGGGTCACACGGCTACGTGCGACCCTCCGCGTCATTGAACCAAGCACGATTACACCTCTATGTCCTGCTGACCCTCGGGATCGCCGAGGGGGCCGACCATGTCGGCCCGGCTCAGAACATAGCGGCGCGACGTTAGCTCTGCATCACATTCGAGTCATTTATGTGACTTCGATCCCGAGTATTTATCCGGGGGTGTTGCCGCGGCGTTAATTTCCGGCAATCAATGCGCAGTGTGCAACGGCACCCGGTACTACGATTTCGGCGTCAGGTTCTCCAACACCACCTCGGCGACCGCCTTCATCGTGGTGCGGCGATCCATCGCGGTGCGCTGAATCCATTTGAACGCCTGCGGCTCCGAGAGCCCCTGGGTCTGCATCAGCACCCCCTTGGCCCGCTCGACCAGCTTGCGGGTCTCCAACCGGTCGGCCAGGCTCGCCACCTCGCCCTCCAGTGCGGTGATCTCGTGGAAGCGACTGGCCGCCAGTTCGATCGCCGGGACCAGATCCGACTTGGTGAACGGCTTCACCAGGTACGCCATCGCCCCCGCGTCGCGCGCCCGCTCCACCAGGTCGCGCTGGCTGAAGGCGGTCAGAATCACCACCGGCGCAACGCGTTTCGTCGCGATCTCGGCCGCCGCGTCGATGCCGTCGCGACGCGGCATCTTGACGTCCATGATCACCAGGTCGGGGCGCAGTTCCTCGGCCAGGTCGACCGCCTGCTGACCGTCGCCCGCCTCGCCCACCACCTGATAGCCCTCCTCGGAGAGCATTTCCACCAGGTCCATCCGGATGAGCGCCTCATCCTCGGCCACCACCACCCGCTTGGCGGCGGTCGCCGCGTCCTTCTTCGCGCCCGCGCCCCCTGCTGTCGTTCCCATAGATAGACCCCTCGTGATTCCGATGCCAAATACTCGCCGCGCGCCCGTCCGCCCCACCCTTGCCGGACCGGCCCACACTCCCGAGTGCCCTAAAGCGTACAGTTCAACCTCGACCAGAACCCATCTACCCAGCGCCGACCGGTAATCGTCACACCGATTCGGTCACCGGGGTACACACCGGCTATGATTTCCACCCGGTGCGCCGAGTTGGCGGAACTGGCAGACGCGACGGTCTCAAAAACCGTTGTCCTCACGGACGTGTGGGTTCGAGTCCCACACTCGGCACCAGGTCAGGCACAAAGCATTTCAGCTCTCCACGATGCCCGCGGCGGCGAGTCCCCGCCTGAACCAGGGCGGCATGAAAGCCTCGGTGCGCGGGAACCGTTCCTGCTCCAATGCGAAGTCGTCCGGGGAGGGGTAGGGCCGAAAGTCGGGCTCGTTCGTCCAGTTGTACTGGACGGAGTATCGCGACGGGGGATCGATGGTGAATCTCGCCGAGAACCATGTCCCCTCACCCTGCTCGTACATTCCACCGCGAAGCCGTTGGAACATGCGCCAGACCTCGCCGGGTGGATCCCACAGCTGATAGGTGCCGTGCGGGTCGAGTACACCGACCGCGACATCGATGTTCTTGCCGACGGCGCGGAAGTCGATCATCACCTGGCGCCAGCCGGGTGCCAGCGCGTCGACCACCAGAGAGGTCATCTGCTCGAGCAGATCGTTCTGCTGCACCGGGTCCAGTTGCGGCCATTGCGCCATGGGGCGTCCCTTCGAAGATTCCGAACGTCGGGCCGCCATACTGCCAGATTTCCCGTCCCCGGCGCCGCGGTCCGAGCGCACGACCGCATCGAACCGCGACCGCGCCGTCTCCGTAATCCCAGTGACAGCACACGACGCCGACTCGAGTGGAGAATGCACGTATGCGGGTGAACCGGCTGACGGCGGACCTGTCCGGATATCCGGACCTGGTCGTCATCTATCTCGGCATGCGCGTGCGAAAGCCCCGCGGCGTACTGCGCCTGCTGGGCCTCGGGCCCAAGTTGTATCGGTCGCATCGCGACCGGCCCGACGGGCTGCTGCTGCACGAGGACGTCATCTGGTCGCTGTTCCCGCCGCATTGGGGCGCCCGGCAGTACTGGCGCGATCTCGACAGCCTGGAACGCTGGACGCGCTCCGAGCCGCACCGCGAATGGTGGCAGCGGTTCCTGCGCGACTCCGGCGGCACCGGATTCTGGCACGAGGCGTATTTCATGCGCGGCGGCATCGACACCATGTACGACGATATGACCACCCCGACCGGGCTCGGCCGGGTAGCGCCCACCGTGGCTATGCGCGGACGCCTGTTCTCCGCGCGCGGGCGGGTGCGTCAGGGGACGCCGACGGTGGCGCCCGTGGTTCGCGAAAGCGCCTATTACCCAGACGATTCCGAATGAGATCAATTTCCGGCTATCCGTCACTCGGGCCAGCGGCGGCAAACGACTCGCTACGCCGGGATGAACATCGAAATAAATCAGCGGGTTTCGGACTTTTCGTGCTATTCGTTTTGTTTCTCGCGTTCTACCGTACTGCCATGCATGTCCTGTTCGTCTGCAACGGCAACGTGTGCCGGTCGGTCATCGCCGAACGCCTCACGCGCGCCCTGGCGGCCGAACACGGGCTCGACGACCTGACCGCGGAAAGCACCGGGACCCGAGCGCTGGTGGGATTCGGCGCGGATCCGCTTGCCGCCGAAACGATCAGCGGGCTCGGCGCGGATCCGAGCGATTTCAAGGCCCGTAAACTCAAACCCGCCATGGTCGAGGGCGCGGATCTGGTGCTGGCAATGGCCGAGCAGATCCGCGACGACGTCGTCGCCCTGGTGCCCGCGGCCGCGGGCCGGGCGTTCACGCTGCTCGAGGCGCACCGTATCGCGAAGGTCAGCGGCGCCCGCACCATCGCCGAAATCGACCGCGCCCGTGACGATCTCGCGCTGGTCGGCCGCGAGAACATCGCCGATCCGGTGGGTCTGTCGGCCGAGAGGTACTGCGAGGTCGGCGATCGCATCGCGCAGGCGCTGGTACCGCTGTTGCTGGCGTTGCACATTCACCAGGGCCGCGGCGCCGACGCGCACGGGCGGCCGCGGCTGGTGGTGCTGCCCGGCGGCCGCAGCGAACCGCCGTACGTGGACGCCATCCGAATCGGCCGTCACGCCTGAGGGATCCGGCAAAACTCCCGGACACGCATGTGTCCTCCCCATTTCGGGTAAAGAGGGACTACACTCCCGGCCGGATACTCCCGCCGACGGATTCGACACAAGAACAGGACTGAACGACATGCCGAAACGCATTTCGGATGTTTCGCTCCATGTTTATGTGACAGCCGAAACCCTCGAACGTGTCGTGGAAACCGTGCGCCGCGTGGTCGACGACCACGTGGCCGAGCGCGACGTGTTCGCCTGGCGCTTCACCCTTCCGCTCGACTCCGATCAGCAGCCGCACCCGCTGCTCGAAACCCAGTGGCTCCTGGACCATCCCGGCACCGACCCGGGCGACCGCCGCACCTACGAGATCGCGCTGAGCCTGGTGGGCGACAAGAAACTGCTCACCGAGGCCAACCTGTCGGCCCTGGAACAGCAACTGATGCTGAGCATTTCGAACGAGGACGCCGTTCCCTATTCGCTGCACGCCCTGCAACGCGAAAGTTTCGATATGGAAGAAAATCGGGAGTTGATCTAGATCCCGGCCCAAAAGCGGGCCGGGAACGGGCGTGCTGGGCCGCAGGCCGGGGGTTCAGCTGCGGGGTGGGAAGTGGCGGATGACGCCCTCCTGGACGACGGTGGCGAGCAATTCTCCGGCGCGCGAATAGAAGTGGCCGGTGGCCAGGCCGCGGGAGCCCGCGGCGACGGGCGACTGGGTCGCGTACAGGGCCCAGTCGTCGAAGCGGAACGGACGATGGAACCACATCGAGTGGTTCACCGTGGCGGCGACGATGCGGTCGAAGCCCCACGACAGGCCGTGTGTGGTGATGATCGAATCGAGCACGGTGGTGTCCGACGAATATCCCAGCGTCGCAACGTGAATCAGCGGATCGTCGGGCAGGGCGCCGTCGGCCCGCATCCAGACCCGGTTGTATTCCAGCGTCCCGCCGGTGCCCTTGAGGGTCCACGCCGTGTCGTTGGTGTAGCGCATATCGATCGGGTGCGGGGCGTTGACGAACATCTGCAGCCGGTCCTCGAGACCGGCGAAGGACTCCTCCACCCGGGGCAGGCTGTCGGGATCGGGCACCTGCGGCTGTGGGACGGCGTGCTCCAGGCCCTTGGCGGAGTCCTGGAAGGCCGCCAGCATGACGAACAGCTCCTGGTCGCCCTGGTAGGCGGTGACGGTCCGGTTCGCGAACGAGCGGCCGTCGCGGTGGCGTTCCACGCGGTACTCGATCGGTTTCTTCACGTCACCGCCGCGCACGAAATGGGCGTTGATCGCGTGCACCGGGCGTTGCGGCCGGGCCGGGTCGGTGGCCACCGTGCGACCGGCCGCGATGATGGCCTGCGCCACCAACTGCCCGCCGAAGGTCCGGCTCCACACCTTCTCCGGATGCTGTCCGAGGAAGGTGTCCTCGCCGGTCTGCTCCAGATCGAGCAGCCCGAGCAGCACCTGTAGGTCGCTCGTACCGGTGTCGGTGGATTCGCCCAGTGACGCATTCACTTTCAGTGGTCCTCTTCGCCGATCCTGTGCACGTGGATGAGGTTGGTGGAGCCAACGGTACCCGGCGGCGAACCGGCCACGATCACCACCAGGTCGCCCTTGGTGTACCGGTTCAGCGACAGCAGTTCCTTGTCGACCTGGCCGATCATCTCGTCGGTGGTGCCGACCGGCGGCACGATGAACGTCTCCACGCCCCACGTCAGC
The DNA here is from genome assembly GCF_054782435.1 of Nocardia thraciensis. NCBI lineage: Bacteria > Bacillati > Actinomycetota > Actinomycetes > Mycobacteriales > Nocardiaceae > Nocardia > Nocardia thraciensis. The sequence goes on from NZ_BAAGSM010000023.1 coordinate 55,582, forward strand.
GCCAGCTGGCTGCGCACCTCCGGCAGCGGCGTGAAGGCCAGCAGCGGCAGCGTGGTGTGCAGGCGGGCCAGGCGGCGCACCGTGTCCCCGGACTGGGTGAAGGCCACCAGCGCCTTGGCGTTGAGCCGCTCGCCGATATCGCGTGCGGCGTAGGAGATCACGCCGCGCTTGGTGCGGGGCACGTGGGTCAGCGGCGGCACCTGGGCGGAGGATTCGGATTCCACGGCGTGCACGATGCGGGCCATCGTCCGCACCGTCTCGATCGGGTACTGGCCGACCGAGGTCTCGCCCGACAGCATCACCGCGTCGGCGCCGTCGAGCACCGCGTTGGCCACGTCGGAGGCCTCCGCGCGGGTGGGCCGCGAATTGCCGATCATCGACTCCAGCATCTGGGTGGCCACGATGACGGGTTTGGCGTTCTCCCTTGCCATTTGGATGGCGCGCTTCTGCACCAGCGGCACCTGCTCGAGCGGCAGCTCCACGCCGAGGTCGCCGCGCGCGACCATGATCGCGTCGAAGGCCAGCACGATCGCCTCGAGGTTGTCGATGGCCTCGGGCTTCTCCAGCTTGCCGATCACCGGCACGCGGCGGCCGACGCGGTCCATGATGTCGTGCACCAGCTCCACGTCCGACGGGGAGCGCACGAAGGACAGCGCGATGAAGTCGACGCCCAGCTGCAGCGCGAATTCCAGGTCTGCGATGTCCTTTTCGGACAGGGCCGGGACCGATACGTCCATGCCGGGCAGCGAGACGCCCTTGTTGTTGGAGACCGGGCCGCCCTCGGTGACGCGGCAGACCACGTCGTTGCCGTCCACGCGGACCACGGTCAGGCCGACCTTGCCGTCGTCGACGAGCAGGCGGTCGCCCGCCTTGGCGTCCTCGGCCAGCTGGCCGTAGGTGGTGGAGACGCGATCGTGGGTGCCCTCCACGTCGTCGACGGTGATGCGCACCTCCTCCCCCGTCGCCCAGGTGGTCTTGCCTTCGATGAATCTGCCCAGCCGGATCTTCGGTCCCTGCAGATCCGCGAGAATGCCTACGGCGCGGCCCAATTGGTCGGCGGCCTTGCGGACCTTCCGGTAGTTCTCAGCGTGATCGGAGTGCTCGCCATGGCTGAAGTTCAACCGGGCCACGTCCATGCCGCTTTCGACAAGTTCGCGAATCCGGTCCTCGGAGGCGGTAGCCGGTCCGAGGGTGCAAACAATTTTTGTCCGTCGCATCACGAGTCGAGCGTAGTCCTGCCGAACGAGCCGCGCTGACTGGGCATACCCTTCGCTATCAATAGTGCGAACCTATGATCCCGGTCACTGGACCTATATGACCGGCGTCACCTGGCGACATGCCGCGCAAGCCGGGTTTCCAGGCGCGTTTGCGCGAATCCGAGGATGAGGCAGATTACCCAGTAGTAGATTGCCGCGACCCCGTAGAGAGCGAAGAAATCGAAGGTCGGCGCGGCCGCCAATTGCGCCGTCCGCAACAGTTCGGTTACCAGGATGGTGGAGGCCAGCGACGTGTCCTTCACCAGCGAGATGAGCGTGTTCGACAGCGGCGGCACCGCGATGCGCGAGGCCTGCGGCAGGATGATCGAGCCCAGGGTCTGCGCCTGCGACAGGCCCAGCGCCTGCGCCGCCTCCCACTGGCCGTGCGCGACCGACAGAATCGCCGCGCGAATCACCTCCGCCGCGTAGCCGCCTACGTTGAGGCTGAAGGCGATCACCGCCGCAGGGAACGGATCGATGACGATATTCAGCTGCGGCAGCGCGTAGAACACGATGAACAGCTGCACCAGCAGCGGCGTGCCGCGAATGATCGAGATGTAGAACCGGGCCGCCGCCGCAACCGGCCACACCTTCGACATCCGCGCCAGCGCCACGAACAGCGCGAGCACCAGGCCGATCGAGAAGCTGACGGCGGTCAGCGGCAGGGTCTTGGTGACCGTCGCCTGCAGCATCGGCTGCAGGTTGTGGCGAATGAGTTCCCAGGTGGCGGGGTCCATGCGCTACTTGCTGACGTCGGTTCCGAAGTACTTGTCGGAGATCCGCGCCAGGGTGCCGTCGGCGCGCAGCGCGTCCAAGGCGCCGTTGACGTCGGTGGTCAGGCCGCCGGAATCCTTGCGGGCGGCGAAGGCCTGGCGGCTGGTCTCGCCGGTCTTGCCCGCGACCTTCACGCTGCCCTGGCCGTTCTGCTTGGTGTAGGCGCCGACCGCCAGCGTGTCGTTGACCGTGGCGTCGACGCGGCCGTCCTTCAGCAGCTGGACGGCCTGCACGAAGCCCTCCACCGCCTCCACCTTGCAACCGACGCCCGCGGCGACCTTGCTCCAGTTGCTGGTCGAGGACTGCGCGCAGGTCTTGCCGTTGAGGTCGCCGAGGGCGGCGATGCCGGAGTTGTCGGCGCGGGTGACGATGACGCCGTCGGAGGTGGTGTACGGCTGCGACAGCGAGTACTTCTGCTCGCGCTCGGGGCTCAGGGTCACCTGATTGGCGACCAGGTCGAAGCGCTTGGACTCCAGGCCCGCGAAGATGGCGTCCCACGGGGTCTGCACGAATTCGACGCGCTTGCCGAGCTTCCCGGCGACCGCCTGCACCACCTCGACGTCGTAGCCGGTGAGATTGCCGTCGGGCCCCTGGAAGCTGAACGGCGCGTAGGTGCCCTCGGTGCCGACCTTCAACACGTTCGGGTCGTTGCTGCTACAGGCGGCGGTCAACCCCGTGGCGGCGGCGATGGCGAGCACGGCGGCGAACAGCTTGCGGCGCAATGGGGTACCTCTCCAGCGGGCGCGGGCAGTCCCCACGCGCACGACACAGAACCGCCACAGCCTACGACATGCGACAACACCGACACACAATTACACGCACCCCGAGCGATTCAGCCACACACACCCTGAGCGATTCGGCTACACACCCGAGCCATTCGGCCACACACCCCGAGCCACACGGCCACTCAATCTCTTGCATTCCCCGCCTCTCGGCCCCCTGGGGCCGTGAGGCGGGGATCAGGTTACTCACGCGGCGCAGGTACGGGGGACGCTCAGCGCCGGACCCGTTCAGCTTTCCTGGAGGGGCCTGCCGTATTGGTCGCGGACCTTGCCGGTCAGGATCATGATGCCGTCTATGAGGGGCCAGATGCCGCCGAGACCGCAGGTCAGCCAGGTGACCGCGATCTGGCCGACGGCCAGGCCGGGGTAGCCGAGATAGAAGCGGCCGACGCCGAAGCTGCCGAGGAAGATCTGCAGCAGGCCCGCCACCATCTTCGACTTGTCGGAGTACGGCTCGCCGTACATATTGCGGCCGAACGGCGCCTCCGGGTCCATGCCCGGCATGCCGTACGGCGCGGGGGGATAGCCGCCGGGCGCGCCGTAGGGCTGGCCGTACTGCGGCTGCCCGTAAGGGTTCGGCTGGCCGTACGCATCCATGGGCGGCCCGGCGGGTTGCCCCATCGGCTGCTGCCCGGGCTGCCCCATGCCCGGGCCGGTTCCGGGCGCGCCGTACTGCGGCCCGTATCCCGGCTGCTGCTGGTAGGGGTCGGTCACTCAGGTCCTCCTAGTTTGCCCGGGCCCGCCTCGACGGCCCGGTCTCCCGTCCCGCCGCACGGCCGCGGCAGTCGGGTCAAAGCTTGCCCGACTCCGGCGGTTTCGTCGCGCCGGACGCCCCACCGTGGGCGGCATTCGCTGAATTATCGCTGGCGTCGGCGGAATCGTTGCGGTCGGTCGTGGACTCGGCCACTCCGCCCTCGGACTCGGCCGCTCCGTCTTCGGACTCAGCTGTTCGGCCCTCGGGCTCGCTCGGCCGGTCCGGCTCGGCAGCGTCGTTTTCGGATGCCTCGGGGCCGGGCCCCGCCGACTCCTCCGAGGTCTTCTCGTCTTCGATCGAACCAGCCTCGGGGGCAGTAGCTTCCGATTCCGCACCCGCCCGGCGGAGGGCGCCGAGCTGCCATGGCCACGGGCGGTGGCCGCCGGGCTCGAGCTGCGCGGCGGTCTCGCGGCCCTTGGTGGCAAGCGCGAAATAGGCGATGGCGCACAGGAATACCACCGCCGAGGTGAAGGAGTTGATGCGAATTCCGGCGATGTGCGTGGCCTCGTCGTCGCGCAGCAGTTCCACCCAGAACCGGCCGAAGCAGTAGATCGCGACGTACAGCGCGAACAACCGGCCGTGGCCGATGCGGTAGCGCTTGTCCACCCAGACCAGCACCAGCACGCCGAGCAGATTCCACACCAGCTCGTAGAGGAACGTCGGCTGCACGGTCTTTTCCACCACGCCGGTGGAGACGCCGTTCATCATGTCGAGCTGACCGTTGTCGTCGAAGCGCAGGAAGATCTGAAGGCCCCACGGCGCATCCGTGGCGCGGCCGTAGAGCTCCTGGTTGAAGTAGTTGCCGAGGCGGCCGATCGCCTGCGCCAGCAGGATCGCGGGGGCGATCGCATCGCCCAAGGCGGGCAACGGGATTCGGTACACCCGGCAGCCGATCCAGGCGCCGACGCCGCCGAGGAACACCGCGCCCCAGATGCCGAGGCCGCCCTCCCAGATCTTCAGCGCGTTCATCGGATGGCCGTCGTCGCCGAAGTACTTCTGCCAGTCGGTGGCGACGTGGTAGAGCCGACCGCCCACCAGCCCGAAGGGCACCGCGAACATGGCGACGTCCAGCACCGCGCCCGGCTGCCCGCCGCGCTCGCGCCACCGCCGCTCGCCCCACCAGATCGCGGCGACGATGCCCACGATGATGCACAGTGCGTAGGCCCGCAGCGGGAACCCTCCGACGTACCACACCCCGCGCGGCGGGCTGGGTATATAGGCCAGCACCGCGGCCTGCGCTCCACCGTGCGCAACAACACTGTCTGCCAGGACTGCAAAAGTCACGGCCCCACCGTAACGGAACGGAAGCCGAGAGCATGTGCTGCCCTGCACTCGGCGCGGAAACGGTTAGCTCAGGACGAGACCGGGGCCGAGCGCACGCCCTCGGCGAGTTCGGCGGTGAGGGCGCGGATCCGATCCATGCCCTCGCCGGCCGCGGAGACCAGGGCCGAGCCGACGATGACTCCGTCTGCGTACGAGGCGATTTCGGCGGCCTGTGCGCCGCTGCGCACGCCGAGACCGACGCCGATCGGGATGTCGGAGTGGGCCCGGACGCGCGCACACAGCGCGGGGGCCGCGGAGGACACCGCGTCCCGGGCCCCGGTCACGCCCATCGTGGAGGCGGCGTAGACGAATCCGCGGGTGGCGTCGAGGGTCTTGGCGAGCCGCTCCTCGGTCGAGGAGGGCGCCACCAGGAAGATGCGGTCGAGGTCGTGGGCGTCGGAGGCGGCCATCCACTCGTCGGCCTCCTCGGGAATCAGGTTCGGCGTGATCAGCCCGAGCCCGCCCGCGGCCGCGAGGTCGCGGGCGAAGGTGTCGACGCCGTACTTCAGCACCGGATTCCAGTAGGTCATCACCACGGCCTTGCCGCCCGCGTTGCTGATCGCCTCGACCACGGCGAACACGTCGCGCACCCGCACGCCGCCGCGCAGCGCCTGTTCCGTGGCGGCCTGGATGGTGGGCCCGTCCATCACCGGATCGGAGTAGGCGATGCCGACTTCGATGATGTCGCAACCGGATTCGACCATCGCTGTGCACGCGGCGATGGAGCCGATCAGGTCCGGGTACCCCGCGGGCAGATAGCCGATGAGAGCGGCGCGGCCCTCGGCGCGGCAGGCGACGAAGGTACTGCCCAAGCGACTCACGGCCGTCGCACGCTCGCTCACTTCGCGTCCTCTCCGTACAGCCCGAACCATTTGGCCGCGGTATCCATGTCTTTGTCACCACGCCCGGACAAGCTAACGAGAATGATTGCGCCCTCGCCCAATTCGCGGCCCAGCTGCAGCGCGCCCGCCACCGCGTGCGCGGACTCGATGGCCGGGATGATGCCCTCGGCGCGGGAGAGCAGCAGCAGCGCGTCCATCGCCTCGGTGTCGGTGATCGGCCGGTACTCGGCGCGGCCGGTGTCCTTGAGATAGGCGTGCTCGGGGCCCACCCCGGGATAGTCCAGACCCGCTGAGATGGAATGCGATTCGATGGTCTGGCCGTCGGAATCCTGCAGCAGGTACGAGTACGCACCCTGGAACGCGCCCGGGGCGCCGCCGGTGAAAGTGGCCGCGTGCCTACCGGTTTCGACACCGTCGCCCGCCGCCTCGTAGCCGACCAGCCGGACGCCGGGATCGTCGACGAAGGCGTGGAAGATGCCGATCGCGTTGGATCCGCCTCCGACACAGGCGGTCACGGCGTCGGGCAGTCGCCCCGTCCGGTCCAGCACCTGCGCCCGCGCCTCCAGGCCGATGACACGCTGAAAATCGCGCACCAGCAACGGGAACGGATGCGGGCCCGCGGCGGTGCCGAAGCAGTAGTAGGTGTCGTCGGCGTTGGTCACCCAGTCGCGCAACGCCTCGTTGATGGCGTCCTTCAGCGTCTGCGAGCCCGTGGTCACCGAGACCACCTCGGCGCCCAGCAGCCGCATCCGCGCCACGTTGAGCGCCTGCCGCGCGGTGTCGACGGCACCCATGTACACGATGCAGTTCAGCCCGAGCAGCGCGCAGGCGGTGGCGGTCGCCACGCCGTGCTGACCGGCGCCGGTCTCGGCGATGACCCGGGTCTTGCCCATCCGCTCGGCGAGCAGCGCCTGCCCGAGCACATTGTTGATCTTGTGTGAACCGGTGTGATTCAGGTCCTCCCGCTTGAGCAGGATCCGGGCGCCCCCGGCGTGCTCGGCCAGCCGCGTGCACTCGAACACCGGCGACGGGCGCCCGGCGTAATCGCGCTGCAGGCGGTCCAGTTCGGCGAGGAACCCCGGATCGACCCGGCATTTGTCGTACTCCGCGGTGACCTCCTCGATCACCGCCATCAGCGCCTCGGGGACGTGCCGCCCGCCATAGACGCCGAAGTGGCCGCCCAGGTCGGGCTCGTGGCTGCGCTGGGCGACGCCCGCGCTGGCCGGAGGCAGCTCCCCGGTGGTGTTGCCCGGTTCCTGCGTGCGAGTCATCGCGCCGCACCCCGGCGCAGCGGCCGCGGGCAGGAGGGATGGGTTCCGGCGGTCACCAGCTCCGAGACCGCGGCGCGCGGGTCGCCGCTGGTCACCAGGCTCTCGCCGACGAGCACCGCGTCCGCTCCCGCCCCGGCGTAGGCCAGCAGGTCGGCGGTGCCGCTGATGCCGGATTCGGCGATGCGGATGACCTCGGTCGGCAGGCCGGGCGCGATGCGGGCGAACACGTCGGTGTCCACCTCGAGGGTCTTCAGATTGCGGGCGTTCACCCCGATGACCGACGCTCCGGCCTCCAGCGCGCGGTCGGCCTCCTCCTCGGTGTGCACCTCGACCAGGGCGGTCATGCCCAGCGATTCGGTGCGATCGATCAGCGAGGACAGCACGTCCTGCTCCAGCGCGGCCACGATCAGCAGGATGACGTCGGCGCCGTGCGCGCGCGCCTCGTGGATCTGGTACGGCCCGACGACGAAGTCCTTGCGCAGGATCGGCACGTCGACCACCGCGCGCACCGCGTCCAGATCGTCCAGCGAGCCGTTGAAGCGGCGGCCCTCGGTGAGCACGCTGATGATGCGGGCGCCGCCGTCCTCGTAGGCCTTGGCGAGGCTGGCCGGGTCCGGGATGTCGGCCAGCTCGCCCTTGGAGGGACTGGCGCGCTTGACCTCGGCGATCACGCCGACACCGTCCTGATGCAGGGCGGCGTACCCGGGACGGGGCGAGGGCGCCGCGGCGGCGGCCTTCTTGACTGCCTGGAAATCCAGGACGGCTTCCCGAGCGGCCACATCCGCGCGGACCCCGTCGAGAATCGAGTCGAGTACCGTCATCTGGCTCGAATCCTTTCTGGGGAGACCGACTTGCTGCCTGAGAATCCCCCAAGGCGCTGTCTCACCGATGCAGGTAAAGAGTAAATGGCTAGGTTCCCGACACCGACGGCGGGGTGTTCCGCATCGCATCCGTCCCGACTGGGATAATGCTCACCTTCCGGGCTGATCGTCGGTGGGGTCGGCGCCCGCGTCGAGGGCGTCCCACAGCACACGTTCGGAGAGCTGGTCCGGTGCGGCGGAGTCCGGCTGGGACGCCCCGGCTTTCGCGTCCCCGCCCGGCTGCCGCTCCGCGGTTTTCGCCTGCTGCGCCGCCACCTGGTCGGCGGCCGCGGCGCGCCGGAACACCGGGTTGTCGTACTTGCCCGACAGCCGCGCCGTCTCCCGGGGCATGCGGGCGAGCAGCACGCCCGCCCCGAACGCCGCCACCGCGCCGACGAGGCTCAGCACCGCCGGGAACGAGGCCGAGGTCACCTGGTCCACCTGGGCGCGGGCGGGCAGTTCGGCCAGTGTGGCGGCCCGTTCGGCGAGCTGGCCCCGGCCGGTCACCAACGCGTAGCCGGGCACGGCGGCCACCGCGGCGAGCAGCGCGATCACCACGCCGAGCACCCGGCGCAGCCAGCCGCGCGTGGCGAATACCGCGGCGATCGCCGCCACCAGCACCAGGGCGAGCGGTGTCAGCGCACCGAACCATTCCCCGCCGTTCAACCTGTGCGTTCGAGGCTGCGTGAGCCCGTCGGACGAGACCAGCGTCACCCACGCCATCCGCGAGGACGCCCACAGCGCGATCGCGGCCACGGCGAGCAGGAATGCGGGGCCGACGGGGTATTTGCGCGGAGGCGCTTGCGCCGGTTCGGGTTCCGAGGAGTTCATAGCTGCTTACCGTCGGGGTGGTCGGGGGTGAAGACGCGCACGGTCTTGGCCGCGGCAATGGCTTTCAACACAGCCATCGCCTTGTTGCGGGCCTCGTCGTCCTCGTATTCGGGCACAGAGTCGGCGACGATGCCCGCGCCCGCCTGGACGTAGGCGGTGCCGTCCTTGAACAGCGCGGTGCGGATGGCGATCGCGGTATCGGCGTCGCCCGCGAAGTCGAGGTAGCCGACCACCCCGGCGTAGGTGCCGCGGCGGGTCGGCTCCAGCTCCTCGATCAGTTCCATCGCGCGCACCTTCGGCGCGCCCGACAGCGTGCCCGCCGGGAAGCAGGCCCGCACGGCGTCCAGGGCGATCTTGCCCGGCGCCAGCCGCGCCGACACCGTCGACACCAGGTGCATGACGTGGCTGTAGCGCTCCACGTGCCGGTACTCGGTGACGCGCACCGAGCCCGGCGCGCACACCCGGCCCAGATCGTTGCGGCCCAGGTCGACCAGCATCAGGTGCTCGGCGTTCTCCTTCTCGTCGGCCAGCAGGTCCTTCTCCAGCAGCTGGTCGTCCTCCTCGGTGGCGCCGCGCCACCGGGTGCCCGCGATCGGATGGGTGGTGGCCACGCCGTCCTTCACCGTGACCAGCGCCTCCGGGCTGGAGCCGACGATCGAGAAGGCTGTGCCGCCCGCGCCGTCCGGGATGTGCATCAGATACATGTACGGGCTCGGGTTCGACGCCCGCAGCATCCGGTACACCTCCAGCGGACTGCCGTCGTAGTCCATCTCGAACCGCTGCGACAGCACCACCTGGAACGCCTCGCCCGCCTCGATCTCCTTCACCAGGCGGCGCACCCCGGCGCCGAACTCCTCGGTGGTGCGCCGGCGGCGGTAATCCGGTTCGGGCCGGTCGAACACCGACACCGTGGAGGCGGCGGGGGCGGCCAGCGCGGCCGTCATCCGGTCCAGCCGGGCCACCGCGTCGTCGTAGGCCTCGTCGACCCGCTCGTCGGTGCCGTTCCAGTTGACCGCGTTGGCGATCAGCGTGATCGCGCCCTCGTGGTGGTCGAACGCGGCCAGGTCGGTGGCCAGCATCAGCACCATCTCCGGGAGCTGCAGGTCGTCGGTGGTCAGCTCGGGCAGCCGCTCCATACGGCGCACGATGTCGTAGCCGAGGTAGCCGACCAGGCCGCCGGTCAGCGGCGGCAGGCCCGGCAGCCGCTCGGTGCGCAGCAGCTCCAGCGTCTCGCGCAGCGCGGCCAGCGGTTCGCCGCCCGAGGGCGCGTCCGCGGGGGTGGTGCCCAGCCAGGCGGCCTGCCCGTCCACGACGCTCAGCGCGGCCCGGCTGCCCGCGCCGATGAACGACCAGCGCGACCACGATCGGCCGTTCTCCGCCGACTCGAGCAGGAACGTCCCCGGCCGTTCCGCGCCGAGCTTGCGATAGGCCGACAGCGGAGTCTCCGAGTCGGCCAGCACTTTTCGGGTGACCGGAACCACGCGGTGCTCGGCCGCGAGCGCGCGGAACCGCTCACGAGTCGTAGTGGTCCCCGGGCCGTCGGTTGCTGCGCCGTGCATCCCCTCATCATTTCAGGCGGTATGCCGTGCCGACGTGTGCGGGGTGGCCCCGCCGGTCGCCAGGCTACAAATCGGCCACGGTGGCCAGCCACGCCGCACGCGGCCCCGAATGACTGGGGCGAACCGCCGTGCCGAGGCGCGGCAATTCGGCATCGCCGCGCTCACTAGACTCGCGACGTTCCAAGTCGCACGCGGTATCCCTTGCAACGAGAGGAGTTCAACACAGATGTACCCCTCGCAGCCGGTCGCACCGGAGGGTCCCCGGCACGCAGCCCCACCCACGATCGGAGGCCCCCTGCCCGGTCAGCCGCCCCGGATGGTGAACATGAACCACTCCTCGAGCGGCCAGAACCCGGGCAAGCACAATGCGCTCGCGTCGTTCGTGACCTACGTCAAGGCCATCGAGAACCTGGACCGCAACCGGTTCCCCGACGAGTACGCCGAACACACCGACCGGATCCGGGAGCTCAAGCCGTTCCTGAAGGCGCACGGCATTCTCGACGTCATGCAGATCAAGAACCCGGAGGTCGCGGGAATCCTGGGCGTCTGATTCCGGCCAGAAGCATGCCGGAATGACGGGACGCCGTACGGCCCTGCCGACAGTACCGGGCGCATTCGGGGCCCGGTACTGTCGCTTCCTATGAAGGCTGGCCAGCGCGCTCCCCAGTTCGATCTTCCCGACCAGGCCGGGATCGCCCGCTCTCTGGATTCCCTGCTCTCCGGTGGCCCGCTGGTGCTGTTCTTCTTCCCCGCCGCCAACACCCCGGTCTGCACCGCCGAGGCGTGTCACTTCCGGGATCTGGCGGGCGACTTCGCGGCCGTGGGCGCCTCCTGCGCCGGTATCAGCGCCGATTCGGTCGACACCCAGGCGGGCTTCTCCGACAAGCAGCGGCTGGGCTATCCCCTGCTGTCCGACCGCGACGGCGCGGTGGCCGAGCGGTTCGGGGTCAAGCGCGGCCTGCTCGGCAAGCTGGCCCCGGTCAAGCGGCAGACGTTCGTCATCGATACCGACCGAACGGTCCTGAAAGTGATCACCGGTGAACTCCGGGCGAATATCCACGCCGATCACGCCCTGAGCTTCCTGCGCGATCGAAACCGCTGATCCGAAACGCCGGGCCGAGACATTCCCCCGCACCGGGCGGTGCACATACGCTGTTGCTATGACTTCGCGGAGTGTGGAGCAAACGTCCGGCACTAAGCCCGCCTCAACCACGTGGCGCAACCGGATCATTGCCGGGGTCGCCGTCGTGGCGGTACTCGTGGCCGCCTACTTCATCCTCGCGGCGTTCATTCCGCGCTGGTGGGCACAGCGCATCGCGAACATGTCCGGGCACGGCAGCTTCGCCAAGGGCATCTGGTCCGGGTTCGCGCTGGGCTTCGTGTGCACCCTGGTACCGCTGCTGCTCCTGCTGTTCGCGGTCACCGTCTGGAAGCGCCGGGGCGGCCGGTTCCTCGCCGGTGTGGCGGCGGTGCTGGCGGTGGCCGCGGCGCTGCCCAACCTGATGACCCTCACCATCGTGCTGGGCGGCAACAACGCCGCACACGCGGGCGAGCGGATCCTCGATGTGGACGCCCCCGGCTTCCGCGGCGCATCCCTGATCGCTGCGATCGTCGCGGCGGCGATCTTCCTGCTGTTCGTCTTCGTGGTCGTCCGGCGCCGTTATCGCAAACACCGCGCGGCCAAGCAGGCGCAGCGGCCACAGCCCGCCGAGCCGACCCCGCCCACCGAGGGTTTCCAGCCCCGGGAAGACCCGCCGACGCACTGAGGACCCACGTGATAGGTGTCACGTCATTGACTACACTCGTGACCCTCGAGCGAAATCATGGCAAACTTGATATCTGCCGGTGACCGATTTGAAGTTTCAATTTTCGCTAGCCCTGCTAACGAATAGGCGTCACGCGGCTGCATTGAGAGGGCGCGATGTGACGAAGTGGCTGAATCCCATCGAACAGCGAGCTTGGCGGACTCTTGTCGCGCTGACGACTCGGCTACCAGCAGCGATGGATACGCAGCTGCAGCGCGAGTCCGGCGTGACGCATTTCGAGTACTTCGTGATGGCACTGCTGTCGGAAGAAGCTGGCCATCGGCTGCAACTGAGCGAGCTGGCCTACAAAGCAAATGCTTCGCTATCTCGACTGTCCCATGTGGTAACAAAGTTGGAGCGTCTCGGCTGGGCGCGCCGGGAAACCATGCGCGGACGACGCGGCGCCTACGCAGTCCTCACCGACGCCGGGTACCGCAAGGTGGAGGACGCCACGCCCGGATACCTCGAGGCGGTCCGCGGGCTGGTGTTCGACGGTCTCGACGCCGAGCAGACCGAGCGGCTGGTCCAGCTCGGCGAGGCGCTGGTGGATCAGATGGAAGCCGGGATCAACCGCGGCATCGGCCGGTCGAACGGCCATCCGGGCCCGCCGGACGACGGCCAGGAGTAGCGATCACGCCTGGGCGGTCAGCAGCACGTCGCCGTCCCAGCAGGTGTGGGTGCCGGTGTGGCAGGCCGCGCCCTCCTGGTCCACGATCAGCAGCACGGCGTCGCCGTCGCAGTCCAGGCGCACCTCGTGCACGTACTGCGTGTGCCCCGAGGTCTCGCCCTTGACCCAGTACTGCTGCCGGGACCGGGAGTAGTAGGTCGCCTTGCGGGTTTCGAGGGTTCGGGCCAGCGCCTCGTCGTCCATCCACGCCATCATCAGCACGTCGCCGGTGCCGCGCTCCTGCGCGATCGCGGCGACCAGCCCGGCCTCGTTGCGCTGGAGACGGGCGGAGATAGCAGGATCCAGACTCATGCAGACCTTTATATCAATGCGTCAGCGGACGATGATTCCGTCGACCCGCATCGCGTCCTTGACCTGGCCGATGGTGAGGTCGCCGAAGTGGAAGACGCTGGCGGCCAGCACGGCGTCCGCGCCGGTCCGCACCGCCGGGGCGAAGTGCTCGACGCCGCCCGCGCCGCCGCTGGCGATGATCGGCACGGAGACCGCCTTGCGGACCGACGCGATCATCGGCAGGTCGAATCCCGCCTTGGTGCCATCGGCGTCCATCGAGTTCAGCAGGATCTCACCGACGCCCAGTTCGGCGCCGCGCAGCGCCCATTCGATCGCGTCGATGCCGGTGCCGCGCTTGCCGCCGTGGGTGGTGACCTCCCATCCGGACGGCGTGGGCGGATTGCCGTCGGGCACCAGGCGCGCGTCGACGGACAGCACGATGCACTGGGAGCCGAACCGCTGCGACATCTCGCGCAGGATCTCCGGATTCGCGATCGCCGCGGTGTTGACCGAGACCTTGTCGGCCCCGGCGCGCAGCAGCCGGTCCACGTCGTCGACGGTGCGCACGCCCCCGCCGACGGTGAGCGGGATGAAGATCTGCTCGGCGGTGCGGGTCACCACGTCGATCATGGTGCCGCGGTCGCCGGTGGAGGCGGTGACGTCGAGGAAGGTCAGCTCGTCGGCGCCCTGGGCGTCGTAGGCGGCGGCCAGTTCGACGGGATCGCCCGCGTCGCGCAGGTTTTCGAAGTTCACGCCCTTCACGACGCGGCCCGCGTCGACATCCAGGCACGGAATCACGCGTACCGCCAGTGTCATGGCGCCTCCGAATTCTCCGAGTCGTTGTCCTCGCGCCCTGCTCCCCCGTCGTCCTCGCGCCCCGCTCCCCTGTCGTCCCGGCGAACGCCGGGATCTTCGTGCTGCACGGTGTCACCCGGCGCGACTCCCGGGGGACGGGTCACGGCCGCGCTGTCGATCAGTTCCAGCAACTCCCCGTGCACCCCGGGCGCGGCGGCGAGCACCGACCCCGAGGTGATGGTCCACGGTTCGCCGCGCAGATCGGTGACCACTCCCCCGGCCGCGCGCACCAGGGCGACGCCCGCCGCGTTGTCCCAGGGGTGATGGCCGAATACCACCGCGCCACCGAGCACCCCGGAGGCGGTGAACGCCAGGTCGATTCCGGTGGAGCCGTGCATGCGCACCCGGCCCGACAACCGGCTCAGCGCCCCCAGCAGGTCGAAACGGAAGCGGCCGGGGATGCGGCCGTGACTGTCGATATTGAACGCGCCGAAGCCGATCATGGCGTCCGAGAGCCGCCCGGATTCCAAGGGCGGCAGCGGTTTTCCGTCGAGCAGCACCGGGCCGCCGACCGCCGCGGCGTAGCGGCGTCCCAGCAGCGGCAGCCAGGTCAGCCCGAGCACCGGTGCGCCGCCGTCGACCAGCGCCAGCAGCATCCCCGACAGCGGATGTCCCGCAGAGTAATTGAAGGTGCCGTCGATCGGGTCGAGGACCCAGGCGGTGCCCGAGGTCAGCTCCGGGCCGCCGAATTCCTCGCCGTGCACCGGGATTCCGGTCCGCTCGCGCAGCTGTGCCGAGAGCGTGCGCTCCAGCTCGAGATCCAGTTCGGTGGCGAAGTCGCCGCGACCCTTGGCGACCGCGCTCGGCGCGCCGACGCCCTCGACGAAACGCGGTGTGGCGGCATCCAACAACTCGCTCGCGACGGCGAGCAGTCCGTCGAGGTCGGCGCCCGCGCGCCCCGGGTGTGAGTCCACGTCCGCGTGCCCGTCGCTTGCCTCGCCCATACCCTCAGCTCACCGCTGCGAGCGCCTCGGGCAGCGTGAATCGCCCGGCGTACAGGGCCTTTCCGACGATCGCGCCCTCCACGCCCTCGGGTACCAGCCCGGCGATGGCGCGCAGGTCGTCCAGGGTGGAGACGCCGCCGGAGGCGATCACCGGGGCCTCGGTGGCATTGGTGACCTCGCGGAGCAGGTCGAGGTTCGGGCCGGTGAGGGTGCCGTCCTTGGTGACGTCGGTGACGACGTAGCGCGCGCAGCCGTCGCGCTCCAGGCGTTCGAGCACCTCCCACAGGTCGCCGCCGTCGCTGACCCAGCCGCGCCCGCGCAGCCGGTACTCGCCGTCGTCGATGATCCGCACGTCCATGCCGACGGCGATGCGGTCCCCGTATTCGGCGATGGCGCGGGCGCACCACTGCGGGTCCTCCAACGCCGCGGTGCCGAGGTTGACCCGGGCGCAGCCGGTGGCCAGGGCCGCCTTCAGCGACTCGTCGTCGCGGATGCCGCCGGACAGCTCGACCTTGACGTCGAGCTCGCCGACCACCTCGGCGAGCAGATCCCGGTTGGAGCCGCGGCCGAAGGCGGCGTCCAGATCGACCAGATGTACCCACTCGGCTCCGGCCTGCTGCCAGGCCAACGCGGCCTCGCGCGGCGATCCGTAGCTCGTTTCGCTGCCGGCCTCGCCCTGAACCAGGCGCACGGCCTCACCATTGGCGACATCGACGGCAGGAAGCAGCACTAAACTCACGCCAGTAGCCTACTGGGCAGCGTTCCTGGTCCCGGCGCCGGGATGACGCAAATAGGACGCCGGTCACGGCCGTGTGGCGCGATCTGCGAGGTTTGCCCGGCCCTCCGGCGGGCTATACGAACAACGTTGTGCCGACCCACCGGCGAAAGTCCGGTCACACGCCGAGCGTGCGTATCCTGGGGTCCGGCCACCCATAGGTCCCATGTACGTCGACGAACAAGGATTTCAGTCATGCCCCGGATCACGCTGCGCCGCTTCGTGATTGCGCTGCCCGCGGCGGCGGTCGCGGTGGCCGCGCTGACCGTGGTTCCCCCGGCGGCCGCCGCGCCCACCGACCCCGCCCAGCTGGCCGCGTGCGATTTCGGCCGCCAGCTCAGCACGTTCGACTTCAACGCCTACGACGACTACGACCGGCGCGTGCTGGACCGTTCCACCGGCCCGTTCCACGAGCAGTTCCAGGCCTCCGCCGCCGAGCGCCGCGCCCGCGCCACCGGATCGCACACCATCGCCGAGGCGCGCACGGTCGAATGCCGCACCGAGACCTCCGATCCCGAGCACGCCGAGATCATGGTGACGGTCGACCAGTCGACCCGCAGCGACGTCACCCTGGGCCTGCCGCAGCCGATCCGCTCCAGCATGCGGGTGTACCTGGACAACGTCGAGGGCCGCTGGCTGGCCAGCCGGGTGGACCCGGTGCAGGCCATGCGGTAGTACCGGCCGGAACCCTCCGGAGTCAGGAGTCGGCCGAGCCCGTAGCGATGTAGCCCACCCATCGGGGGATGTCGAACAGGGTCGCGAGCAGTGCCGGAATGTCGCCCATGGCAGTCCCTTTCCCGCTGTGTCGTGCCTCGTCCCCGCGACGATAGCGGATCGGTAGCCGAAAGGACCGTAGCCCCACGCGGGGGTGCGTGATGTGGCTGCCCCGATCGAATCGCTAGAGCGACTTCACCCAATTGCGGAGGAGTTGCGCGCCCGCGTCGCCGGACTTCTCCGGGTGGAACTGGGTGGCGCTGAGCGGGCCGTTCTCCACGGCCGCGAGGAACGGGCCGCCATGTTCGGACCAGGTGAGCTGGGCCGGGGCGAGGGGGCCGCCCTCCGGCAGCTCCCAGGCGCGGGCCGCGTAGGAATGCACGAAGTAGAAGCGGGTCTCGGGATCCATGCCGCCGAACAGCACCGAATCCGCCGGTGCGCGCACCGTATTCCAGCCCATGTGCGGCAGCACCTCGGCGGGTAACCGGTCCACGGTGCCGGGCCATTCCGCGCAGCCGTCGGTTTCCACGCCGAATTCGACGCCGCGCTCGAACAGGATCTGCATGCCCACGCAGATCCCGAGCACGGGTCGCCCACCGGCGAGGCGCTTGCCGATCAGGCGATCACCGCGCACCGACAACAGCCCCGCCATGCACGCGGCGAAGGCGCCGACGCCCGGAACCACCAACCCGTCCGAATTCAAGGCGATTTCCGGATCCGCGGTCACCGTGACGTCGGCACCGGCGCGGACCAGGGCGCGATGGGCGGAGTGCAGGTTGCCGGAGCCGTAATCCAGCAGCGCCACGGTCGTCACAGCGTTCCCTTCGTCGACGGCACCCCGGTCACCCGCGGGTCGAGCTCCACCGCGGCGCGCAAAGCCCGTGCCACGGCCTTGAATTCGGCCTCGGTGACGTGGTGCTGGTCGCGGCCGTAGAGCACCCGGACGTGCAGTGCGATGCGGGCGTTGAGCGCGATCGACTCGAAGACGTGGCGGTTGAGCACGGTCGAGTAGGGCGCGCCCGGGCCGTTCGTCGGGACCACCGTGTGCAGCAGGTGATCCGGCTCGCCGGTGTGCACGCAGTACGGCCGCCCCGATACGTCGACGGCGGCGTGCGCGAGGGTCTCGTCCATCGGGATGTAGGCGTCGCCGAAGCGGCGGATGCCCTGCTTGTCGCCCAACGCCTGGGCCAGCGCCTGGCCGAACACGATCGCGGTGTCCTCGACCGTGTGGTGCGCCTCGATCTCGATATCGCCCTCGGCCCGCACGGACAGGTCGAAGCTGGCGTGTGCGCCCAATGCGGTCAGCATGTGGTCGTAGAACGGGACGCCGGTGGCGATATCGGTGCGGCCGGTGCCGTCGAGGTCCAACTCGACGACGATGCTGGATTCCTTGGTGGTGCGCTCCACCCGTGCGGTTCGGTTCACAGTCGCCCCTCCAGTGCCGTGGCGGCCAGTTTCGCGCTGACGCGCAGGAATACGTCGTTCTCGGCGGCCAGCCCGATGGTGACCCGCAGGTGCCCGGGGATGCCGACATCGCGGATCAGCACGCCCTCGTCGAGATATCGCTGCCAGGCGGCGGGCGCGTCGGCGAAGTGGCCGAACAGCAGGAAGTTGGCGTCGCTGGGCGAGACCCAGTAGCCCATCTCGCGCAGCGCGGGCACCACCCGGTCCCGCTCGGCCGCCAATTCCGCGACGCTGCCCAGGGTTTCGTCGGCGTGCCGCAGCGCCGCCCGCGCCGCCGCCTGCGTGACCACCGACAGGTGGTAGGGCAGCCGCACCAGCAGCATCGCGTCGATCACGGCCGGGGCGGCGGCCAGGTAGCCGAGGCGGCCTCCGGCGAAGGCGAAGGCCTTCGACATCGTGCGCGTGACAACCAGTTTCGTCGGGAACCGGTCGATCAGCTCCATCGCGCTGGGCGCGCCGGAGAATTCGCCGTAGGCCTCGTCCACCACCACGAGACCCGGTGCGGCGTCGAGGATTCGGACCAGGTCGGGCAGCGCGATGCTGTGCCCGGTCGGATTGTTCGGGCTGGTCACGAAGACCACGTCGGGGCGGCGTTCGGCGATCGTCAGCACCGCGTAGTCGATATCGAGGGAGAAGTCGGCGCTGCGCTTGGCCTCCACCCATTCGGTATCGATGCCCTCGGAGATGATCGGGTGCATCGAATACGACGGTACGAACCCCAGCGCGCTGCGCCCGGGCCCGCCGAAAGCCTGCAGCAGCTGCTGCAGGATCTCGTTGGAGCCGTTGGCCGCCCACACGTTCGCCACGTCGAGGACCACCCCGGTCTGCCTGGTCAGGTACGCGGCCAGGTCGGTGCGCAGGGCGATCGCGTCGCGGTCCGGGTAGCGGTGCAGATCGGCCGCCGCGGCCCGGATCGACTCCGCGACATCGTCGATCAGGGCGCGAGTCGGCGGATGCGGGTTCTCGTTGGTGTTCAGCTGCACCGGCACGGTCAGTTGCGGTGCGCCGTAGGGCTTCTTGCCGCGCAGGTTGTCCCGCAGCGGCAGATCGTCGAGCGTGATGACGGCGCCCGGAACCGGCTGCGCGGTCACGACAGCGCCTCGAACCGCGCCCGCACGGCCTGGCCGTGCGCGGGCAGATCCTCCGCGTTGGCGAGCGCGACCACGTGTCCCGCAACGTCTTTCAGCGCGGTCTCGTCGTATTCGACGACGTGGATGCCGCGCAGGAACGTCTGCACGCTCAGACCCGAGGAGTGCCGGGCGCATCCGGCGGTCGGCAGCACGTGGTTGGAACCGGCGCAGTAGTCGCCCAGGCTCACCGGGGACCAGGCGCCCACGAAAACCGCTCCGGCACTGCGGATCCGGGCCGCGACGGCGGACGCGTCGGCGGTCTGGATCTCCAGGTGCTCGGCGGCGTAGGCGTTCACCACGCGCAGCCCCTGCTCGATATCGTCGACGAGGACGGTGCCGGACTGCTTGCCGGACAAGGCTTCCGCCACCCTGTCGCGGTGTTTGACGACCGCCAGCTGGGTGGTGATCGCGGCATCGACGGCATCGGCCAGCTCGGCGCTGGCGGTGACCAGCACGCTGGCGGCCAGCACGTCGTGCTCGGCCTGACTGATCAGGTCGGCGGCCACGTGCACCGGATCGGCGGTGGCGTCGGCGAGGATCGCGATCTCGGTCGGCCCGGCCTCGGCGTCGATGCCGACCAAGCCGCGGCACAGGCGCTTGGCGGCGGTGACATAGATATTGCCCGGGCCGGTGATCATGTCGACCGGCGCCAGCTGGGCGCCGTCGGTATCGGTGCCGCCGTAGGACAGCAGCGCGACCGCCTGGGCCCCGCCGACCGCCCAGACCTCGTCCACGCCGAGCAGCTTCGCCGCCGCGAGAATGGTCGGGTGCGGGAGCCCGCCGAACTGCCGCTGCGGCGGCGAGGCCACCACCAGCGACTCGACACCGGCGGCCTGGGCGGGCACCACGTTCATCACGACGCTGGACGGGTAGACGGCATTGCCGCCGGGCACGTACAGGCCGACGCGCTCGACCGGCACCCACCGCTCGGTCACGGTGCCGCCGGGAACCACCTCGGTGGTTGTGTCGGTGCGCCGCTGGTCCGCGTGCACCGCGCGGGTGCGCGCGATCGCGACCTCGAGCGCCGCGCGCACCGGTGGATCCAGTTGCTCCAGCGCCCGGTCCAGTTCGGCGGCCGGGACGCGCACCGACGTTGGCGCCACGCCGTCGAACTTCTCGCTGAACTCCTGTGCCGCCTCGACACCCCGGTCGCGAATCGCCTCCACGACCGGCCGCACATGAGGCAACACCGAGTCGACGTCGACTCCCCCGCGCGGCAGCGCGGTGCGCAGCTCGGCGGCGGTGGGAGTGCGACCGCGCAGATCGACGCGGGCGAGCTCGATGCGGGATGTCATAGCGGCGCGGAATCCTTGTCTGTGCTGGTCATCACACCGAAGCCGGAAGGCCTCGGGCCGCCTACCAGACTATCGGGTCGGCCCAGTGATCTATCCCGCCGCCTCCGAACTTCCCGCACCCCGCGTTCGCCCACGCACCCCCTACAACGCTTGTAGGGGGTGCGTGGGCGTGCCAGGGGTGCGGGAAGTGTGTGCGCCGGTCAGGTGAGGCGTTGGCGGAGGGTGGGGATGCCTTCGCCCTCGAGGTCGGGCAGGGCTGCGGGGCGGCCGACCATGGCGAGTGCCAGGGCCTCGGCGGGGCCGCGGACCTCGGGGCCCGCGCCCTGGGTCCAGTCGAGGTCGGTGGCGGCGAAGCGGAGGCCTCGGGTGTAGCGGCGGGGGAACGCGAAGGGATCGGGATTGGCCAAGACGGCCCGGAGCCGTTCCGGCGGGACCTCGCGTTCGCGGCCGAGCGGGCGGCGGATGTCCTGCTGGTGCACGAAGGTGTCGGCAAGGGCCAAGCCGGGCGACATGCGCGAGAACCAGCCATCGGGGCCCGCGAGCCGGTCGGTCAGGGTCGCGGTCGGCAACGAGGCCATCTTGCGCACCAGGAGCTCGTTCACCCGGTCGACCGAGAACCGCCCCCGCACCAGGAGCGCGGTGTAGGACGACAGCGTGACCGTGTCGGTCTGCAAGTGCGCCACCACATCCCGCACCCGCCAGCCCTCGCACAGCGATGGCGACTCCCACTCCTCCTCGGACAGGCTGCGCAGCAACGAGACCAGCTCGGCACGCTCCGCCCTGAGCATCAGCCGTGTATTCATCACGAAAGGCTAACCGGCGCAACGAGTTGGGCGATACCCATGGCGCTTCCGGGAGTGGGCGAGATCCCGTCGTCGCGGCCCCAGGGGGCCGCGACGACGGGAAATGAGGGAGCCGGACGGGGCGCACCAGGGAGTTGGGCGTGTCCGAGGGGAACGGGCGTGTCGGAGAGGAACGGGCGTGTCCGAGAAGAACGGGCGTGTCCGAGAAGAACGCACGTGTCCGAGAAGAACGCACGCGCACGAGAAGAACGCACGCGCACGAGAAGAACGGACGTGTCGGAGAAGAACCGCACGCGCACGAGAAGAACAGACGTGTCCGAAGGGAGCAGACGCGCCCGGGGGTATCCGAGGGGAGCGGGCGCGTGTCCGAGGGGAACGGGCGTGTTCGGGAGGAGCGGATGGGTTGGGCCGGGAATGAGGGAGTCGGGGGGAGCGGGTGGGCGGGGTGTTGGGTTACTCGGGGTGAGGCGGTGGAATACCAGGTTCGGCCAGGATCTCGTTGAACACCTTGGTTGCGTGGTGGAAATGCTGGGTGGTGGAGTGGGCTTCCAGGGCGGCGGCGTCGGTCCACTCCTCGACCACGATCAGGTGCGCGGGGGCGTTCGGGTTCATGAACGGCTGGTAGCAGGTAGGAGGACCCACGCCGAAAAGAAGGCAGGAGGACCCCACGCCGGGGTGAGGGTAGGAGGACCCCACGCCGGGGTGAGGTAGGAGGGCCCTACGTCGGGGTGATCCTGTCCTGAATTTCCGGCGCGCTCTTGGCCGGAATCCCTACCCCTACTTGGTGTCGCTGTCGATGAGGAGGCGGCCGCCGCCCGCGTCGACGACGCGCAGCTGTGCTTCCTTACTCTTGCCGCCGTAGCTGACATTGGCCACCGACATGTCCACGGAGCCATCGGAATTGGTGCTGCTGCCGCCGCGGGCGCCCTCGATGGTCGAGTATCGCGTGATTCGATTCTGCGTCCAGTAGGTCGAGAAGGCCTGCTGGCTGCCGTAGACCTGCTGGGCCGCCGGGGTCAGCCGGTTCCAGGCATCGGAGAACTGCTGTTCGACGAGTTCGCCGTAGAACTTGTCGATCATGTCGGCGGCTCCGCCGACCGTGGCCTGCCCGACGCTCTTGGTCTGCCCGAGCGCGCCCGAGTTGGGCGCGCTGCTGCGGGCGGGGGCGCTGGTGGCGGCCGAACCGCCCTGCGACGGGCTGGTGCCGGTGTTCGGCGGGGAGAACAGGAAATACAGTGCGGCCGCGACGATTCCGAGGCCGACAACGAATCCGCCGACCAGCGCCCACCGGCGGCCGGGGGCGGGAGCGGCGGGGGGCGGCGCGGAGGGCACCGGATTCGAGCGGGTGGCCGGATGCGCACTGCCGCGGGCGGGCCGCACCGGCGGCAGGTCCGGCTCGGAAACCGGTGCGGCCGTGGCCATCATCTCCGCGGTGGAGATATCGGCCTGGGCCGCACGGCGATCCAGGGTCGGGGTGGCGTGGCGGCGCGCAGTGGTCCGGTGGGTGGCCAGCATCCGGGTGGTCTCGTCGCCCGCTCCGAATTCGGCGAAGTCGGCCAGCTCGTCGCGCACCTCGGTCATGCTGGGCCGGTCCTCGGGCTCGAAGCTCAGCAGCGACAGCAGCAGATCGGTGAGCGGGCCCGCATTACGCGGCTCGCTGAGCTGACCGTTGGCCGCGGCGTACAGCAGCGCCAGCGGATTCGGGTTGGTGCCGTAGGGGGGTTCACCCTCCAGCGCGTGGAAAAGCGTTGCGCCCAGGGCGAATACGTCGGCGGCGGGGGTCGGCTCCGCACCGCGGGCCACCTCGGGCGCCAGATACGCGGCGGTGCCGGAGATCAGGCCGGTGGCCGTGAGGGTGACATCGCCCTTCGCCTTCGAGATGCCGAAGTCGGTGATCTTCACCGTGCCGTTCTCGCCGAGCAGCACGTTGCCCGGCTTGACATCGCGGTGCACGATGCCCGCTCGATGCGCGGCCACCAGGGCCGAGGCCACCTGCTCACCGATCCGGGCCACCTGCGGCAGCGGCAGCGTGCCCTGCGACGACAGCACCACCGCCAGGCTCTGCGACGGCAGGTACTCCATGATCAAGCAGGGATCACCGCTGTGATCGGTGATGTCGAAGACGACGATCGCGTTCGGGTGCTGGAAGCGGGCGGCGTTGCGAGCCTCACGGGAGGCACGCTGCCGCACGATCTCCTTCTCGCCCGGCGGCAGGCTGGGCTGGGTGAGGATCTGCTTGATGGCGACGGACCGTTCCAGCCGCTCGTCGACGGCACGCCAGACGACGCCTGTGCCGCCGCTACCAATCCGCTCGACCAGGCGGTAATGCCCTGCGATCACTTGGCCGGTTTCGATGGCACTACTCCGAGTTCTCCGCGATCCGTGACTTACCGCGCACGGGGTTGCCCGCGCGTTCCTCGGACGAGTGTAGCGGGCCGGACGGGCGGGTCTGTCGCCGGAGCGACATCCGTGTGAAATATGTACGAATGCGCTGAGATGCGGGTGAGATCACCGTGCGACAGAGCTGAGATACGGTGTGTCCTATATCACTTTCGGGTCACTGTTGCTCTGAGATCACAGGAGTCAGCGCTGGGCCCGCAGGAAGCGGCCCGCCGCATCCACCGCCGTGCCGGAACTGCCCGCGTCGCTGACGAATACGGCCACCGCCAGATCGCCATCGATGCCGACGAACCAGCCGTGCGCGTGTTTGTCATCGATGTACTCCGCGGTGCCGGTCTTGCCGAGCATGCCCGGGATATCGCGCAGCTGGGTGGCGGTGCCGTCGGTGATCGTCTCACGCATCATCGCCTTCACCTGATCGGCGACGGTCCGCGGGAGGGGTTCCGGGGTCCGGTCGGGTACGCCCGGCCTGCCCGCGACGATGGCCGGGGCGGGCACCGAACCGTGCGCCAGCGACGCGGCCACCAGCGCCATGCCGAACGGTGTGGCGGTCACCTTGCCCTGTCCGATCCCCTCCTCGACGCGCAGGGCGGGGGTGT
This sequence comes from Nocardia thraciensis, assembly GCF_054782435.1. Taxonomy (NCBI): domain Bacteria; kingdom Bacillati; phylum Actinomycetota; class Actinomycetes; order Mycobacteriales; family Nocardiaceae; genus Nocardia; species Nocardia thraciensis. The sequence continues at coordinate 79,576 of NZ_BAAGSM010000023.1, forward strand.
CGGCGACCGGCACCTTGCCGGTGACGGTCGTCATGCCGGGCGCCGTGTAGTCGATGCCGAGCCCGAGCTGAGCGGCCGCCTCGGTGAGGCCGTCCGGCGGCAGGTTCACCGCCAGCCGCCCCATCGTGGTGTTGCAGGACCGGGCGAACGCCGTGTGCAGCGGCACCGTGCCGAGGTCGAAATTGTTGTCGTTGGGGATCTGGCGGCCCTCGATGTTCGAGGTACCGGGGCAGGCCACCATCGTGTCGGGGGTGACCTGGCCGGTCTGCAGCGCCTCCGAGACGGTCACCGTCTTGAAGGTCGAACCCGGCGGGTACAGACCGGTCAACGCGATCGGGCCCTGGGCGTCGGCGGGCGGGTTCTGGGCGAGGGCGAGCAGACTTCCGGTCGAGGGCTGCATGACCACCATGGCCGCCGGGGTCGGGATCGGCGCCAGGGCCGCGTCCGCGCTGCGCAGCATGCCGGTATCGAGGGTGCTGGGGATGTCGGCGACCGGTTTCGGATCCTCCCCACCGACCCGCTGCGTACCGCCCGCGGTCGTGGCACGCACCGCCCAGCCCGACGCCGCGTCGGTGTTCTGCTGCCACAGCTCCGACAACCCCGACAGCGTCGGCGAGTTCAGCTCCTTGTCGGCGGCCAGCAGCCGGGTCTGCGGGGCCAGGGTGACGTTCGCCAGCGCGGCCAGCCGGTCCTGGATCGGATCCAGGTCGGCCTGGCGCAGCGTAACCGCGGTGACCGGTTTGCCCTGCGCCCCGGCCAGTTCCGACTGCAGCGACGCGGCGCTGATGCTGGAGTCGAGCGGATTCAGCAGCGCCGCAACGGCATTCACGTCGGCGCCCGGAGCGACGTTGACCAGGGTGACGACCTGCTCGGTCAGCAGGTCGGCGCCGGTGCGATCGGTTACGCGCGCAGCGGGATTCGGGGCCACGGCGCTGTAGCTCAGTGGCCCGGCGTCCGAGCCGGGGGCGACGGTCGCCGGATTCCAGCGGATCTTCCAGTCGTCACCGGACTCGTCGGCCGCGCCGGTGGTTCGATACGTCCACTGGTTCTTGCCGTCCGGGCCGAGCTTCCAGGTGGCGGCGAGGGAGAAGGTGGCTCCCCCGTCGGCCTTCTCGATCTTGTCGACCTGGAAATGCACGTCTCTGCCGAGGCTGTCGTACAGCTTGGCGAGGGTGTCCGACGCCCGCGCCGGATCGGAGGTGACGGCCGCCGCGGCGGCGGCATCGTTACGGTTGAGGGCGTCCGCGAAATCGTTCACGGTGCTGTCGAGGCGGTCGGCGGACTTGTCCGAGCAGGCGGCCAGGGCCAGGACCGGGGTGGCGAACAGGGCGAACAGTTTCATACCGGTGCGCACGCGCCCGACCCTACCGGCTGAACGGCCCGTGCCCGGGAGCGCTCGCTGGGTGCCACGCGATCAAGTCGGTGGTCCAGCCCACGCTCGGCTCAGTGGTACAGCGCGGGCGACGCGACGAGCGTTGCGATGTCGGCGTCGTCGAGTTCGATGGCGAAGACCTCGGCAAGCGTCTTCGGCAGCTCGGACGGTTCCAGTTCGCGAGACTGCGCGCTGCCGTCCGGGTACTCCGACATCCAGGTGGTGCCGTCGATGACGTGATGCACCTCGGGCAGGAAACGCTGCACGTAGGGGCGGGTCACGAACGGTGACCGCGGTGAGGTGGAGACGAAGTGGTTGCCGACCACGTAGTCGATACGGTACTGCGGGTTGGTCGTGAAGGTGTAGCGCGCGACCCAGCCGTCGCGCGCGAAGTGGTGCACGGCCCACAACTCGCTGTCGAGTTCACCGCGAGCGCGCTCCACGCGCAGCCGCCACTCCCCCGCCTTCACCTCGCCACGGTCGGAGTTCAGTTCCAGCGGCTCGAGCGGTCCGGCGCCGAAGCCCACGTCGCACAGCCACACTCGGTCGTCGTCGGCCGCGGTGACCCGCGCCAGCGCGTGGGTGGCCGGTGTCAGGCTGCGCATTTGGCGGCGGGTGGTGGCGGTGGCGCTGTGGTGATGTCGCGGGCGATATCGATGAGGTAGTCGCGGTTGCCGCCGTCGATCGGTTCAGTGTCGCCGAGGAGGCACTCGACGACGCAGCCGCTCTCGAAGAAGGGCGGGCCCACGCCGTGGTCGCCGGGGACCACCGTGCCGGACAGGTCGGTGCCTGTCGCGATCGTGTAGAGGGAGGTCGGCCTGCCCGCCGCGGTGAGTGCCGCGCGCATTTCCAGGCTGTTCTCATAAGGCACGAGGCTGTCGGCGGTGCCGTGGACCATGAAGGCGCGGCGGACCTCGATCTTGTGGGCCTGCAGGGCGGGCGAGCGGTCGGCGTAGGCCTGCGGGCAGGCTACCGGCGGGCAGCCTCCGGCATCGCGTTCGATCTGCCCACGCAGGTCCGGGGCGATCCGGTCGGCACGGGCCCAGGCGGTGAAATCGTCTGCGGGACCGAAGGCGTCGACCCAGTAGTCGAACAGGCCCGGCGGTGCGGACGCCGCGGCCAAACCGCTCGTGGCGCCGCCCTGGCTCCAGCCCCACAGCACGGTCCGCGCGATCGAGGGGTGCTCCTCACGGTAGCGGCGGGTGGCGGCGAGCACGTCGTCGCGGCCCGCGCGCAGGTTCCAGTCGCCGGTACGCCAGACGCTGTCCGCGCTGCGCATATCCATCGACAGCAGCGGCGTCTCGGTGCGCCGCACCAGCGCGCCGAGATAATCCGCGAAGTCGGCGGAGGTGTTGTCGTGGCCGTGCACCGCCACGACGAGGCCCCGGGGCGCCGTATCGCCTTCGGCGCATCTGTATGGCTCGTAGACACGGCCCGTGGCAGGTTCACCGTCCACGGTGACCGTCACCGGCCGCACCGCGACCCGCACCGCACACCCGGGTTCGGCCGAAGCCTGAGGCGCCACAACGCCTGTCACCGCCAGCACAGCCAACAGCAGCAACCGCACCGGTCTGCCGTATCCACGCCTCACGACCGCATCATCGCACCCGGAGCCACCGGCACCGACACGACTCGACCCGGCGTGCCTCTACCCCTGCGTTATTTCCGGCATGCTCTTGGCCGGAATCCAGGTGCACGGCAGGATTCCGGCCGAAAGCGCGCCGGAACGACGATGGGCGACCAGGACCGGTCCCCGTGGATGTTCCTGGTGGGTGACGAGCGCGGGTGTTGTGCGCTTAGGATTCGTTCATGCGTTCGATGGACACTGGGCAGCGGCGGGCACGCGTCGGCGTGCGGCATTTGCTGGCGCATGCGGCGAGGGTTGACGATGCCGCCGCAGTTGCCGAGGCGATGGTGGCGTTGCATGCCACCGATCCGGCGACGGTGTACCTCTCGGTGGCCGCACGCAGCCGCGGGCTCGAGCCTTCGCACGTGGAGCGGGCGCTCTACGAGGATCGGACGCTGCTGCGCATGCTGGCCATGCGGCGCACCATGTTCGTGGTCCCGGTCGATCTGCTGCCCGCGCTGCAGTCCGCGGTCGCCGACGGGCTGGCGGACAAGCAGCGTCGCACCTATGGGCGCTATCTGGAACAGGCCGTCGACGGCGATATCGCGAGCTGGCTGGCGGAGGTGGAGCAGGAGACACACCGCGAGTTGCTGGCCCGCGGCAGCGCCACGGGCGCGCAGCTGTCCGCCGCCGTGCCGCGGCTGCGGACCCAGGTCGACACCGCGCCCGGCAAGGCGTATTCCAAGCCGACCAACATCACCACCTGGGTGCTGGTCATGCTCGGCTGCGCGGGACATATCGTGCGGGGCCGCCCCAACGGCAGCTGGGCGAGCAGCCAGTACACCTGGGCCCCGATCGAATCCTGGCTGCCCGCAGGGGTTTCCGCGGTTCCGATCGAGCGGGCCCGCACCGAACTCGTGCGCCGCTGGCTGCACGCCTTCGGACCGGCGCCGATCACCGACCTGAAGTGGTGGACCGGATGGTCGCTGGGCGACGTGCGAAAGTCCCTGGCGCACCTCGACATCGCCGAGGTCGACCTCGACTGCGGCACCGGCATCGCACTGGCCGACGACCTCGAGCCGGTGGCCGCGCCCGAGCCGTGGGCGGCGCTGCTGCCCGCGCTGGATCCCACGCCGATGGGCTGGCAGTCGCGCGACTGGTTCCTCGGCCCGCACGCACCCGCGCTGTTCGACCGCAACGGCAATATCGGCCCGACCGTGTGGTGGGACGGGCATATCGTCGGCGGATGGGCGCAGCGCAAAGACGGCGAGATCGTGTGGCGGCTACTGGAAGACGTCGGCGCCGACGCGCGGGCGCGGATCGCGGCGGAGTCCGAGCGCATGGGCGCGTGGTTCGGCGAGGTGCGCGCGATACCCCGGTTCCGCACGCCGCTGGAGCGCGAGCTGACCGCCTGAGCCGAGACCGATCGCCCCGCAGCGAGCGCGCTTGTGGCCGGGAGGCTCGGCGCCCCCATAACATCCGGGCTTTTCCTGTCGGTGATCTCTGTTAGCGTCTGCCTGTCGATGTTCAGGTCCGATAGCCAGGTCATGCGGGGTCACCGGGCAGATCCAGGGGGTTAGTACCATGCCGCTTGCCAGCGCTACTCCGAAAGTCTTGCGCAACACCATGTTCCGCGACGCCGCCGTGGGCGTGTGCGCCCTGGTCAGTGCCACCGGCGCCGACCCGGCCGATCGGAGGCGGGTCGCCCACCGTGTCGGCGCCGCACCGGTGCTGGACCACTTCCCAGCGCAGGACCTGCGAAACCTGTTCGAGGACAACTGGCTCCGGCTCACCCTCGATCCCGCCTTCGGGCGGGCCTATGTGCTGCACCAGGTCGCCCGGGTCACCGAGCGCCCCGTCCAGGCTCGCGCGGCGGTCCGGGCGGGTATCGAAATCACCGAATCGACAGGCGCGTTCGACGCCCGCGAGACCGCCGCCCTGCGCGAATGCTGCGGCGTACTGCGACTGGCCCCAGGCGAGTTCGGGCTCTGAGCGGGCTACATGTCGAGCCCGAGGTCGAGCACGCGCACCGAGTGGGTGAGCGCCCCGACCGCGAGGTAGTCCACGCCCGTGCGGGCGTAGTCCGCGGCGACGTCGAGCGTCAGCCCGCCCGAGGATTCGAGCTTCGTCCGCGGCGAGCGGGCGTCGCGACGCTGCACCGCCGCCTGGGTGGCCCACAGCGGAAAGTTGTCCAGCAGCACCAGTTCCACGTCCTCGGCCAGCACCTCATCGAGCTGCTGCAGGCTGTCCACCTCGACCTCGCAGGCGATATCCGGGGCCAGCTCCCGCACCGCGCGCAGCGCCGCGACCACCGAACCGGCGGCGACCACGTGGTTGTCCTTGATGAGCGCCGCATCGCCGAGGCCCATCCGGTGGTTGACCCCGCCGCCGGCGCGCACCGCGTACTTCTGCAGGGAACGCAGGCCCGGCAGCGTCTTTCGGCTGTCGCGGACCCGGCAGCGCGTCCCGGCCACCGCCTCGACCCACGCGGCGGTGACGGTGGCGATGCCGGACAGGTGACACACCAGGTTCAACATGGTGCGCTCGGCGGTCAGCAGCCCGCGGGTCGGCGCGACCAGATCCAGCACCGCATCCCCGGGCGCCACCCGGGCGCCGTCGGAGACCCGTTCGGTGATCTCGTAGGCGCCCGCGCCGATCACCTCGTCCAGTACCAGCAACCCCACGTCCAGACCCGCCACGGTCCCGTGCTGTCGCGACACCATCGACGCCTTCACCGCGGCGTCCGCGGGAACCGTTGCCGCCGTGGTGATATCGGGTCCGTACCGCAGATCCTCGTCCAGCGCGGCGCGGATCAGCGCCAGCACCTCGTCCCGGTCGAGTCCGGCATCCAGGGCCATTACTGCACTCCTTTGTTCCACTGCGGGCACGTCACACTCGCGACGCCGCGAGGTGATCGGGTTCGCCGGTCGGCCCCGCCGCGTCGGTGGCCAGTTGCGGGCGGCCGTCCGGCCCGAGACGGACGGGGAGGCTGCGGCGCAACTCATCGCGGGTGTCGGCGTGATCCGAGCGGGTGTGGCAGCCCCGGCTCTCGGTGCGGGCCGTCGCGGCGACCAGGAGTGCGCGGGCGGCAAGGGTGAGGGCGGCATCCTCCAGTGCGGTGACCACCCGCGCGGTCGCCCCGGCCCCGTCCGGTTCTGTCCGCTCCCTCGAATTACCTTCCACCCGTGCGTCCTCCGATTCCCGAATCGCGAGATCGCGCCCCTGGGAAACGACCCGAGCACCGGATCCCCGACCCCGGCGGTCGGCATCCGCCACCGGGGACAGGCTGATCGGCTCCGACAGCAGTTGCAGCAGCCGCAGCACCGCCGAGCGCAAGCCGTCACCGTCACGCACGACCGACGCGTGCTCGGTCATCAACTCCCGCAAGAACTTCCGATCCGCCCGGGGGAAGGTGACCGCACCGAGTTCGCTGATGCGCCCCGCACCGCCGCGCCGCTCCGCCGCCGCGGCACCGGCACGCTCGCCGACCACCAGGCCTTCGAGCAGACTGTTGGACCCGAGGCGATTGCCGCCGTGCAGGCCGGTCCGGGCGACCTCCCCCGCGGCGTAGAGCCCGGGCACCGCGGTGCGGCCGTGGGTATCGGTGACCACGCCGCCGCACTGATAGTGCGCGGCCGGTGCCACGGGGATGAGATCCGTACGCGGGTCGAGCCCGGCGGCCGCACACGACGCCGTGATCGTCGGGAACCGCCGCGCGAAGCCGTCGATCATTCGTGCGTCGAGAAAGACGTGATCGGCGCCGAGCGCGTGCATGCGCGCGGCGATCGCCCGCGACACCACATCGCGCGGGGCCAGGTCGCCGCGCGGATGCACACCGGCGGTGACCGACCTGCCCTCCGCGTCGACGAGGACCGCGCCCTCGCCCCGCACCGCCTCGCTGATCAGCGGCCGCTGGCCGAGCCCGCCGGCGGCGAACAGCACCGTCGGATGGAACTGCACGAACTCCAGATCGGCCACCGCCGCACCGGCCCGCAGTGCCAGCGCGATCCCGTCCGCGGTCGCACCGGCCGGATTGGTGCTGCACGCGTACAGCTGCCCCAACCCCCCGGTCGCCAGCAGCAGCGCCGGGGCGTGTACGACACCGAAACCCTTGTCCGACACCGCGATCACGCCGCGCACGCCCCCGGACCCGGTGACGACATCCACCGCGGCGGCGCCGAACAGCACCGGCAGCCCGGCCGTATTGAGTGCCCGCTGCACCTCCGCGCCGGTGGCATCGCCGCCCGCGTGGATGATGCGCCGGGTGCTGTGCCCGCCCTCGCGCGTGCGCGAGATCTGGCCGTCGCGACCCAGGTCGAACACCGCCCCGAGATCGGTGAGCGCGGCCACCGCGTCCCGGCCGCCCTCGACGATGGAGCGCACCGCCCCCGGATCGCAGAGGCCGACGCCCGCCGCGAGGGTGTCCTGCACATGCGCGTCCACCGAATCACCCTGCGGCGCGACGACGGCGATGCCGCCCTGGGCGTACTGCGTGGAGGTGTCGGCCGGGCCGCCCTTGCTCAGGGTCAGCACCCGCAGTCCGCGCAGCGAGGCCGTGCGGGCGGCGGTGAGGCCGGCGACCCCGCCGCCGACCACCACCAGGTCGGCGTCCGCCTCCCAGGCGATCGACGGGATACTCATCGCGCGGACGCCCTGTTCACTCGCCGCCGCCGGGATTGCCGATGGCGATCATCCGCCGCACCGAGCTGCGGCCCAGCGCGGCGGTCTCGGGATCGACGTGCACCTCGTCGCGGTTCTCCACCAGGCAGCGCAGCAGTGCCGCCGGGGTGATCATCTTCATGTACTTGCAGGAGGCGCGGTCGTTGACCGCCTGGAAGTCGATTCCCGGTGCGGCCCTGCGCAATTGGTGCAGCATGCCGACCTCGGTGGCGACCAGCACCTGATTCGACTTCGCCGCCCGGGCCGCGTCGATCATGCCGCCGGTGGACAGGATGTGCACCCGGTCGGCCGGGAAGGCGCCCTCGCCAGCCAGGTACAACGCCGACGTGGCGCAGCCGCATTCGGGATGCACGAACAGTTCCGCGTCCGGGTGGGTGCGCGCCTGCTCGGTCAGCTCATCCCCGTTGATGCCCGCGTGCACGTGGCATTCACCGGCCCAGATGTGCATGTTCTCCCGCCCGGTCACGCGCTTGACGTGCGCGCCCAGGAACTGGTCGGGCAGGAACAGCACCTCGCGGTCCGGGTCGATGGACGCCACCACGTCCACCGCGTTCGAGGAGGTGCAGCAGATGTCGGTGAGCGCCTTCACCGCGGCGGTGGTGTTCACGTAGGACACCACCACTGCGCCGGGGTGTTCGGCCTTCCATGCGCGCAGATCGTCGGCGGTGATGGAGTCGGCCAGCGAGCACCCGGCCCGCTGGTCCGGGATCAGCACGGTCTTCTCGGGACTGAGGATCTTGGCCGTCTCCGCCATGAAGTGCACGCCGCAGAACACGATGGTGTCCTCGGGCGCCTCGGCCGCGATGCGCGACAGCGCCAGCGAGTCGCCGACGTGGTCGGCGACGTCCTGGATCTCGGGCAGCTGGTAGTTGTGCGCCAGGATGGTCGCGTTGCGCTCGCGCGCGAGGCGCTGGATCTCCTGCGCCCACTCCGGGCCGGCCTCCACCCCCGAATATCCCGACGGACCGTCCGTGACGCGCCCGGCAAACGTCATAGTCGCCATGGCATGGCTCCTTCCTCATGCGCTCGGCAGCCTCGCCGATTCGCATCCACCAGGTTTTCGACTTACAATCGAAAACGTGGCCCATGGTAGCACCATTCACGAATCGCTCACCGCGGTGTTCCAGGTTCGTCGCTTCCCCGACACCATCACCGCAGGTCAGGACGCCAGTGCACCGGTAGACCCCGAGGTGCCGCGGTGTGCGCCGGGCTGGCACACCGAACTGGCGGTGTTGCTATGGGAGCGGGCGATGGAGCCGCAGACCGGCACCTGGTCGCTGCCCGGCGGCCGCCTGCGCGACGACGAGGATCTCGACGTCTCGGCTCGCCGACAGCTCGCCGAGAAGGTCGACGTGCGCGAGCTGTGGCATATCGAGCAGTTGTCGGTCTTCAGCGATCCGGACCGCGTTCCCGGCCCGCGCCGCATCGCCTCGGCCTATCTCGGGCTGGTGCCGCTGTCCGCGGACCCGCACCTGCCGCCGGACACCCGCTGGCAGTCGGTCTCGTCGCTGCCGAACATGTCCTTCGACCACGGCACGGTCGTCCATCACGCCCGCACCAGGCTGGCGGCCAAGCTGTCCTACACCAATATCGCCTTCGCCCTGGCCCCTTCGCGTTTCACCATGTCGACGCTGCGCGAAATCTATTGCGCCGCCTTGGGATACGAGGTGGACACCACGAACCTGCAACGAGTCCTGAGCCGCCGCAAGGTGATTACACCCACCGGCGACACCGCCTCCCCCGGCAAGGCGGGCGGCCGACCCGCCGCCGTCTACCGTTTCACCGACGACGAGATCCGGGTGACCGACGAATTCGCCGCCCTGCGACCGCGCGGCTGAACCTTTTTATCTCGCCATATTCTGATGTACCGTTAACTAACGGCACAATAAGCGTCAGGAGGCGAAATGCTCGGTCTGGAACGTCGGCTCGGCCGACGGCGGCAACCAGGTCTGGAACATCGGCTCGCCCAGCTCATCGAGGAGACGAGACGCTCGGGCGACGGGGCGACCGTCGAGCGGGTGAGGGGTCTGCGGGACACCCTCGGCTTCCTGGACCAGGAGCTCGCGGCCACGACCGGCACCACCGCGCGGCGTCGCGAACTCGGCAGGCTGCGCCGGGAGGTGGGGCTACTGCTGGCCGAGGCCCACGCCCGCGCGGTGCTGGCGCGCGATTTCGGGTGAGCGGGATCCCGCAGGATCCGCAAGCAGCCAGCGATTTTCGGACCGTCGTGTCCGCCGGGGGCGGTTCAGCGGTCGCGGTCGACGCGTCGCGGCTCCTCGAGCCCGACGAGAAATGCCTCGGCATCACGGTGTGACCGCAGCCGGACGAACTCGAGGTGCCGGTAGGCCGGGTCGGCCTGCGCCGTCGCGTAGCGGACGCGATTTCTGGCGTGCGTTGTCCAAGCCCACATGATCACCGATCGTTCGGGGTTGGGCGACAACATGTTTCGCCAGTATTCTCGATTACCGTTCCACAGTTCACGGCCGGTCAGCGATCGACCCGCGGTGCGCTTGACGATCTGCAGCATGACCTGCGGGCGCGGCAGGTCGAACCAGACCACCGTGTCGGCGCGGCGCCACACCAGGTCTCCGAGCTTGCCCTGGTAGTTGCCGTCGACCACCCATGCGCCATGCGCGATCCGCGCGGCGACCGCGGCCCGGAACTCGGCCTCGGGCATCGGCGTCCAGTCCGCCTGGTGATGGATGGCGTCCAGCTCGATGTGCGGGATCCCGAGCCGCTGCGCGATACGGCGAGCCAGCGAACTCTTCCCGGAACCCGACGTACCGACCACCGAGATCCGACGCTGTACGGTCACCGACGCATTATCCACTCGGGCGCCCGCGCGCCACTCAGGTGGTCATGCGGACTCGGGGTTTCGGGGGTGGGGTGGTCGTGCGGCCGGTGAGGCGGCCTGCCGACCAGAAAATCGCCTCCACCACCCAGAACAGCAGCAGCCAGAGTTGGACGACGAGCACCGGGATCGCCAAGAAGACGGTGGACGGGATCGCTATGAGGAGGACCAGGGCGATGTCACCCGCGGTGGCGCCGCGCAGACCCGAGGCCAAGCGCACCGCGGCCCACATCATCCAGCGCTGCGGGACCGTCACGCCGGTCTCGCGCAGGGCGCGCCGGAACAGTCCGTCGGCGTCCGCGCGGCTCACCTCGCCGCCGCGGGTCAGATAGTCGTGCAGGATGGCGGCGCGGGTGAAGGCGCCATAGCGCGGGACCAGCCACACCAGGGCCCGGGGCACGGACGCGAAGTCGGTGCGGAATCCGGTGGGGACGATGAAAGTCTGGTACTCGCCCCGGTATTCGATGGGTTCGCGGACGCGCCAGGACTCGGCGTCGATGGCCTCGACGACCGGTCCGGTCCCGATGAACCCCACGGCCCGCCGCCTTTCCGAGGGTGGTGTGACTTCAGCCTACGGCGCGCCGGGAAACCTTCGGCAACGGATCGGCCGCGGCCCGGCGTCAACGCGGCGAACCGGAGTCGGCGCCCTGGAACGGACCGAGATGTATGGCCTGCGAGACCGGCGTGCCGTACGGCCCGTAGGTGACGTCGGACGCGTAAGGCCGCGCGCCGTCGGCCGACTCGCCGGTGCGTCCCGCGCCGGAGCCCAGGTCCTCGGAGGTGCTGAGCGCGGCCAGCACCAGCACCACCAGCGAGGCGATCAGCGGCTGCACCGCCAGCTGGGTCCAGCCCGTGACCTCCGAGGGCACGATCGCCGGGGCCAGCTCGACGATCGCCTGCACGGGCGGGTTCGCCGGGCGCGGATGCAGCAGGCCCGCCACCTGGTCACCGACCCAGGACATCAGCCAGGCACCGGCCAGCGATCCGAACAGCAGGCCGCCCTGCAGCAGCGGACCGCGCAACCGGCGCAGCCGCCACACCGCCGCGGCGCTCAGCAGCCCGGCGATCGCACCGGCGCAGACGAAGATCGCGACGGCGTCGAATCGGTGCGCGCTCTCCCCCGGCAGCGCCGCTCCCCTACCCGGCTCGACCACGAGCACCTTCTCCACGGGCGCCAGCACGCCCCACACCGCGCCGCCGATCGCGCTCACCAGCAGCACGGCCGCCGCCACCCACAGCACGGCGCGCAGCTCGCGGCGCCGGGTGTCGGACGGCTCGACCGCGCTCTGATGCGCCATCACCGATGTTGTTCCAGGCTCGTGGAATCCACCACCCCGTGCCGGGAGCACTTGGCCCACCAGCCGTCCGGGCTGACTTGAACGACCATGCGCCGTCCGCACTGCTCGCAGAAGCGCGGCGGCTCGAGACCCAGCAGCGCGGCCGCCGGTACCGCATCGTGCAGGTTCGGAACGATCCGCTTACCCGTGAACGGGTTGTAGCGCTCCGCCGAGGGATCGGCCCCCGGCTGTCCGGCTTCCATGATGTCCACGATCACCTCGAAACGTGCAGCTCCTGGGCTGCCGACAATACCTGAACCGCACCGATTCTCCGCGCAGCGGTGCGGTCACAGCGTCTCGTTGAGCGCCTTGATCGGCATCTTCAACTCGCCGAGCAGATCCAGGTCCGCTTCGGCCGGGCGGCCCAGGGTGGTCAGGTAGTTGCCGACGATGACGGCGTTGATGCCGCCGAGGATGCCCTTCTTGGCGCCGAGATCGCCCAGGGTGATCTCGCGGCCGCCCGCGAAGCGCAGCATGGTGCGCGGCAGCGCCAGCCGGAACGCGGCAACGGCCCGCAGCGCGTCGGCGGCGGGCAGCACCTCGAGGTCGCCGAACGGAGTGCCCGGGCGCGGGTTCAGGAAGTTCAGCGGCACCTCGTCGGGCTCCAACTCGGCGAGGTTGGCCGCGAATTCCGCACGCTGCTCCAGGGTTTCGCCCATGCCGAGGATGCCGCCGCAGCAGACCTCCATACCCGCCTCGCGGACCATGCGCAGGGTGTCCCAGCGCTCCTCCCAGCTGTGTGTGGTGACCACGTTCGGGAAGTGCGAGCGCGAGGTCTCGAGGTTGTGGTTGTAGCGGTGCACGCCCATCGCGGCCAACTGGTCGACCTGTTCCTGGGTGAGCATGCCCAGTGAGCAGGCCACCTGGATGTCGACCTCGTTGCGGATCGCCTCCACACCCGCGGCGACCTGCGCCATCAGCCGCTCGTCCGGGCCGCGCACGGCCGCGACGATGCAGAATTCGGTGGCGCCGGTCTTGGCGGTCTGCTTGGCCGCCTCCACCAGGCTCGGGATATCGAGCCACGCGGCGCGCACCGGCGATTGGAAAAGCCCGGACTGCGAACAGAAGTGGCAGTCCTCCGGGCAGCCGCCGGTCTTGAGCGAGATGATGCCCTCGACCTCGACCTCCGGCCCGCACCACCGCATCCGCACCTCGTGCGCCAGCGCCAGCAGTTCCTCGAGCCGGTCGTCGCCGAGGCGCAGCACCTCGAGCGTCTGCTGTTCGTCGAGGCCGACGCCGCGGTCGAGCACCTGCTCGCGGGCGGTCGCCAGAATGTCGGTGTCGGTCCTGACGGGTGCCTGGGTCATGCGCACGAATCCCTTCGTCCGGCCGGGTCGGCCGTGCAACTTGAACGGTGTTCAGGCTAGGGTAGCGTGGGACGCGAGTCAAAGCACGAAAGGGTTGTCGCCAAGTGCAACTGCATCGCACCGACGTCGTCGACGGCGCCATCGCCATCCTCGACCAGTACGGGCTGGCCGATCTCACGATGCGGCGCCTGGCGACCGCGCTGCATGTGCAGCCCGGCGCGCTGTACTGGCACTTCCCCAACAAGCAGGCCCTGCTGGGCGCGGTCGCCGACCGCATCCTGGCGCCGCTGGACGAGGCCGTCGCCGACGACGAATGGTCCGCGCAGGTGGGCGAACTGGCGCACCGGATGCGCTCCTGTCTGCTCGCCTACCGCGACGGCGCCGAACTGGTCTCGGCCACCTACGCCTCCCGCCTCACCACCAGCAAGGGCCGCGAGCGCGTCGCGGGGGCGCTGATCCGCGGCGGCATGACACGCGAGGAGGCCGATCTGGCCGCGTACACACTGCTGTACTACGTGCTCGGCGAGACCGTCGACGAGCAGTCGCGGATGCAGATGGATTCGGCGGGCGCGCTGGCGGAGGAGTCGTCGCCGCTGTATGAGAACACCAGCGCCACCGCCCGTTTCGACTTCGGGCTGCAGCTGTTCGTCGGCGGTGTCCGGCACCTGCTGGGCAGCCGGGTGCGCTGACGCAATGAACCGGACGGTAAAGTTCGTTTCCGTCCCTGCCGGGGAGTGCGGGAATCCGGTGTAATTCCGGAACGGTCGCGCCACTGTGACCGCGGGCGGCACCCGAGTGCGCCGCGGAAGTCAGACCTCCCTCACCCGGCACAGCTCTGCAGAGGTCGCGAGGTGCCCATGGAGTATCGGCGATGATCCGTGCGCGGATATCGGTGGTAATCCCCGTCGTCACGGCGATGCTGGCGGTCGCCATGGTCGCGGCGACCGGGTTCGGCGCCGAAAACCTGCCTCTCGCAACGGTGTTCGAGGTCTTGCGCGGCCATCTCACCGGCCCCGCCGGAGCCGACCCGGGCATGGACACCATCGTCTGGGAACTGCGGGTGCCGCGCACGGTGCTGGCCGCCGTGGTCGGCGCGGGCCTGGCGCTGGCGGGTGCGGCGATGCAGACGCTGGTGCGTAATCCGCTCGCCGATCCCTATCTGCTCGGGGTGTCGTCCGGAGCCGGGGTCGGGGCGGCGGGGGTGATCACGTCCGGGCTGTTCGCCGGGGCCGGGGTGTGGGCGCTCTCGGGCGGGGCGCTGGCGGGCGCCTTCGTAGCGGCCGCGCTGGTCTTCGCGATCTCCGTCGCGCAGGGCGGGCTCACGCCGCTGCGGCTGGTGCTGACCGGCACCGTCCTCGGATCGGCCTTCGCGGCCCTGAGCAGTTATCTGATTTTCCGCAGCTCGGATCCCGCGGCGGCGCAGTCGGTACTGTTCTGGCTGCTGGGCAGCCTGGCGGGCGCGGACTGGACGCGTATCGCGCTGCCCGCGTGCGTGGTCGGTGTCGCCGCGGTGGCGCTGCTGGCGGCCAGCGGCTGGTTGGATGCCCTGAACCTCGGTGCCGATACCGCGGCCTCGGTGGGAGTTCCGGTGCGCGCCTTGCGGATCGCGTTGTTCGTGGGGCTGGCGATCCTGGTCGGTGTGCTGGTGGCGGTGTCGGGTGGCATCGGGTTCGTCGGGCTGGTGGTGCCGCATGCGGCGCGGCTGCTGGTCGGGTCGCCGCATCGGTTGCTGCTGCCGGTCTGCGCGCTGTGCGGGGCGCTGTTCCTGGTGGCGGCGGACGCCGCGGCCCGAGTGCTGGTGCGGCCCACCGAGATTCCGGTGGGCGTGCTGACCGGGCTGATCGGCGCGCCGGTGTTCCTGGTCCTGATGGGGCGGCGGCGCTACAGATTCGGTGCGTCGTGATCGCGGGGAGGTTCAGCGGCGCGCGGGGAACGAGCGGGCTGCGATGAGACAGAACACCCCTGCCGCCGCCCTCGAGACTCGCGGCCTCGGTTGTGGCCCCGGGCGATGGGCAGTGCTCGAAGACGTGTCTTTCACGGTCCGGGCCGGTGAGACCATCGGCATCGTCGGGCCGAACGGCAGCGGGAAGACCACACTGTTGCGGACGCTGGCCGGGCTGCTGCGACCGCATCACGGCAACGTGCTCGCCGATGGTCGTGACCTGCACCAGCTTTCGCCGCGGCGGCGGGCGCACATGGTCGCGCTGGTCGCCCAGGACGAGCAGCCGCCCGACGATCTGCGGGCCGGTGAGGTGATCGCGCTGGGCCGCACGCCGTATCTGCCACCGTGGGGCCCGGGTGGTCCCCGCGAGCGCCAGGCGGTCGAAAGCGCCCTGCACGCAGTGGATCTCGACGGCTTCGCCGACCGCCCGGTGCACCGGATGTCCGGCGGTGAGCGGCAGCGGGTGCTGCTGGCCCGGGCGCTGATCCAGTCCACTCCCCTGCTGCTGCTCGACGAGCCGACCAACCATCTCGACATCACCCATCGGCTGGCGCTGCTGGAACAGATTCGCACCCTGGACCGGACCGTGGTGCTGGCACTGCACGATCTGACCCTGGCGGACCGCTACTGCGACCGGGTGCTGGTGCTGCGCGACGGCCGGGCGAGCGCGCTGGAGCCGCCGGAGGTCGCACTGACCCCCGACATGCTGAGCACCGTGTTCGGTGTCCGGGCCGCGCGAGTGCGCCACCCGGATACCGGCGCGGTCCATCTGCTGCTCGACTCGAACCCGGCCCATCGTGATCCGGCTGAGGCGTCCACCCTTACAGAAAGGCAGCCATGAGACACGCAACTCTGGCCCTCACTCTCCTGACCACCGCCCTGACGGTGGCGGCATGCGGCCCGTCACCGACGGCCGGCGGCAACCTCACCGTCCGCAACTGCGGACAGGAGGTGCGCTTCCCGTCGCCCGCGCGGCGCCTGTTCGTCAACGACAGCAATATGATCTCGATGGCGCTGGCCTTGGGCGCCCAGGACTCGGTGGCCGCGGTGTCGAGTATGGGACGCGACGCCGACACCCTGCGACGGCACTACGGTGACGTGGTCGACCGGCTGAAACAGGTTGCGCCCCAGAAACCCTCGCGGGAGACGGTGCTGGCCCAGCATCCCGACGTCATGGTCGCGGGCTGGAACTACGGATACGAGGAGGCCACCGACCTCACCCCGGACTCGTTGCGCAAGAACGGTATTGCCGCCTACGTACTCACCGAGAGCTGTCGGCGGGCCGGGAGCGAGCGGGCCCGCGGGGTCGTCGAGCCGTGGACGGCGCTGCGGACCGACCTGGACAATCTCGGCGCGATCACCGGCCGCACCGAGCAGGCGAAGGGGCTGCTCGCGGACCTCGATCGGCGGCTGGAAGCCCTGCACCGGGCGCCGCAGGCCCCGCGCCGCCCGAATGTCTTCGTCTTCGACAGCGCCAGCGACACCGTCTTCTCCAGCGGAAAATTCGGTGGGCCGCAGGCGATCCTGGATGCCGCGGGCGCGCGCAACATACTCGACGACGTCAGCGACACCTGGACCAAGGTCTCGTGGGAGCGGCTCGCGAACTCCGACCCGGACGCCATCGTCTTCGTCGACTATCCGCCGCAGTCGTTCCAGGAGAAGGTCGATCTGCTGCGCGCCAAGCCGGGCATCAACCAGCTGCGCGCGGTCACCGAGCAGCGCTTCCTCAATCTGCCCTACGCGCTGTGGACCAGCGGGCCGCTCAACATCGACGCCGCCGAGCAGATCCGCGCGCAGCTGGAGCGCTGGAACCTGCTGCCGCCCTCGGACATCCGGCCCCGGATCGACGACACGGTGCGCTGACCCCTGCTCGTCATCGGGCCGTCGAGACCAGCTCCTGGCTGCGTACCAAACGCATGAACGGCACCACCTGCTGCTCGACGACCTTGTTGTACTCGCCCGGCTGCTGCCGCGGGTTGGCGTGCCCGGTGCCGCGCGTGAGCACCACCAGCAGCGTCCCGTTGACGCCGCCCGCCTGTTCGATCAGCACGCGGTGGGTGGCCTCGACGTCGACGACCGGGTCGCGTTCGGGATTGTGCGGCCGGATGAAGGCGATCGCCGGTCGCGGCTTGCCGTGCGCGGGCTTGGCCAGGGCGCGCAGATCGTCGACGGCGCCCCCGGCCACGATCGCCCGGAACTGCGATTCGATCAGTCCGTTGCTGGCCGCGTCGCGGCTGGCGATCTTCTGCCGCAGCACATCCTGGACCGCGTCCCGGAACCTGTCGGCGCGGATCCCCGGCGGAAAGGTGGACTGGTCGACGAAACGCTCACGGCGGGCATAGGTTTCGGCGATGATCCGCAGGCCGCGGCTCTCCCGTGTCCCGGGCAGCCATCCGGTCCACCGCAGCAGGTCCTCGCCCTGGTCCCGGCTCTCCGGGCGGACCGCGTTCAGGTCCACCGGCGTGCAGTCCAGCAGGATTCCCGCGAGGGTCTTGGGGCTGTCGGCGTGGATGTGCTTGCCGATCTCGAGCGCGATGACGCCGCCCATGCTGTGCCCGACCAGCACCACGTTATCGATCTTCGCGGCCTCGGTGACCTTGAGGATGAGGTCGCTGATGACCTTCGTATCGATACCGGAGTTGTCGTAGCGCACGGCCCACACCGAACCCAGTCGGGTCAGCGACGGGAGGGCGCGCGCGGTATCGGTGGCATCCAGCGTGCCCAGGCCGGTCAGATCGAAGACGGCGGTGTTGCGGGCCTCCGGTGCGGGGGCGGCGATCGGCAGCACCGCCGGTTCGGTCCTGGCCAGCCGGGCGCGCTCGGGGGCGACGTCGACGGCCAGGTACTGGGCGAACGCCACGAGCAGGACGAGCGGAATCAGCACGATCCCCAGCAGCGCCTTTCGCGTACACCGCAACCGCACCCAGCCGTGTCCGGGCCTGGTCTCGGCCAGCCGCGCCCTCCGCCGCGCGTCGTCGAAGTCCGCGACGGTGGACGGGTGCCGGTCCTCCAGAAGCATCTTCACCCACTGTAGGACCGATCGGCCGTCACGATCATCCGCGGCAGCGCCCCGGTGGCCCGTGCCACACCCGCGCGTTCCGCGCTATCCCCCCGCCCGAGTGCTCTCCTTCGCGCACGCCCTGCGTGTTCCCGCACTCCCCACAGGCGCTGCAGAGCGTGCGGGAACGAACCAGGCGTGCGGGAACCGCTGTGGTCGGCCGGGCGCGTCGCTATCGGTGCTCAGCTGAGGTAGCGGGTGCGCCAGTGCGGGAGGAACCAGTCGGTGGCGGTGGCGGCGAAACGTTGCGGCTGCCAATGGGCGACGCCCTCCGGGACGACGCCGACCACCTCCTCGCCCGTGACGGCGGGCAGGTCGACACGATTGCATTCGGCGGCGAGGTCCGGGGCGATCGGCCACGACCCGATGGCCAGGCCCGCGCAGGGCACGCCCGCGGCGGCCAGGGCGCGGGTGGTCAGCTCACTGTGATTGAGGGTGCCGAGCCCGGCGGCGGCGACCACCAGTACGGGCGCGCCCAGCTTCTGCGCGAGATCGACGATCGTGAATTCGCCCAGCCGGACCAGCAATCCGCCCGCGCCCTCCACCAGGGTCAGATCCGCGTCGGCCAGCGAATCGATGGCGCCGGCCGTCTCCCCGAGCGTCAGCAGCGGCTGCCCGGCGCGGCGCGCGGCGGTATCGGGCGCCAAGGGATCGGGATACCGCGCCAGTTCGAGGCTGCGGGTGACACCGGCGAGCCGCTCGACCTCCGCGAGGTCTCCGGGCTCACCCGGCCCCATCCCCGTCTGTGCCGGTTTGCACACCGCCACCGAGCGTCCGGCGGCCAGGGCGGCGGCGGCCAGCGCCGCCGTGACGATCGTCTTCCCGACCTCCGTGGAGGTTCCGGTCACTATGAGCACGCTCATGCCGGGACCGCTCCTCGAGCCGTGGTCAGCACATCGGCGAGAACCGTTGCGATGGTGTTCATTTCGGCGTCGTCGAGGTCGGCCCGGGCGGTGAGACGCAGCCGCGAGGCGCCCTCCGGCACGGAGGGCGGCCGGAAGCACCCCACGCTCAGCCCTCGGGCCCGGCAGGCCTCGGCGGCGTCGTAGGCGACCTGCGCCTCACCGAGCACCACCGAGACCACGGCCGAATCCGGTTGCGGCACACCGGCGATCCGTGCGATGGCCGCGGACCGGTCCAGGACTCGGCCCGCCATCGCGGGCTCGCGGCGCAGCAACCGCAGGGCGGCCCGCGCCGCGCCGACGGCCGCCGGCGCCAGCCCGGTATCGAAGATGAAGGTGCGCGCCGCGTCGATCAGATGGGCCCGCACCCGCTCGTCGGCGAGCACGACGCCGCCCTGGGCGGCCAGGGCCTTCGAGAGCGTCGCGGTGACGACCAGGTCGGGCGCACCGGCCAAACCGAGTTCGTGCACCAGTCCGCGGCCCCCTGCGCCGCGGACACCGAGGCCGTGCGCCTCGTCGACGATGAGCACCGCACCGTGCGCGCGCACCACCCGGTGCAGATCCGCCAGCGGCGCGAGATCCCCGTCGGCGCTGAAGACCGAGTCGGTCAGCACGACCGCCCGCTCCTCGGTGCGCGCGGACAGCAGCCGCGCCACCGCGGCGGCGTCGCGGTGCGGCGCGATCTCCACGCGGGCGCGCGACAGGCGGCAGGCGTCGACCAGCGAGGCGTGGCTGCCCGCGTCCGACACCACCAGCGCGCCGCGCCCGGCCAGCGCCGTCACCACCCCGAGATTGGCGGCGTACCCCGAGGCGAATACCAGCCCCGCCTCGGCGCCGACGAATTCCGCGAGTTCGTCCTCCAACTGCTCGTGCTCGACCGTCGTCCCGGTCACCAGGCGCGATCCGGTCGATCCGGCGCCCCATTTCCGCACCGCCTCGACCGCGCCCTCGATCACCTCGGGGTGTCGCGACAACCCCAGGTAGTCGTTGGACGCCAGGTCGATCAGCCCGGTCTCCGGCGCCCGCGCCCGCAATTCCCGCCGCAGCCCGGCCCGCACCCGCTCCCCGGCCCGCACATCCAGCCAACCCAACGGATCACTCACAGCACAGCAGCATACTTGAACGCCGTTCAGGAGGGCGGCGAGGGCGCACATTCGTCGACCACAGCTCGCCCAATCCGCCGAAGCCGCCCAGTATTACGAAGCGGCGAGCCTGCTGAAGAAGGTCCGCGACGCGGTCCTGGTATTCGTGCTCGTGGTGCAAGGGCGCGGCACTGACGGCGGCGCCGACCATGGCGCGGCACAGGCAGGTTCGCCGCCGTCAGGTCGCGGCGGCGGCGACCACGGCGGCCGCGATCTGCGCCACGTCCTCGTCATCGCTGATGAACGGCGGCATGGTGTAGATCAGATTGCGGAACGGTCGCAGCCACACCCCCGCCTCGACGGCGGCGTGCGAGGCCTTGCGCATATCCACCGGGTGCTCGAGTTCGACGACGCCGATCGCGCCCTGCACCCGCACATCCACCACGCCCGGAACCTGGTGTGCGGCAGCCAGTCCCGTGGTCAGCCCCGCCTCGATACCGGCCACCTCCGCCGCCCAGTCGCGCGACAGCAGCAGCTCGATCGAGGCGACCGCGACCGCGCAGGCGAGCGGATTGCCCATGAATGTCGGCCCGTGCATCAGCCCGCCGTGCCCGGCGCTGATGGTCTCCGCGATCGTCGCGGTGCACAGTGTGGCGGCCAGCGTCAGGTATCCGCCGGTGAGCGCCTTGCCCAGGCACAGCACGTCCGGGCGCACGCCGACCCGGTCGGACGCGAAAAACGTTCCGGTGCGGCCGAATCCAGTGGCGATCTCGTCGAAGACCAGCAGCACCTCGTGCTCGTCGCACAGCCGCCGCAGTTCGTTCAGGTAGCGCGGATGGTGGAATCGCATCCCGCCCGCGCCCTGCACGACCGGCTCCACGATGACCGCCGCCGTCTCCCCGGCGTGCGCCTCGAACAGGCGCTCGAGTTCGCGAACGTATTCGGGCTCATAGTCTT
Source organism: Nocardia thraciensis (assembly GCF_054782435.1). Lineage (NCBI taxonomy): Bacteria > Bacillati > Actinomycetota > Actinomycetes > Mycobacteriales > Nocardiaceae > Nocardia > Nocardia thraciensis. The sequence continues at coordinate 100,631 of NZ_BAAGSM010000023.1, forward strand.
TCGGCGGGGCCGGCGCGAAGATCTGCTCGGTCAGCACATCGGTCCACAGCGCGTGCATGCCGCCGTCGGGATCGCAGACGCTCATCGGCGTGAACGTATCGCCGTGATACCCGCCGCGCCAGGTGAACAGCCGCCGCTTGGCCGGACGCCCCAGGGCCCGCCAGTACTGCAGGCACATCTTCGCGGCGACCTCCACCGACACCGAGCCGGAGTCGCACAGGAACACCTTGTCCAAGCCGTCCGGGGTGATCTCGACCAGGAGCCGCGCCAGCCGCGCCGCGGGCTCGTGGGTCAGACCGCCGAACATGACGTGACTCATCCGCCGCGCCTGCGCCGTCAGCGCCGCGTCCAGCACCGGGTGCCGGTAGCCGTGCACGGCGGCCCACCACGAACTCATGCCGTCGACCAGTTCGCGGCCGTCGGCCAGGGTCAGCCGGGTACCGGCCGCGGACGCCACGACGAGCGGCTCCGTGCTGGCGGGAAACCCTCCGTACGGGTGCCAGACGTGAGCGGCGTCGAGGGCGGTGATCTCGTCCGGGGTGAGGGCCAAGGGAATCCTTCGCGGAGGCGTATTGAACGCCGTTCAAGTTACCACGATGAGGCGCGGCGACAGAAATCCCGCAACGCGGAGCCCACCGGTGAGATAACCTTTGACTCAGTCAAAGGACCGTCCGGCCGATCCGGGCTACCGATCCGAATCCGAGCGAGGCACAGGGATATGAACACCGCCACCGCCGCATCCGTCGGCGCCGACCACATCGCCGCGGTCCGCGAATTCAACCGCCGCTACACCCGCCTGATCGGGGTGCTGCACGAACACCTGGTCGACAGCGAATTCTCCCTGACCGAGGGCCGAATCCTGTTCGAGCTCAACCATTTCGGCCCGGCCGAGGTGGTCACGCTGCGCCAGAGCCTGGGGCTGGACCCCGGCTACCTCAGCCGCATCCTGTCCCGGTTCGAGAGCGCCGGGCTGGTGCTGCGGCAGCGCTCCGAGACCGACGGGCGCCGCCAGCTGGTCCGGCTCACCGAGCGGGGCGCGGCCGCCTTCGCCGACCTGAACGAGCGGTCCAGCCACGACGTCGCCGCCCTGCTCGCGAGCCATCCCCCCAACGATCGAGACCGCCTCGTCAACGCCATGCGCACCATCGAACACATCCTCGACGGCCGCGCCGGCGCGCCGTTCACCATCCGCGACCCGCGCCCCGGCGACTACGGCTGGGTCATCGGGCGCAACGCCGCCCTGTACGCCGCCGAATACGGCTGGAACGGCGATTACGAAACGCTCGTCGCGCGGATCGTCGCCGACTTCCTCGAAACCCGTGAGCCACAATCGGAGCGCGCCTGGATCGCCGAACAGGACGGCGAGCCGGTCGGCTGCGTCTTCTGCGTGCGCGAGGACGACACCACCGCGCGGCTGCGGCTGCTGCTGGTGGAACCCTCCGCACGCGGCCTCGGCGTCGGCCGGGCGCTGGTCGAGGAATGCCTGCGCTTCGCCACCAACGCCGGTTACCGAAGCATGGTGCTCTGGACCAACGACATCCTCACCTCGGCCCGCCGCATCTACGAAGCCGCCGAGTTCGAACTCGTCGAATCCGAGCCACACCACAGCTTCGGCAAGGCCCTCACAGGCCAGACCTGGCGACGAGCACTCTGACTCCAGCAGCACACCTCCCCAACTCCCGGACCCGCCGATCCAACACCCCGGGTCGACCTCGGCGGCCTCGCCGTCTCGGCTACGAACGGCGCTGGCCGCCGGACCGACAGGGCGCCATCGGGAACCAGCGCTCCAACACCGCACGCACCGCTCGGTCCGCGCTGCCGTTAGTGTCGGTGGCATGGTTTCGCCCAATCCGCTCGGGGACGTGGCACCGCTGGGCGTGTGGCCCGGCGCCGCGTACCCGCTGGGCGCCACCTACGACGGAGCCGGAACCAACTTCTCGGTGTTCTCCGAGGTCGCCGAGCGGGTGGAGCTGTGCCTGATCGACCGCGCCGGGGCCGAGACCCGCATCCCGCTCGAGGAGGTCGACGGGTACGTCTGGCACGCCTACGTGCCGACCGTCGCCCCGGGCCGCCGCTACGGATTCCGGGTGCACGGCCCCTACGACCCCGAACGCGGACTGCGTTGCGATCCGAGCAAACTGCTGCTCGACCCGTACGGCAAGGCCTTCGCGGGCGAGTTCGACAACGATCCGTCGCTGTACACCCACGGCCGGGATTCGCTGGGGCACACCATGACCGGCGTGGTGATCAACCCGTTCTTCGACTGGGCCGACGACCGGGCGCCGCGGCGGCCCTACCACGAGACCGTCATCTACGAGGCCCACGTCAAGGGCATGACGATGACCCACCCGCAGGTGCCGCCCGAACTGCGCGGCACCTACGCGGGCCTGGCGCACCCGGCGATCATCGAGCACCTGAAAGCGCTGGGCGTCACCGCGATCGAGCTGATGCCGGTGCACCAGTTCCTGCACGACCGGCTGCTGCTGGACCGGGGGCTGCGAAACTACTGGGGCTACAACAGTTTCGGCTACCTCGCCCCGCATCACGAGTACGCGGCCGACCCGCGCGCCGGGGCCGCGGTCACCGAATTCAAGGCGATGGTGCGGGCACTGCACGCGGCGGGAATCGAGGTGATTCTCGACGTGGTCTACAACCACACCGGGGAAGGCAACCACCTGGGTCCTACGATCTCGCTGCGCGGCATCGACAATGCGGCGTACTACCGCCTGCTAGAGGACGACCCCGCGCACTACATGGACTACACCGGCACCGGCAACAGCCTCGATGTGCGGCACCCGCATACGCTGCAGCTGATCATGGATTCGCTGCGCTACTGGACTCTCGAGATGCACGTCGACGGCTTCCGCTTCGACCTGGCCGCCACCCTGGCCCGGGAACTGCACGACGTGGACCGGCTGTCCACCTTCTTCGACCTGGTGCAGCAGGATCCGGTGGTGAGCCAGGTGAAGCTGATCGCCGAACCGTGGGATGTCGGCGAGGGCGGCTACCAGGTCGGCAACTTCCCGAGCCGATGGACGGAGTGGAACGGCAAGTACCGCGACACGGTCCGCGACTACTGGCGCGGCGAACCGGCGACGCTGGGCGAGTTCGCCTCCCGGCTCACCGGCTCCTCGGACCTGTACGAGGCCACCGGCCGCCGCCCCGGCGCCAGCATCAACTTCGTCACCGCGCACGACGGGTTCACGCTGCGGGATCTGGTGTCCTACAACGAGAAACACAACGAGGACAACGGCGAAGACAACCGCGACGGCGAAAGCTACAACCGGTCCTGGAATTGCGGCGTGGAGGGCCCCACCGACGATCCGGAGATTCTCGGACTGCGAGAACGCCAGAGCCGCAACATGATCGCCACGCTGGCCCTGTCGCAGGGGACGCCCATGCTGCTGCACGGCGACGAATTCGGTCGCACCCAGCGCGGCAACAACAATGCCTACTGCCAGGACTCCGAGCTGTCGTGGATGGATTGGTCGCTGGCGCACAAGAATTCGGAGCTACTGGAGTTCACCCGCAACGCGATCGGATTGCGCACCGCGCATCCGGTGTTCCGGCGCCGCCGCTTCCTGGACGGGCGCCCCGCCCCCGACCACGACCGACCGGGCGATATCGCCTGGCTCACCCCGTCCGGCGAGGAGATGACCGCCGCCGACTGGGAGACCGGCTTCGCCCGCTCGCTCGCGGTGTTCCTCGACGGCGACGGCATCGCCGAACCCGGCCCGCGCGGCGAGCGCGTCCGCGACGACTCGTTCCTGCTGTGCTTCAATGCCCACGACGCCCCCATCGACTTCACCGTTCCCGGCCCGGACCACGGCGCCGACTGGTCGATCGCACTCGACTGTTCGGCGCCCACCGGGCTGACCCGAGCCGAATATCCCGCCGACGGCACGGTCGGGGTTCCGGCCCGCTGCCTGCTCGTGCTCCGCCGCCCCGCAAGATCGACATGGAAATGAACGACACCACCCCCGAACACCGCACCGGCCCGATCACCCGCAAGACCTCCGTGCGCAGCACCTACCGGCTGCAACTGCGCCCGGACACGCTGACCTTCGCCGACGCCCGCACCATCGCCGAATACCTGCAGCAGCTGGGCGTCTCGCACCTGTATCTGTCACCGATCATGACCGCGATGCCCGGTTCCACGCACGGCTACGACGTCACCGACCCGACCACGGTGTCCGCCGCGCTGGGTGGGCCGGGCGGGCTCAAGGCGCTCTCTGACGAGGTGCGCAGCCGCGGCATGGGACTGATCGTCGACCTGGTGCCCAACCATGTGGGCGTGGGTGACGCGCAGCACAACGCGTGGTGGTGGGATGTGCTGCGGCGCGGCAAGAAATCGAAGTTCGCCCACTGTTTCGACATCGACTGGAGCCCGGGCAACGGCGCCGGCGGCCGGTTGGCGCTGCCGGTGCTGCAGAGCGAGAACGACCCGGCCGCGCTGACCGTCGACCGGAGCGGCGCCGAGCCCATGCTGTCGCTGCACGACCTGCGCTTCCCGATCGCCCCGGGCACCGACGGCGAGAACGCGCTGCGCATCCACGACAAGCAGCACTACCGCCTGGTCAGCTGGAAGGCCGGGATCTGCACGTACCGGCGGTTCTTCGCGGTGTCGAGCCTGGCGGCGCTGCGGCAGGAGGACCCGGTGGTGTTCGAGCTCACCCACCGGGAGCTGGCCGCCTGGTGTGAACACGACCTCATCGACGGCGTCCGGGTCGATCACCCGGACGGACTGGCCCAGCCCGCGGCGTATCTGGCGAAGGTGCGCCGCATCATCGGGCCGAACCGGCTGCTGCTGGTGGAGAAGGTGCTCTCCAGCCGGGAGCCGCTGGACGCCACACTGCCCATCGACGGCACCACCGGGTACGACGCGCTCGCCGAACTGGGCGGAGTGCTGGTCGATCCGGCGGGCGAATCGACGCTCACCGGCCTGTCTCGGGAATTCTGCGGGCACGGCAGCAACGCCGCCTGGATCGGCAACAACGAGCACCGCATCAAACGCGCCGTGGCCGAACGGCTGCTGGTGCCGGAGGTGCGGCGGCTGGTCGCCGCGATCAAGCGCGACGCCGTGATCGGCGGGTTCGACGCCGCCGCCATCAGCGATGTGGCCCTGACCAACGCCACCGTCGAGGTGCTGGCGTTCATGCCGGTGTACCGCACCGACTACGCCCCGCTGACCGGGATGATAGGCAATGTCGTGGCCAAGGTCGGCAAGCGCCACCGCGAACTCACCGTGCCGCTGTCGGTGCTGGTCACGGCGCTGTCGGCGGGTGGTGAGGCGGCGGTGCGGTTCCACCAGGTGTGCGGCGCGGTGACCGCGAAGGCCGTCGAGGACACCATGTTCTATCAGGCGGCCCGGTTGGTGTCGCTGCAGGAGGTCGGCAGCAATCCGGCCCGGTTCGGCCATTCGGTGTTGGAGTTCCATCTCGCCAATACCGAGCGCGCCACCCGCTGGCCCGCGACGATGACCACGCTGTCCACCCACGACACCAAGCGCGGCGAGGATGTGCGCGCCCGCATCGGGGTGCTGTCGCAGGCCCCCGAGGCGTGGGCCAAGACGGTCAAGGCCGCGCACGAGATCACTCCCCCGCCCGACGGCGCGACGGCACTGTTCCTGTTGCAGAACATGTTCGGGGTGTGGCCGGTCGACGGCCGCGCCGCCGCCGCGCCCGGGCTACGCGAGCGGCTACATCTGTTCGCGGAGAAGGCGGTTCGCGAGGCCGGGACCAAATCCTCCTGGGAGGAGCCGGATCTGGAGTTCGAGACCGAACTGCACCGGTGGTTGGACGCGGTGATCGACGGGCCGGTCGGCGCCGAACTGTCCGAGCTGGCGACCCGGCTGGCGCCACACGCCTGGTCGGATGCGCTGGCGCAGAAGGTGTTACAGCTGTGCGGCCCCGGCATCCCCGACCTGTACCAGGGCAGCGAGCTGTGGGAGGACTCGCTGGTCGATCCGGACAGTCGCCGCCCGGTCGACTTCGGCCACCGGCTGGCGATGCTGCAATCGCTCACCGGCACACCGGAATTGGACTCCACCGGCGCGGCCAAGATGTGGGTGGTCGCCTACGCGCTGTGGCTGCGCCGCGAACGCCCCGACTGCTTCGTCGGCGGCGCCTACACCCCGCTGTTCGCCACCGGCGAGCGCGCCGACCACCTGATCTCCTACGCCCGCGGCCGCTCCGGCGACGCCCCGCAGGTACTGGTGGCCGCCACCCGCCACAGCGCGGCCCTGGCCGAGACCGGTTGGGGGAATACCACTTTGGATCTACCCGAGGGATCCTGGACGGACCGGCTGACCGGCAACACCTTCTCCGGACGCGCCCGCTTGGAGAAGGTGTTCACCCGCCTCCCCGTCGCCCTGCTGGTGCGCTGAGTAAGTCTCCCGTTTGGCGGACAACCGCGGCGTCGATCGGTGTCAGCCTGCGTATCTCGGCCGAGCCGAATATGACCGATGGTGACAAACACACCGCGCGCGCTCGGGCGGGATCAGCCTCCGACCACCTAGAGTGCTACTGGTCACAAACCAGTAGGTCTCGTCAGCGTGGTGCCCGCACTCCGATGCCGAGGTGTGGTCGCCGCCGGACTCGTGAGGTGGGCGCATGCGTGCAGGCACGGCGGTTCGAGGGGCGGTCGGCTGCTGCGTCACGCTGGCGGCCCTGATCATTCCCCCGGCGACGGGTGTGGCCGAGCCGCCCGGCCGCGGCGCCGAACTGCCCGCGGATCTGGTCGCAGCGATCGAGCGAGACCTGCGGGTGACTCCGCAGCAGTACCTGAGGCGCGCCGCGCAGTCGCAGCGCCTCGCCGATTTCGCCGTCTTCGCGCGGATCGCCTACCCGAGCGCGTTCGCCGGGGTGCACATGGACGGGGATCGCGCCGTGGTCTCGCTCGCCGACGGGGCCGGGGTCGCCGATGCCCGGCAGGTCGTGCAGCAGGCCGGATTCGACGTCGCCATGGTCGCCGACAGCGAGGCGGCGCTGCGCGCGCGGCGTGCCGCGTTCGAGCGGTGGCTCGCCGCCCAGCCCGCCGCCGTCGTCGACAACATCCGCAGCTACGGCATCGATGTCGCCCACAACGCCCTCGCCGTGCACCAAGTGCGGGACGCCCAACTCCCCCGCGACCTCGGGCCGATACGGTCGGTCGCGGCATCGGGGCCGAAGACCGGCCCCGATACGAATCCGCCGGGTCCCGGTGTCCTGGCCACGACGCCCGAGTCGCCGTACATCGGCGGGACGCCGTACGGCGTCGCGTACGGCGACAACACCCCGCGCTGCACGCTGGGGTTCAACGGCACCGACGGCGCGGGCAACGCCGTGAACATCACGGCCGGGCACTGCAATCCCGGTAACTGGTTCGATCCCGCCGCGCGAGCCCGGGGAATACACCAGATCTACGACATGCAGGGCGGGCAGCGCGGCGAGGCCATCGGCGAGTTCGCGACCTCCGAACTCGGCCCACACGACTACGCGGTCGTCCGCATTCACGACGAGTACGCGCCGCGCTTCCAGAACAATCTCGTGTCCGTTCAGGAGATCGATGCCCCGCGGCCGTCGGTGCCGAGCGGTTCGGGAGGCAGCGCCGCGCTGCCGCCCACGGGTAGCGGCGGGGTGCGGTCCGGGAGCAGCGCACCGGACGGGCTCGTCCCGGTGGCCATGACCGCCGACAAGACGCTGCGCATCGAGGGAATCGCCGAGCCGGTGGCCGGGGCCGATGTCTGCAAGATGGGCATCATCACCGGATTCGCCTGCGGCAGGGTCACCGGCGTCGGGCAGAAGTTGATCACCAAGGGTGTGCCGGGCGACGAGGAGCGGGGCATCGCGATCGAGGACATGTTCGTCACCAACCTCTGTACGCACCGCGGCGACAGCGGCGGCCCCGTGTTCACCCTCACCGAGCAGGGCGCGCAGGCCATGGGCATGACCAGCTCCGGCAGTCCCGACACCGATCAGCCCGCACCGGTCTGCGGCCCCAACCCGATGCACGTGGTGCAGCCGATCGGTTACGTCCTCGGCAAGCACCAGGGGCTGTCGGTCCGCACCGGGTGAAACGGGCCGTCGATGGCTCCGCTCAGGCCCGCACCGGCTCCTTGATCTCGGGCTCCTCGATCTCGGGGTCCTCGATGCTCAGCGCAGGTCTGGCGACGACGTTCGCCACCGGCTCGCTCGGCAGCGGCTTGCCCTGCTGCTCCAGCTCACGCTGCCACCGTTCGAGATTCGGCGGCCGGTAGTCCTCGCAGACCTGGACGGTCGAGGACAGGTACACCTTCTTGTCCTCCGGCGCCGACATGCGCCGCCAGAAGTCGGCGTAGTATCGCTGACTGCGCGGATTCACCAGCAGGCCCAGCAGATTCAGGATTCGATACCCGATCGGCAGCTCGTTGTGCGGCCGCACGGAGTTGTCGAACACGGGGCTGCGCGCGATCAGTTGCTCGAGGCGTTCGCGGTCGAACAGCAGGCCCTGGACGGCGGCCTCGTCCACCATCCAGCGCAGCGTGATGTCCGACAGCCGAGTGTCGGTGTTCCCGCCGCCGATATCGCCGTGCCCGCCCTTGAACCAGACCTGCTTGACCCGGTCGGGACGCTGCTGTTCCACGTCCGCCTCGTCGGTGACCTCCCACAGGCAGGGCGCGAAGATGCGGCGGCGCTCATCGATCGCCAGCGCCTGTCGCGCGCAGTGCACATGCGGCGACAGCCGCACGTCGTGGAAGCGGTACCGCCACGAGGTCACCCCCGGCACGCCCATCGCGCCGACGGTGTCGAACACCCCGATGAACTTGATCGGCACCGGGTAGACGCAGTTCTCCTCGCGGAAGTCCGCCCAGTGCTGGGGTTCCGGCTCGTCGGGGTGCCGCTTGCGCTCCCGGTAGATCTTCAGCGCCTCCGGGTAGCGCTTGTCGATCATGGCCTCCGGCTTCAACAGCCCGAGCCGGTGGATCATCCCGGCGACGCTGCGCGCGGTGTAGGCGCCGCGGCTGAAGCCGAAGATGAAGATCTCGTCGCCGGGCTCCCAGTTCAGCGCCAGCTGCCAGTACATGGTGGACACGTTCGCGTCCAAGCCGAGCCCGAACGCGCCGCCGAGCAGCTTGTCGGCGAGGTATCCCTGCGATCCGGGACCGTCGGCGTAGAAGACCCGCTGTCCCACATGTTCGCCCGTGTCCAGAGTCGTGCCCAGCCGCACCGACTCCGCGATCTTGACGACATTGCTTACGGTTGGGTTGCTCTCAGAGCCCCAGGTGCCATCACAGCACACCACCAGACGTTTCATGGACCGATCCTCCCGCCCCGTATTCCACGGATCCTGCGTAGCGAACTACTCGATTCATCGCTGCGGGCCCGCGCGGGCGTTAATTATCCCCGCACATTCGTTCCGCCGCAGCCAGATTTCCCGCACAGTCGCGCCGTCAGGCTAGCGGTCCTCTCGGGCGCGCGTCGCGTCGAGCGCAGGTCTGACGAATGCGTTCCACGGGCCGACCCTCGCCGTTGCCGCGCCGGACACCGGGCCGTCACTCCCGGCACGGACCACCGCTGTCCCGGGCGCCCACCACCCCTGGCAGCTCTAGGCCGAGGTCTGCACCTAGGGCGTAGTGGATCCCGGCCGAAAGCGCACCGGGAATGACGAGGACCGCGCCGGGGCTGGAGATCCAGCGTCGCGCGACGCTCAGGCCGGGCGGAGCAGGGTGCCGCCGAGCAGGCCTTGGAGGGTGCGGGTGGATACCACGACCCAGGCACCGATCAGCAAGACGTACAGGCCCAGCGCGGTCGCGGCGAAAAGCACGGCGCCGGTGTGGTGATAGAGGGCGGTGCTGCCGGTGACGCAGGTGCCGAGCGGGAAGGTGAAGCCCCACCAGGTCAGGTTGAACCGGAGTTCGCCCGCGCGCAGGGCGCGCACGGTGACCGCCAGCGCCAGTGCCACCCACAGCATCGCGAAGCCCCAGGTGACCACCCCGTAGATGACCGAGAACACCACCAGGCCCTGGGATTCCAGCGGCGGAAGCGCCATGGGACCGGCGTCGGCGAGCAGTCCGGCCGCCGTGATCGACTGCCCGAGCGGGCCGAGCACGATCCACAGCGTGGGCGCCATCCCCGACGGCGGCGTGCCGAAATGCACCAGCCGCGACCAGATCATAGTGATGGTGACCAGCGCCGCGATCAGGCTGAGCCCGAACATCGCCAGGCACAGCAGGATCAGGGTGAGCCGCCACTGCCCGGCCGGGGTGTACGGCACCAGCAACGCACCCGTCGCGGCCGACACCATCGGCGGCACCACCGGCATCAGCCAGCCGCCGAACGCCGCGTCCGGGTCGATCCGATGCCGGGTGAACATGCGGTACGGCACCACGGCGGCGGTCAGCAATCCGAGCACGGTGCCCAGGGACCACAGCACCCAATCCACCGTGACCGCCGCGGCCGTGCCGATCACATCGCTGCCCAGCAGCAGCGTGCCCGCGCCGACGGTCAGCAGGGCCATGGGCGGCGCGCCGAGGAAGTGCGCCATCACCGGATGGTCCTGATGGCCGCGGGCGGTGGCCGGATAACGCCGCCAGTGCAACACGGAAGCCCCGCTGAGCGCGACCAGCAGCACCGCGGCCAGCGCCCACACCACGGTCGCCGCATCCCGCAGCCCCGGAAACCGCCACGGCAGCCCGGCCGCCGCGGTGGCGACGATCCCGGTCCCCATTACGGCGGCGAACCAGTTGGGCCCCAGATGCCGCAGTGCATCGCGGGACTCCACGGGCGCGACACCGGCCGGGGCGGCGGATCGATGGCTCAGGGTTGCGGTCATGCACCCAGCGTCGCGCTCCACACCCACCCCGGGTAGCTGCGCCGTTTCGATGGATCCATAGATTGGTTCTATCCCGGCCACAAGTGTGCCGGGAATACCGGGGAGCGACCGCGGCTGGTTTTATCAGCTCTGCACCCCTGGTAGCTGCGGTGATTCGGCCAACACATAGGGTCGGCCTATGCCGTTGTCGCCTCGGGTTCCGGATCTGGCCGCCCTCGATCTGCTGCTGTCGGTGATAGAACTGGGCAGCCTGGGGCGGGCCGCGCAGGCACACGGCATCAGCCAGCCCTCGGCGTCCTCGCGCATTCGGTATCTGGAGAAGCTGGTCGGGGTGCCGGTGCTGGAGCGCACCACGCTGGGGTCGCGCCCCACGGCGGCGGGCGCACTGATCGCCGAGTGGGCGCGGGCGGTGATCGATGCCGCCACACAGCTGGATGCGGGCATCGATACCCTACGCGCCCAACGAGATTCGCGACTTCGGGTGGCCGCGAGCCAGACCGTCGCGGAGTATCTGTTCCCGACGTGGCTGACGCGGCTGCGCGCCGACAGCCCCGACACCACGATCGCACTGGAATCCGGCAACTCCACCGAGGTGTGCGCGGCGGTGCTGGACGGCCACGCCAGCATCGGTTTCATCGAAAGCCCGCGCGCCGCACGGGGTTTGCAAAGCCACCCGGTGGCACGCGATCGCTTGGTGGTCGTCGTGCCGCCGCGACACCCGTGGGCCCGCCGCGGTGCGGTGACGCTCACCGAACTCGCCGCGACGCCGCTGATCCAGCGCGAATCCGGCTCGGGCACCCGAACCTGGTTCGAGCGCGCGGTCGCGTCCGGCGCGCCCGGCACGCAGCCGCGGGTGGCGCTGGAGCTGTCGTCGACGACCGCCATCAAGTCGGCCGTCGCCTCGGGTGTCGGTCCCGCGGTGCTCAGCTCGCTCGCCGTCGCCGCCGAGGTGGCCGCGGGCACCCTGGTATCCCCGACGATCACCGATGCCGACCTCACCCGCACCCTGCGCGCGATCTGGCCGACCGGCCAGCAGCTCACCGGTCCGGCCCGCGACCTCTACGGCATCGCCCGCCGCGCGTGATCGAGCAGGGTATGCGCGGCTACGCCTACCCCCGGTACTGCTGGACCGAGAACCGCACCTCGCCGGGCTCGGGGATGTGCGCGGCACCGACGGTGACGGTGCCCACGAAGTCGCCGTAGACACCCGGGCTGAAGATCGAGCCGCGGCCGTCGGTCCCCCAGTAGCCCGGCCCGTTGGCGCGGCGGGTCACCGTGCCGGTCTGGCCCGTCTCGACGTGGCGCCAGTTCAGGGTCACGTCCAGCGAGCAGCTGCCGACACCGTACATCGTGGTGCTGACATTGAACGCGGCCGAACTCGGATACGCGTTGCCGGTGACCGAGGAGTCGACGACCGCGGCGCAGGGGCCGTTGGCCAGGGAATACACCCTGGTGAACTTGCCGCCATCGGCCTCCGCGGAAGCCGGTGCGGCAGTGACGATTACGGTGGCGGCGGCGCCTAGAGCAGCGGCCGCCAGGGCGGCGCGGGATCCGATCGAACGCATCATTACCCCCAGAGCGGTTGGTGATGGTCAAGCCGATACGCCGCGCGACGCTACCAGCCACACCGTCGCCCCACCACCGATCTCAGCGGACTCGCACCCCTACTTCCCGACCGCGACATCGAGCACCCCCGTCCGCCGACCGCCCTCCGACACGACTTCACCGCTACCACATGCGCTTTCGCGCGAGGGAAACCCAGATCCCCGTTTCTTGTCGGTGGCGGGGCATAATCTCAAGCCGTGTCAGCCTCGGGATTCGTTCACCTCCACAACCACACCGAGTACTCGATGCTCGACGGCGCGGCCAAGATCACGCCGCTGTTCAAGGAGGCCGAGCGCCTGGGCATGACCGCGGTCGGCATGTCCGACCACGGCAACATGTACGGCGCCTCTGAGTTCTACAACTCGGCGAAGAAGCAGGGCATCAAGCCGATCATCGGCATCGAGGCCTACATCGCGCCCGCCTCCCGATTCGAGACCAAGCGCATCCAGTGGGGCGACCCCGGCCAGAAGAGCGACGACGTGTCCGGCTCGGGCGCCTACACACACATGACGATGGTCGCCGAGAACGCGACCGGCCTGCGCAACCTGTTCAAGCTGTCGTCGCTGGCCTCCATCGAGGGCCAACTCGGCAAGTGGGCGCGCATGGACGAGGAGATCATCGCCCAGCACGCCGAGGGCATCATCGCGACCACCGGCTGCCCGTCCGGCGAGGTGCAGACCCGGCTGCGGCTGGGCCACGAGCGTGAGGCGCTGGAGGCCGCGGCCAAGTGGCAGGAGATCTTCGGCAAGGAGAACTTCTTCCTGGAGCTGATGGACCACGGGCTGTCCATCGAGACCCGGGTGCGCGAGGGCCTGCTCGAGATCGGCCGCAAGCTCGACATCCCGCCGCTGGCCACCAACGACTGCCACTACGTGCACGAATCGGACGCGACCAATCACGAGGCGCTGCTGTGCATTCAGACCGGTAAGACGCTGTCGGACCCGAACCGGTTCAAGTTCGGCGGCAGCGGCTACTACCTGAAGTCCGCCGAGGAGATGCGCGCCCTGTGGGACGCCGAGGTCCCCGGCGCCTGCGACAACACGGTCCTGATCGGCGAGCGCGTGCAGTCCTACGAGGAGGTGTGGGCCCATCGCGACCGGATGCCGATCTTCCCGGTCCCCCAGGGTGAGGACCAGGCCAGCTGGCTGCGCCACGAGGTGATGCGCGGGCTGGAGCGCCGGTTCCCGAACGGCGTCGGCCAGGAGTACATCGACCGCGCCGAGTTCGAGCTGAACGTCATCATCCAGATGGGCTTCCCGGCGTACTTCCTCGTCGTCGGCGACCTGATCAACCACGCCAAGGAGGTCGGCATCCGGGTCGGCCCGGGCCGCGGTTCGGCGGCCGGGTCGCTGGTCGCCTTCGCCATGGGCATCACGAACCTGGACCCGATCCCGCACGGTCTGCTGTTCGAGCGCTTCCTCAATCCGGAGCGCGTGTCGATGCCCGATATCGATATCGACTTCGACGATCGCCGCCGCGGCGAGATGGTCCGCTACGCCACCGAGAAGTGGGGCAGCGACAAGGTCGCCCAGGTGATCACCTTCGGCACCATTAAAACCAAGGCGGCGCTGAAGGATTCGGCGCGCGTGCAGTTCGGTCAGCCGGGCTTCGCGATCGCCGACCAGATCTCCAAGGCCCTGCCGCCGCCGATCATGGCCAAGGACATCCCGCTGTCGGGAATCATGGATCCCGAGCACGAGCGGTACAAGGAGGCCACCGAGGTCCGGGAGCTGATCAACACCAACCCGGACGTCAACAAGATCTACGAGACCGCCCGCGGCCTGGAGGGCCTGATCCGCAACGCGGGCGTGCACGCCTGCGCGGTGATCATGTCCTCCGAGCCACTGATGGACGCGATCCCGCTGTGGAAGCGCGCCCAGGACGGGGCGATCATCACCGGCTGGGACTACCCGTCCTGCGAGGCCATCGGCCTGCTGAAGATGGACTTCCTGGGCCTGCGCAACCTCACCGTGATCGGCGACTGTCTGGAGAACGTCAAGTCCAACCGCGGCATCGATCTCGATCTGGAGAACCTGCCGCTGGAGGACAAGGCCACCTACGAGCTGCTGGCCCGCGGCGACACCCTCGGCGTCTTCCAGCTCGACGGCGGCGCCATGCGCGACCTGCTGCGGCGCATGCAGCCGACCGGCTTCGAGGACATCGTCGCCGTGCTCGCGCTGTACCGCCCCGGCCCGATGGGCATGAACGCGCACAACGACTACGCCGACCGCAAGAACGGGCGGCAAGAGGTCAAGCCCATCCATCCGGAACTGGAAGAGCCGCTGCGCGACATCCTGGCCGACACGTTCGGTTTGATCGTGTACCAGGAGCAGATCATGCAGATCGCGCAGAAGGTGGCCGGGTACTCGCTCGGCCGAGCGGATATTCTGCGCCGCGCCATGGGTAAGAAGAAGGCCGAGGTCCTGGAGGCCGAATTCGAGGGCTTCGAAAAGGGCATGCAGGACAACGGCTATTCCAAGGCGGCCATCAAGGCGCTGTGGGACACCATCCTCCCGTTCGCCGGGTACGCGTTCAACAAGTCACACGCCGCCGGGTACGGCCTGGTGTCGTTCTGGACCGCGTACCTCAAGGCCAACTACAAGGCCGAGTACATGGCGGGCCTGCTCACCTCCGTCGGCGACGACAAGGACAAGGCCGCGGTCTATCTGGCCGACTGCCGCCGCCTCGGCATCCAGGTGCTGCCGCCCGACGTCAACGAGTCCGAGCACAACTTCGCCTCCGTCGGCAACGACATCCGCTTCGGCATGGGCGCGGTGCGCAACGTCGGCACGAACGTGGTGGCCTCGATCATCGCGGCGCGCAAGGAGAAGTCGAAGTTCACCGACTTCTCCGACTACCTGAACAAGATCGATGCCATCGCCTGCACCAAGAAGGTCACCGAATCCCTGATCAAGGCGGGCGCCTTCGATTCGCTCGGGCATCCGCGCAAGGGCCTGATGCTGGTGCACTCCGATGCCATCGACTCGGTGATGGCCACCAAGAAGGCCGAGGCGATCGGCCAGTTCGACCTGTTCGGCGGCCTGGACGACGGCGACGACAGCGTGTCCTCGGTCTTCGACGTCAAGGTGCCCGACGAGGAATGGGATACCAAGCACAAGCTCGCGCTGGAGCGGGAGATGCTCGGCCTCTACGTCTCCGGGCATCCGCTCGACGGCGTGGCGCACGTGCTGGCCGCGCAGACCGACACACCGATCCCGAGCATCCTCGACGGCGATGTGAAGGACGGCGCGCAGATCACCATCGGCGGCATCCTCGCCTCGGTCACCCGGCGCATCAACAAGAACGGCATGGCCTGGGCCTCCGCACAATTGGAGGATCTCACCGGTGGTATCGAGGTGCTGTTCTTCCCGCAGGCCTACTCGGTGTACGGCATGGACGTCGTCGAGGACGCGGTGGTGCTGGTGAAAGCCCGGGTCTCCGTGCGCGACGACCGCATCTCGCTGATCGCCAACGACCTGGCGGTGCCCGACCTGTCCTCGATCGGCGTGGAAAAGCCGCTGGCGGTGACGATTCCGACGCGCCTGTGCACCCCCGACAAGATCGGCGCGCTCAAGCGGGTGCTGTCCAGCCACCCCGGCACGGCCGATGTGCACATCCGCCACCTCGGCTCTCGCGAGAAGACGACAATGCTGAGGGTCGCCGACAACCTGCGGGTCTCACCGTCGTCGGCCCTGATGGGCGACCTCAAGGCACTGCTGGGCCCGGGCTGCCTGATGAGCTAGGGCTGGCCTACAGCCAGGTAGATTCGCCGAAAACAGCCCCGCTGTCGTCGACTTCGGCGGACTTGGCGTACAGGTAGGTGAACTGCCTGATGGCGACGGGGCCGCTGCAGGCGTTCACCACGATGTGGAAGTCGCGCGTCACGATCTGTACGTCCTTGCCGGGGATCAGTTCCTTCTCCGCGACCGCCAGCTCCTTGACCTCGCCCGGGGTGAGGTTCACCGTCGCCACCGGCCCGAGGTCGCCCAGGGCGTGCGGGATCGGCGTCTGCGCGCCCTCGATGCCGCCCTCGAGCTCGGGCGTGACGCCCACATTTCCGGCGCCGATCGTGACCGCGCACCCGACGTGGTAGCCGGTCCTCAGCTTCCCTCCCGCCGGTCCGTCGATCCGCCCGTAGGTGACGTTGCCGACCAGCGCCTCGCGCGTGGTGCCCATCATGTTCAGCGGCGGGATCCGGTTGACGGTCTCGTCGCGGCTGCCGACGGTGAAGCTGCCGAACGGCGAGGGGAAGGTCTTCTCGTGCGGGGGCAGCGATTCGGGCTCCGCGCCCGCGACCGGCGCACCCGCCAGGAGGGCGGCCGCGGCCGCCAGGCATACCTTCCACCAGACACGCGACATGGGCCGGACATTAGTAGCCGGGGGCTATTTCCCCTGCGCGACACACACGATGGTGTTCTAGCTGCAATGTGTGCCCGCACCGTGGCGAGGCGCCGCCGAACTCTCCCGCACCACGAGCGTCGGCACGACGGGCGGCGGGGCCGGGACCTCGCCCTCGGCCTCCAGCAACCGCAGCAGCAGCGCCATGCTGCGGCGGCCCACCTCGTCGAAGTCCTGACGCACGGTGGTCAGCGGCGGCGACAGATAGGCGGCCTCGGGAATGTCGTCGAACCCCACCACCGACACGTCATCGGGCACCCGGATCCCCCGCTCGGCGAAGGCGCGCAGCAGTCCCAGCGCCATCTGGTCGTTGGATGTGAACACCGCGGTCACGCCGGGCCGCGCGGCCAGCATCAGGCCCGCCTCGTAGCCCGAGCGCGCGCTCCAGTCGCCGCCGATGGGCGGCGGTACCGTCGCGCCCGCGGCGGTCAGGGTGCGCCGCCAGCCGTCGATCCGGTCGCGGGACTCGAGCGAATCGCTCGGTCCCGACACATGCCACACGGTGGCGTGCCCCAGGTCCAACAGATGCTGCACGGCCAGGCGGGTGCCCTCGAACTGGTCGACGGCGGCCGACGGCAGCGGCGCGTCCTGACCTGCCTCGACGGCCACCGCGACCGGCCGCGGTGGCAGATTGTGCAGCGCGGCCGCCGCGGCGATCTGCGGCGCGATGATGATCACCCCGTCCACGCCCTGATCGGCCAGGGTGTCCACCGCAGCCAGCACACCGGCGCGGTCGACCCGTTCCAGGGTGACGATGCTGACGCCGTAACCCGCTGCGCGCGCGGCCCTTTCGATGCCCAGCATCATGCAGGCCGGACCGTACAGGCAGGTGTCGAAGGTGACGACGCCGAGCACGTTGGAGCGGCGGCTGACCAGCCCGCGCGCCATCGCGTTGGGCCGGTACCCGAGTTCGGCGACGGCCCGCAGCACCTTCTCCCGCGTCTCGGGCCGCACCTGCGGACTGCCGTTGAGCACCCGCGACACCGTCTGGTGGGACACACCCGCCAGCTTGGCGACATCGGTCATCACCGCGGGCCGCTGCGCCTGCTGCGGAGCGCGCGGCGCCGACGATTCACTGGCGAGCCCGCTCATGGCGCCGCCTCGCCCACGCTCAGTCCGGTCATGAACGAGCGCGACGCGCCACTGGTCCATCCGCCGAGCTGCCCGCCCACGACTCCGCCCTGCCACTCGATCCCCGACCCGGCTACGCCGCCGCCGTATCCGCCGATCCGCCCGCAAGCTCGTTCATCGCTCGCCGCCACCCACCCCGTCACGAGCGACTGCCCGGCTCTGTTCTTCGGTTCGCTCGCAAGCTCACTCACGCCTCCACCTTCCGGACCGCCGTACCGCACGGCCCCGGTCGTTCCCGAATTCAGGTTAGCGGTGCCACCACCGAACCCTCGCCCACGGCAACAGCGGACCGCCGAAACCGCTTGCCGGTCAATACCTGTCGACGCGCACACCCACCCTCACCACCCAGCCAGTGTTAACGCTAACACCGCCCCCTCCCCGATAGTCACCGATTCGACGACCTCCCGCCCCGACGAACTGCATTCCACCCTCACCTTCCGCCCCACCCGGCCCACGGGCGCGCAAGCACGCCACACGCCACCACCCCGGCACACGCGGCCCCTTCGTCATTCCCGGCACGCTTTTGGCCGGGATCCATACTGTTAGAAGCGGGATTCCGGCCAAAAGCGTGCCGGAATGACGAAAGGGCGCGGAGGGGCGAAGCTGGGCGCATCCCGGGCGGCAGCGATCAGCAGAACACCGCGGTGGTGTCAGCGGCCTGGGCGATCGACCGTGGCGCCGCGCACGGTGCCGACGATCCAGCGCAGAGCCCCCACGGCAGCGGCGGTCAGCACCGCGACCTGCAGTGATCCGGTGATCAGGGCCAGGATCAGGCAGGCGACCACTGCGAGCGCGAGGGCCTCGAGTTTGTAGACAGGCCACGGCGTGCCCGCGATATCTACCGCCTGCCGAGAGGCGACCGCGGGGCGCGAGGTGGGGTCTACCACTGCCATGTCGTCAGGTTACACGGACAGCGAAGTTCGGGCCAACGAACATTTTTCCTCCGAGGAATAACTTCCGACGCTCCTGGCATTGTGAGGGACATGCCACTTACCGGAGAGTACGAACCCAGCACCTCGGATTGGGCCCGTGAGCAGGCCGAGAAGTTCGAATCGTCGAACGGCGCCGAGGCCAACACCCTCCAGGGCGTCCCGATCATCCTGCTCACCACGCGCGGAGCCAAGACCGGCAAGCTGCGCAAGACCGCGCTGATGCGGGTCGAGCACGACGGCGAGTACGCGGTCGTCGCGTCGCTGGGCGGGGCGCCGAAGCATCCCGTCTGGTACCACAACATCAAGGCCGATCCGCACGTCGAACTGCGCGACGGCGCCGTGGTCAAGGACTACCTCGCGCGCGAGGTGTTCGGCGAGGAGAAGGCCCTGTGGTGGGACCGATCCGTCGCGGTCTGGCCCGATTACGCGGAGTACCAGAAGAAGACCGACCGCCAGATCCCGGTCTTCGTCCTCACCCCGCAGTAGCGCCGGGCTCCGCCCTGTGCGGCCCGCTCCCGGCGGGCCGCACAGGCGTGTGCCTCGAGCCCGGCCATCCCGAAACTTGTGGTCTTCGCCCGAGCCCAGCCCCGCCCCGATCGGGGCCAGGGACTCCCGATCGGTGTGCGCTGCCCCATCGGGCCCAGGAGTCCCGGGCCGTCACCCCGATGACCGCAGGACCGTGGGCATCGGCGAGCGGGGCCGCCAGCTAGCATGATCGGGTGTCCAACCCGCTTGATGTCGCACAGAAGATGTCCGGTCCGCTGCCCGAACTGAGCGCGGACGAGATCGATGCTGCCGCCAAGCGAATTTCCGACATCATCGAGCCGACGCCGCTGCAGCGGATCGAACGGTTATCGACCACCTCGGGCGCGGACGTCTACGTCAAGCGCGAGGACCTGACCGCGGTGCGCTCCTACAAGCTGCGCGGCGCGTACAACCTGATCGTGCAGCTGTCCGAGGCCGAGCGCGCCGCGGGCGTGGTGGCGGCCAGCGCGGGCAATCACGCCCAGGGCGTGGCCTTCGCCTGCCGCTCGATGGGCATTCAGGGCCGCATCTACGTGCCCACCACGACGCCCAAGCAGAAGCGCGATCGGATCCGCGCGCACGGCGGCGTGTTCGTGCAGCTGATCGCCGTCGGCGACACCTACGACGCCGCGGCCGCCGCGGCCGCCGACGATGTGGCCCGCACCGGCGCCACCATGGTGGCGCCGTTCGACGATCCCCGCACCGCCGCCGGTCAGGGCACCATCGCCGCCGAGATTCTCGAACAGCTCGGCACCGCACCGGATTTGGTGATCGTGCCGGTCGGCGGGGGCGGCTGCCTGGCCGGGATCGGCACGTACCTGCGCGAAAGGTCGCCCGCCACAGCGATTCTCGGGGTCGAGCCGGGCGGTGCGGCGTCGATGACGGCGGCGCTGGTGGCCGGTGGCCCGGTGACGCTGCCGGAGATCGATCCGTTCGTCGACGGGGCGGCGGTGCGCCGCATCGGCGAACTGCCGTACGCGGCGGTGTCGCGGTTCGGCAGCCGGATCCGGTCGCATGCCTCGCTGCCGCTGCTGATGGCGACCGAATCCCCCAGCGGCGCAGGCTCGTTCCGCCTGATGCAGGTGGACGAGGGCGCGATCTGCACCGCCATGCTGGAGCTCTACCAGAACGAGGGCATCATCGCCGAGCCCGCCGGTGCGCTGGCGGTCGCGGCGCTCGCCGAGATCGCGGTGGATCCCGGATCGACGGTGGTGTGCCTGGTGTCGGGCGGCAACAACGACGTGTCCCGCTACGGCGAGGTGATCGAGCGCTCGCTGGTGCACCAGGGCCTGAAACACTATTTCCTGGTGGACTTTCCGCAGGAGCCGGGCGCACTGCGCCGCTTCCTCGACGAGGTGCTCGGCCCCGACGACGACATCACCCTGTTCGAGTACGTCAAGCGTAACAACCGCGAAACCGGCGCCGCCCTGGTCGGCATCGAACTGGGCTCCCCCGACGGCCTCGACGCCCTCCAGAAGCGCATGCACGACTCCCCCGTCCAATGCGAACGCCTCGACCCTGGCTCCCCCGCCTACCGCTATCTCACCTGACCCCTCCGGCGTCAGGCGGCCTGCTGGTCGGGGAGGCCGAGGGGGCGGCGGGCGGCCGTGCGGGCGCCTCGGACGGCCAGGGGTAGTACCCAGCCCGCGGCTAGTTGGTCCCAGCTCAGCTTGTTGATGCTCAGGCGGTTGTGTACGAAGCCGACCGACAGGCCCGAGCGCGGTTCGGCCCAGCCGAAGGAGCCGCCCAGGCCGATATGGCCGAAACCGGTGCGAGCGCCGGGGACGGGCAGCGAGTGGTAGCCCAGGTGCCACATCATCGGGATGTAGAACAGGGCGTGGTCGAGCCGGTAGCGTTCGATGCGGCGGATCGCCTTCATGGTCTCCGGCGACAGATAGCGCCGCCCGGCCACCATCCCGTCCGAGGCGAGCGCGCCGTACATCGTGGCCAGGCCGTTGGCGGTGCAGACCCCGTTGCCCGCGGCCAACTCGGTGTCCAGGATCGGCGGGTCCTCGCCCTCCAGCAGCGCCTCCAGGCCGGGCAGGAACAGCGCCCGGGCCACGGCGCCGGCGGCCCCGGGAATGCCGTAGGCGCGCCCGAGGAACATGGCGGCCACCGGCGCACCCACCAGCGCCAACCGACTTCCGGCGAGCGGCGCCACGGTGGTGGGAGATCCGGCGGGCGGGCGGCCGAGGTGGATACCGTCGACGCCGAGCGGTTCGGCGACCTCGCCGCGGAACAGCTCGGCCATGCTGCGTCCGGTGAGCGCGCGGGCCAGCCCCGCCAGCAGCCAGCCGAAGGTAAGCGCGTGATACGTCGGAGTGCCGAGCAGCGCATCGGGTTTCGCGGCGGCCAGGCGCTGCTGCATCAGCTCGTGATCGAGCACCTCGTCCAGCCCGCCCGCGATCAGCGGCAGCCCGGACAGCCCGGCGCTGTGCGTCAGCACCTGCCGCACCGTGATCCGCTCCTTGCCCGCCGCCCCGAACTCCGGCCAGTATTCGGCTACGGGCGCGGCGTAGTCGAGCAGCCCGCGATCGGCGAGCCGGTGGATGACCGTGGCGGCGACGCCCTTGCTCGCGGAGAAGACGATGCCGCCGGTATCGCGGGTCCACGGGGTGGTGGCCGACGCCGAACCGGTCCAGATGTCGACCAGCGGCTCACCGTGGCGGTACACCGCCAGCGCCCCACCGGCGCCGGGCCGATCACCGACGAATCTGGCGAAGGCGCGTGCCAGCGGCTCGAAACCCGGGGCGGCGCGACCGGCCACCCCGGCGGGTAGGTCCCCCGGACCGAAAGTTGAAGCGTCGTTGCTCACATATTCACGGTACGGCCGCACGATAGCGTACGGCAATGATGTTGTCCGACTGGTGATTTCCCGCGCCGGGCCGATATCGCGCCCGAGAGCCCCGCCGAGCCCGCGAATCCTGGGGTTTCCCGCAACCCGGCCCGGCGACCGGACCGGAAAACCTATGGTGAGTTATGCGATCGTTGCGATCCTTGGCGGTGGTGCTGCTGGTCGCCCTGGGCGCCTGCACGACGTCCGGCGCCCCGACGCCCGCACCGACCACCACGGATCGGGCCCTGATCGGCGACTGGCACACCGAGCTGGCGTCGCCCCATCGGCCGGTGCCGCTGGGGCTGACGTTCGGCGACGCGACCGCCACCGTCTCGGTGCCCGCGCAGGGCATCTACGACCGTCCGGTCGAACATCTCTCCGCCAGCCCCGACCATGTCGAATTCACCATTCCGGGACTTCCCGGCACGCCGACCTTCCAGGGCAGATACGACCGTGGCACGGACACCATCGCCGGTACCTTCGTCCAATCCGAGGAGCCGCAGACGCTGACCTTCACCCGCGGCGAGGTTCCCGTCCCGCCGCGACCGCAGGAGCCGCGGCCGCCGTTCCCGTACCGGGCCGAGGACGTCACCTACGGCAACGGCGCGGTGACCCTCGCGGGCACCCTCACCATGCCCGCGCCGCCGGGACCGTATCCGGCCGTCGTGCTGATCACCGGCAGCGGTCCGCAAGACCGCAACGAGGAACTGCTGGGCCACAAGCCTTTCCTGCTACTGGCCGACACCCTCACCCGCGCCGGTTATGCCGTGCTGCGCACCGACGACCGCGGGGTCGGCGGCTCCGGCGGCGCCCTGGACCGCGCCACCTACACCGACCTGGCCGACGATGTCGTGGCCGGAATGGACTTCCTGCGCGGCCGCGCCGATATCGACGGAAATCGGATCGGCCTGCTCGGCCACAGCGAGGGCGGGTATCTCGGGCCCCTGGTCGCGGCCCGTCCCGGCAGCAGGGTCGCGTTCGTTATCCTGCTGGCCGGTCCCGCCGCCGACGGCGCCGACGTGCTGATGGAACAGACCCGCGCGCAGCTGACCGCCCGCCATGCCTCGGTATCGGAGAACCGCGATCAGATCGGCTTCGTCAGCACCCTGTCGGCCCTGGTCCGCACGGGCGATACCGAGGAGCTGCGGCGCTGGCTCACCGCCCGCAATACGGCCCGCCCGCCCGAACAACAGCTGCCGCCCGACGCGATGGACGAGTTCACCAGCCTCTACTTCACCTCGCTGATCACCTACGACCCGGCGCCCGCGCTGTCGGCCCTGCGCATCCCCGTGCTCGCCGTCTACGGCGGCAAGGACCTGCAGGTCCCGCCCGCCCAGAGCGAACCGCTGGCCCGGCAGCTCCTCGCCGCGAACCCCGGCGCCGACATCCGCGTCTTCGACGGCCTCAACCACCTCCTGCAGCCCGCCGAGACCGGCGAGCCCGACGAATACCCGCAAATCGAGACCACGATGGCCCCGGAGGCCCTAGCCTACATCACCACCTGGCTGACCCAACGAATCCCACCCGCGCGTTGAGCCCGCTCACAGCGTGCGGATGAGGCGGCATGGGCTGCCCGCGGCGAATACCTTTTCGGGGAGGCCGCGGGTGACGACGGTGTTCGCGCCGACGGTGACGCCGGGCACACGATGACGCCGCCGAACCAGACGTTGTCGCCGATCGTGATCGGGCGCGGTCCAGGATGATCGCGTCGTGGTTCAGGAAGTTGTTGTGGCCCAAGCGGATCGGTTGGCCGTCGTCGACATGCCGCCGATCTTGCCGGAGGGCGGATCAGGCACCGGTGGCGGACTCCAGGACGGCGAAGGAGTGGGCGGGCAGGGTTGTGGTGGTGGGAGTTTGGTGAATCGGGTCCCAGGTCAGCAGCGGCGTGCCGGTGAACGGGACCGTGGCCGGTGTCTCGGCGAGATTGCAGAGTATGCGGATTCCGTTGCGGTGCAGTGCGATCCAGCGATCGTCCTCGTCGAAGTCGACGCGCAGGCGCGGGAGCCACGGATCGGTGAGGTCCGGGTGGGTGCGGCGCAGCGCGAGCAGATCGCGGTAGCAGCACAGCAGGCGGGCATGCGACGGTTTCGACGGCTCGGACCAGTCGAGTTTCGATCCCCGAGGGCGTGCACGGCATCCAATCGCGGTGCGTCGATATGGAATTCGCGGAACCAGCGCAGCGCGTATCGATGATGAAGCGCCGTACCTCATCCGATCCCGGGCCGTCGAGGTTGATGTTCTCACCCCAGGTGTTGCGGTCCTCGCTCAGATACGGCCCGAACCGCGGCAAGTAGTTGCCCGACGGCCCGAGATGATTGTAGACGACGTCGAGCGCCACCGCCAATCCCATTGTGTGGCAGGCATTCACGAACCGCTGCAGTCCGTCCGGCCCGCCGTACGCCTCGTGTACAGCGAACCACAGCACACCGTCGTAGCCTCAGTTCCACACCCCGTTGAACGCATTGACCGGCATCAGCTCGACCGTCGTGACCCCCAGCCGCACCAGATGATCCAAGCGTCCGACCGCGGCATCGAACGTCCCCTCGGGAGTGAACGTACCGATATGCAGCTCGTAGAACACCGCCCCGGCCAACTGCCG
The DNA here is from genome assembly GCF_054782435.1 of Nocardia thraciensis. Classification (NCBI taxonomy): domain Bacteria; kingdom Bacillati; phylum Actinomycetota; class Actinomycetes; order Mycobacteriales; family Nocardiaceae; genus Nocardia; species Nocardia thraciensis. The sequence continues at coordinate 125,448 of NZ_BAAGSM010000023.1, forward strand.
CCCGGTCCACCCGGCATCGGTCCACGCGCCCGGATCAACCCGGTAGACCGCCGACCGCCCGTGCACCCCATCCGGCTGCCGCGCCGAGCGCCGGCTCGACACTCGGCAAGCCGAGCCATGCCCGGTCCGTGGGTGGCGCCCGGAAATCAGGGTGGGTTCGGGGTGGTGTTGGAGGGGGTGCGTTGTCACAGTTGGGGGGTGGGAATTTATAGCGAGCAGGTTTTGCCTCGGATTATCGATGTGGCCTGTGGGTTGCCCGCCAACGAGCGGCTGCGGCGGCGGGTGTGTGGCGGGCTGAGCGATCGGGTGGTGGAGATCGGGTTCGGGTCGGGTCACAACGTGCCGTATTACCCCGCGGCGGTGAAGTCCGTGACGGCGGTCGAACCGGCCGACCTGGGCTGGCGGCTGGCGGCGAAGCGGCTGGCGCGGTCCGCGGTCGCCGTGCAGCGGTCCGGGCTGGACGGGCAATCGCTTCCGTTCCCGGACAACAGCTTCGATGCCGCGCTGTCGACCTGGACGCTGTGCACGATCCCCGACATGGCTGCCGCGCTCGCGGAGATCCGGCGGGTTCTGGTGCCGGGCGGCACCTTCCACTTCGTCGAGCACGGACTGGCGCCCGACGCCGAGGTGCAGGCCTGGCAGCACCGTCTGAACCCGGTGCAGAAGACGCTGTTCGGCGGCTGCAATCTGAACCGCGACATCGCCGACGCGATCGAGGCCGCCGGTTTCGAGGTGCGGGAACTGGACCGGTTCTATGAGGAGCAGGCCCCGAAATTCCTCGGATCGCAATATCTGGGTCTCGCGGTATCGCCCTGACCCCCGAACTTTGGCGCAAAGTCGACTGACCGGGCCGCCGAGATCACTCGCCCGCCGCGGCGCCTCCCCCTCGAACCCGGGACGGCCCGGCCGAATACTCCTGTTCGGGGCGGCCGGTGCTGCCGTAGCGCAGTTGCATGCGCAGGGCTCCGGAGGCGACCAGATTGGCGAGGTAGCGCTGGGCCGTGGCGCGGGAGACCCCGGTCGCGCCGGATACTTCCGCCGCCGACATCGGGGCCGTCGACTGCCGCACGGCCTGCAGCACCAAGTCTTTGGTCGGCGAGGCCGGGGCCGCGGCCGACCCGCCCGGCCCGGCAGGTCGCAACGCCTCGACGGCGGCATCGATATCGCGGGCCGTGACCACCGGGGCGGCGAGCAGACGACGGTAGCGGGCGTAACCGGCCAGCCGCGTCGCCAGTGCGGCATGGTCGAACGGCTTCACCAGATAGCCCAGCGCACCCGCGGACAATGCCGCGCGCACCGTGGCGGCTTCGGTGGCGGCGGTGAGCATCATGGCGTCGCAGTCGATCTCGCGCACCAGGTCCACACCCGATCCGTCGGGCAGGTAGACGTCGACCAGCGCCAGATCGAACGCTGTCTCCGCGAGCGCCGAGCGCGCCGCGGCGAGCGTCGTCGCCGTGCCACCGACGGTGAAACCCGGTAGCGCCGAGACGATTCCGGCGTGCAGGTTCGCCACCCGGAAGTCGTCGTCCACGACCAGCACGCTCAGATCGGTTGTGCCCATACGGCTTCTCCCTCCACCAGCACACCGGGCAGCCGGGCGATGAACTCCGCCCCGCGCAGCGGCGCCTCACCCCCGCCCGGACTCGACAACACCACATCCCCGCCCAGCGCCCGCGACACCTGCCGCGACAACGCCAGCCCCACCCCGCGCCCGCCCGGCGCCCCGTTGTCAGGCCGCGTCGAAACCCCCTCCGCGAAAACAGCTTCCACCAGATCCGCCGCGACCCCGGCTCCGCTGTCGACCACGGTGATGTGCAAGGTAGCGCCCTCCTGAACGAGTTCGACCTCCACATGGCCCACCGGCGCCCATTCGTCCCCTGAATCGCCTCCGGTCCGCTCCGGCGATCCGTCCTCTGTGGTCCGTCCGTGGCGCTCGGCACGCGCCGCCTCGATGGCGTTGTCGAGAAGGTTGCCCAGGACGGTCGTGACGTCCACGGGCACAGCGAGATTCGCGTCGACCCAGGTGTTGGGGCCGAGGCGGAGTCCGATGCCGCTCTCGCGCGCGTGCGCGGCCTTGGCGGCGAGGAATGCCTGGAGGTACGGGTCGCGGATCGCGTCCATGCCGGGCAGCGCCGCACCGAGCGGACCGGAGCCCAGCAGTTCGTCGATGTACTGCGACGCCTCGTCCGTCCGGCCGCCGTGCAGCAGACCACTGAGCAGGTGCAGCCGGTTCGCGAACTCGTGGCGCTGCGCGCGCAGCACGGTGCTCATCGACCGCACCGCATCCAGTTGGCGCGTCAGCGATTCGACGTCGGTGCGGTCGCGCACGCTCAGCACGGCGCCCAAGTCGCGCCCGTCGCGGCTGACGGTGCGGGCGGTGACCACCACGAGACGATCGCCGACCGCGGTCTGCGCGGGCCGGGCGGCGGCGGCCCGAAACACCTGCAGAACCCTTGGGGGCAAACCGATCTCGTCCACCGGAGTGCCGTTGGCGCCGTCGATGCCGAGCAGCCGCCGGGCCTCGTCGTTGACGACGGTGAGACGCCACCGGGTGTCGACGGCGACCACGCCTTCGCCGATACCGTGCAGCACGGCCGCCTGCTCGCGCACCAGTTCCGCCAGTTCCGGCGGCTGCAGGCCAAGGGTCAGCCCGTGCCAACGCCGGGCCAGTAGCATCGACCCGATCACTCCGGCCAGCAGCGCGGCCGCGGCGAACAGTCCGGCGCGGCGCAGGTCGGCCAGGAGTTGCTCGCGCACGGCCGTCGTCGAGATGCCCACGCTCACCTCCCCCACGATGCTGTCGCCGTCGGGCCGCAGCACCGGCACCTTCGCCCGCACCGATTCGCCGAGCGTGCCGCGCTCCTGGATCACCACCTCCGATCCGGCCAGCGCGGCCGACGGGTCGGTGCTCACCATCTCCCCCAGCCGCCGAATGTCCGGGTGGGCCAGCCGGATTCCCGCGTCATCGGTGATCACAACGTAGAGCGCCCCGGTGCTCCGGCGGGTCTCCTCGGCGCTGCGCTCGAGCGGACCGTCGGCGAGCGAAGCGGCGAGTCCCGAATTCTCGGCGAAGGTAGCCGAAGTGTAGCTAGACGTCTCCGACCGCACCTGCGGATCGGCCGCCACGGTGCGCGCGATCGCCAGCGCCCGCTGCCCGTACTCCCCGGACAGCCGCTCCTGACCCACATGGGCGAACACGCCGAACGCGATACCGAGCGTCAGCGCAACAAGCACGACCTGCAGCAACACGATCTGTGTCCGCAACCGCACCCCGCGGCCGAACACGTTCACCCCGCCAGTTCTACACGCCTGAGCTAAATGATCACAACCCTCCGCAACGATTGCACACCATTCGCCCCCCACTCACCTTCACGCACCCCGCATTCCTTCCCGCACCAGCTACAACCGCTCGAGCGGATGCGAGAACGAGTTGCCCGCCCCTGCACAAAATGAGCACAACGCCTGAATTGCAGCTTGCGCCGGTTGTGCGCACAACCCGGTGCGGTGTGACCCGGCGCACTTATTGTCGATCGGCGGTCACACATCACACGTGCGGCCTGAAGTTCAGGAGACCTCATGACCAACCTCATGGACCGCCCCCACGGCGACCCGTGTATCGAGTTCCGGGGCGCGACCAAGCGCTTCCCAGGCTCCGGCGGCGGCATTCACACCGCGGTGAAGAACCTCCACTTCACCGTGGCCCCAGGCGAATTCGTCGCCGTCGTCGGCCCCACCGGCTGCGGGAAGTCGACCACGCTGTCGCTGGTGTCGGGACTGGAGCGGACCTCCGCCGGGCGAACCCTGGTGCGCGGCGAGGATGTCGACGGCATTCCCGACGGCATCGGCTACATGTTCCAGCAGGACGCGGTGCTGCCGTGGCGGACCGTGCTCGACAATGTAGCGCTCGGCCCCCGGTTCCAGGGCGCGTCGAAGGCCCGAGGGCGGGAACGCGCCGCGGAGTGGGTGCGCACGGTCGGGTTGGCCGGGTTCGAGAAGTACTACCCGCATCAGCTCTCCGGCGGTATGCGCAAGCGGGTCGCGCTGGCGCAGACGCTGGTCAACGATCCCGAGATCCTGCTGATGGACGAGCCGTTCAGCGCGCTGGACGTGCAGACCCGCCAGCTGATGCAGGACGAACTGCTGCGGGTGTGGGGCGGCAGCGGCGCCGCGGTCATCTTCGTCACCCACGACCTGGAGGAGGCCATCGTGCTCGCCGACCGCGTGGTGGTGATGACCGCGAGTCCCGCCACCGTGTGCGGTGACTTCCGCGTCACCCTGGACCGCCCGCGTGACGTGGAGGAGGTCCGCCTCACCGACGAATTCCGCCGCCTGTACAGCGAGATCTGGGGCACGCTGCGCGACCAGGTCGACGCCGCCCGCGAGAAGGGAGCCGACCGTGTCGCCTAGCACCATCGACCAGATCTCCACCGACGCAACGGTTGTCGAGACCGAGACCGAGGAGGCGATCCTCGCACGCGCACGCGGCCATGCCCGCCGTACGCGACTGCGCACCTGGGGCCTGCGCATCGCCCTGATAGCGCTGTGGCTGGGCTCCTGGGAGCTGACCGCCTCGCTGTGGATCGACCCGTTCTTCTATTCGAAGCCGTCGCTGATCTGGCAGCGCATCGTCGAATGGTTCACCGAGGGAACGCAGTTCGGCTCGATCTGGCTGCAGATCTTCACCACGGTCGAGGAGGCGGTGCTCGGCTTCGCCATCGGCACGGTCGCCGGTGTGGTACTCGGTGTGCTGCTGGGCCGCAGCCGCTACTGGGCCGAGGTGCTGGCGCCGTTCATCAAGGCGCTCAACGCCGTTCCGCGCATCGTGCTGGCCTCGCTGTTCATCATCTGGTTCGGCCTGGGCCTGGAGTCCAAGGTCGCGACCGTGGTGGTGCTGACCTTCTTCGCGGTCTTCTTCAACGCCTTCACCGGTGCTCGCGAAGTGGACGGCAATGTCATCAACAATGCCCGCATCCTGGGCGCCAGCCGCTGGCAGGTGCTGTCGCAGATCGTGCTGCCCAGCGCGACGACCTGGATCCTGTCCAGCCTGCACACCGCCTTCGGCTTCGCCCTGATCGGCGCGGTGGTCGGCGAATACGCCGGCGCCAGCAAGGGTCTGGGGCTGTTGATCTCCAACGCGCAGGGCACTTTCGACGCGGCGGGCATCTATGCGGGCATGATCATCATCACCGTGGTCGCGCTGCTGGCCGAATGGGGTATCGGATTCGCCGAAGGGCGGCTGCTGAAATGGCGTCCGTCGCAGGCACAGTCGGGACACGGGATCTGAGCCATGAAGTATCGCAAGCATATTGCCGTCGTCTTGCTCGCTGTCTGCACGCTGCTGCTGGCGACGGGATGCCGGGATTCGCGCAAGATTCCGATGGCGGACGGGCGGCCGCAGATCACCATCATGGTCGGCGGGCTGGAGAAGGTGATCTACCTGCCCGCGATGCTCACCGAGCGGCTGGGCAATTTCGCCCGCAACGACATCGACGTGAAGCTGATGGGTGAGCAGTCCGGCGCCAGTGCCGAGACCGCGCTGCTCACCGGTGACGTGCAGGCCGTGGTCGGGTTCTACGACCACACCGTCGACCTGCAGGCCAAGGACCAGTGCCTGAAAACCGTCGTGCAGTTCGCGGACGTACCGGGCGAGGCCGAGCTGGTGTCGAAGGCCCAGGCCGGGAACATCAAGTCGCCCAGTGATTTCCGCGGCAAGAAGTTGGGCGTCACCTCGCTGGGGTCGTCCACCGACTTCCTCACCCAGGCGCTCGCCGGACAGGCGGGCATGACCACGTCCGACTACGACCGGGTGAAGGTCGGTGCGGGACAGACGTTCATCGCGGGCATGAACCACGGCGGCATCGACGCGGGCATGACCACGGATCCGACGGTGGCGCAGATGGTCAAGTCCGGTGATGCCGAGATACTGGTGGACATGCGCACCGAGGCGGGCACGCGGGCCGCGCTGGGCGGGCTGTATCCGGCATCGTCGCTGTACATGAAATGCGATACCGTGCAGTCGCATCCGGAGATCGTGCAGAAGCTGGCGACGGCGTTCGTCCAGACCCTGCAATGGATCAAGGGGCACACGCCGGAGGAGATCGCGGCGCAGATGCCCCCGCAGTACGCCGCCGCGGGCAAGGACCTCTACGTCCAGTCGATCCGCGACTCGATCGGCATGTTCAACGGCGACGGCCTGATGAAACCCGAAGGCGCCCAGAATGTCCTGAACATCCTCGGCAAGTACTCCCGCAACGTGGCCCCGAAGCGCGACAGCATCGAACTCGAGAACACCTACACCAACGAGTTCGTCCAGAAGGCGCTAAAGGGGAGGCAATAGAGAGGATTCCGGCCAAGAGCACGCCGGAACATAAGGAGGACTTGCCCGGCCGCGCGAGGGGCGGCCGGGCACCCACCACACCGTCCTCATTCCCCGTCGCCGCCGCGCAGCACCCCATTTCCCGTCCTCATTCCCGACGCCACTGCGCAACACACCCTGCTTCCCGTCCTCATTCCCCGCCGCCACGGCGCAGCACACTCTGCTTCCCGTCCTCATTCCCGCCACGGCGCAGCACTCCCCATTTCCCGTCGTCATTCCGGCGCGCTTTTTGCCGGAATGACGACGGGACCCCGCTCACCCCGTGCTGACCGCAGGATCGTAGTGGTCCAACCACACCACCAGATCCAGGAACTGTTCGAGGTCGATTCGTTCGGGCAGGGTGAGGCCGTCGGTGGGGCGGTCGGCGAGCTTGGCGACGGCTGAAGAAGGAGCGCACCCCGCCGCGCACTGCTGGAAGCGGCCTACCGCCTGTTCGAGGAGAAGGGCTACGACAAGACCACGACGGTCGAGATCGCCCGTGCCGCAGAGGTTTCCCTAGGCACGTTCTTCAACTACTTCGCCACCAAGGAGGAGTTGGTCTTCGGCGACCGGACCGAGATCGTCGAGTCGGGCCTGCGGGTGCTGAGCGAGCCCGAGCCCGGTGAGACTCCGGCCGATCTGGTACTCCGCAGTTTCGGCGCGATGCTGGCGACCGAGCAGCGCGACGATCCCATCGAAGAACTCGGCTCCTCGCGGGCCCGCCTGCTGTTCACGGTGCCGTCGCTGTACGGCGCCATGCTGCAGCGCACCTTCGCCACCCAGGAGCGGATGGCCGCGACGCTGCGGCGCAGCTACCCGGAGGACCTCGACGACATTCGGGCGGCGATCGTCGTCGGCGCGTTCGTCGGCGCGGGCATGGCCGCCATTCGCGCCGCGGCGGCCGGGGGCGAGCCCCTGAAGCCCGCGCTGCTGGCGGCAGTTCGCTTGGTAGCGGACAACTTCGGCTGATCGAGCCGGGGGCGGCTCATTCGCCGAGCCACTGGTCGATCTCGTCCAGGGTCAGCGCCGAGTAGAGGCATTCGCCGTCCTCCAGGTCCAGCAGGAGCCACCGGTTGGGTGGCGTCGTGTCGCGCACCAGGCGGTAGCCGCCGCGGGTGGCGCGTGCCGACACCTGCCGGACCTGGGGTACCGGGTCGTCGTTCATCAGCCGCCGCTCGGTCATCCGAGCCACCGCGTGGAGTGCGCGGCCGGGAACGAGCGCGAGGAAGGAAAGAACTCGCGCCAGAAATCGCGCCGGACCGCATCCCACAATCGGCTCAATTCCGGCAATCGCTCACGCGCCTGTGCCAGGTCCGTGCCCACGGTCCTCAGCGTACCGTCAATCATGTTGCGTACGTTCATAATTCCAACCCCTTCCTGATCGAATCGCCACTGTGCTTCCATCCCGTCCACCTCGGTCCGGTACACACCGTTCATGCCCTCGCCTATCGAGGCAGTACGCGGGAGGCGGCGGCGGTTCGGCCCAGATCCGTGATGCGCCACCGCGATCGCCGATGCGCCGGCGCGACCAGCGCGCGACGCTCCAGCCAGGCGACCGCCGCGCGGGCCGCCCACCCGGTGAGCCCCGCCTGCTCGGCCAACTGCCGAACCGTAAGCAGCCCACCGGGTTCCAGCACCGCCAGCACCGCCAGTTCGGCCGCGATGCCGGTACTCCGTCGTGTGATCATGTCCTCGACCCCGCAAATATCCGTGGTGTGTTCCGGGCGGCAGCCGAGACGGGGCGCGCGGTCCGCGCCGCGTTTCCCGTCGGAGGTGAGAGCGTTCCGGTCTCCCACCGCAAACGGCGCCGTCTCGACTGCCGAACCCAGGAGACCACGCAAAACCGCAGGAAGCGACCCGATTCGCGTGTCCCGACCCAATCCTTCGGAATCACCAGGAAATGGTCCGCAACCGTTGTAAAGTCCGACCCAGATCCAGGAGGGAATCCGACCCGAATCAGCAGGGGGTACGCGCATGACCGAGGACGATCAACCATCGACACTGACGAGGCGGCAACTCGGTCGCCTCTTGCGTGAGGCACGTGAGGGCATCGGCCTCACGATCCAAAAGGCCGCGCCCCTGGTCGAACTCAGCAAGTCCGCCCTACAGCGGATGGAGGCCGGTGAGATCGTGCGCATCCGCGTCCGTGATGTCCAAGCGCTCTGCGAGCTGTACGAGCTGTCGCCGGAGGAGACCGAGCATGCGGTCCAGCTGGCCAAGCAGGCCCAGGTGAAGAGTTGGTACACCGCGTTCGGTGGGCTTCACAGCGACTCGACTTTCAAGATGTACGTCGGGCTCGAGTCGGCGGTGGAGCATCTGATCGTCTACAACGAGATCATTCCCGGCTTGCTGCAAACGGCGGACTACGCACGCGAAATCATCGGCGCTTACCTTCAGCACAACGATCCTGAAGACATCGAACGTCGTGTCGAGCTTCGAATGCGGCGTCAGGCAATCATCACCCGCAAAGCTGTCCCCGTGGAACTTGAAGTGCTGCTTCATGAATCCGCTCTACACCGTGTGGTCGGCGACCCACGGGTCATGGCCGCCCAACTGCGGCATATAGCAGAGGTCAGCAAGCGAACCAACGTCAGCCTGCGCATCCTGCCGTTCTCGGCCGGGGTCATATGGGGCTTACTCCCAGAAACCTTCTCGATCCTCAGCTTCGGCACCGATGCGAAGGGAAAACCGGTGGAACCCCCGCTGGTATATCTGGAAGGATCAACGAACGACCTTTATCTGGAGAAGCCCGACGACGTGCTGCAATACCAGAAGCTCGCTTCGGCGATGCGGGACGCGTCGCTGGATGAAACGAAATCGCGGGACCTGCTCCGGCAGGTGGCTAGGAGATACGAAGCGTGAACATCGACCTATCCAGAGCATGCTGGTTCAAGAGCAGCCGTAGCGCTGGCAGGACCGAATGCGTAGAGGTGGCCTGGCTCGCCGAAGGCAAGGTCGGCGTGCGTGACTCCAAGCATCCCACCGGCCCCGCCCTGATCTTCACCCCCGGCGAGTGGGACGCCTTCACCGCAAGCATGCGGGACAGCGAATCCCACCGTCCCCCTGCGTAATCCACCGCCTACCGGTCGGCAGGGCCGACGGTTCCCGCACCCCCTGGTCATTCCCGCACCGATTACAGCACATGTAACCCGTGCGGGAACTTGCGAGGGGTGCGGGAATTGGGTCCCGATGGGTCCGCCCCAGTCGTGCATCACCAGGGTGATCCCTGTGTCGGTGATCGCCGGACTACTCGGGCCAGCCACCGTACGGGACGGTCAGCATCTCCAGGTAGTGGCCGTTGAGGTCGAGGAAGTACACTCCGCGGCCCCCGTCGTTGTGGTTGATCTCGCCTTCGTGGGCTTGCCGGGGATCCGCCCAGAAGCGCAGGTCCCGGGCCTGAATCCGCGCGAAGGCCGCGTCGAATTCCTCCTCCGAGACCAGGAAGGCGTAGTGCTGCGGCTGGATCTCGGTGTTGCCCGGCGGGACGACCGCGAAATCGAAGGTGACTCCGTTGGCGACCGTGACCGGAACGAACGGCCCCCACCGCGGCCCTACCTCCAGGCCCAGAATGTCGGCCCAGAATTCGGCGGACTTCTGATTGTCGTGACACCCGACAATGGTGTGATTGAACTGAACGGACAAAGGATTTCTCCTGTGCTCGTGGCGATCCCGACCCCGGACCGGTACCAAGTCGGCCTACGGGAGCACCGCCACGAGACAGAACGTATCCCACCCGGAGGAGATCCGGCAACCCGCGGGTCACCGGATTCACACCTACAGGGGCAGGTTGGGCCCGGAGGAGATCGACGCCGACAGCGACGACAGCAGGCACGGCAGGCTCGGCGGGTACTGCTGGGTGCAGATGATGGCGACGGGCCGCGATTCCTGTTCGGCCTGCTCCACCGTGACGGCCGAGGCCGGTGCGGCGGCGGCCAGCGGCGCGGCGGCGAACACACCGGCGAGGAGTGCGAAGCGAATTCTCTTGGGCATCATGGATCCTTTCCGAACGGTGGCCGAGGGGTGGCTACGCGTTCGCCCGGACGGTACAGCCGCCGCACGCGCACCGACAGCCCCGAGAACCACCGGCCCCGGATCAGTGGGCGGCGGCGCGGATTTCGGCCGCGCGGCGCGCACGGCGCAGGGCATCGGCGGTGAAGACCGCCAGCGCCAGCCAGATCAGCCCGAATCCGGCCCACCGCGACGGCGGCATCGCCTCGTGGCCGACCAGCACGCCCCACGCCATTTGCAGTGCGGGAGTGAGGTATTGGAGAATTCCCATGGTCGACAGCGGAACCCGGCCCGCCGCGAAGGCGAACAGCAGCAGCGGCACCAGGGTCACCGGACCGGTCGCCATCATCAGGGCCGTGCCGCCCACGCCGTCCCCGAACGCGGACTGCCCGGTCAGCACGAACACGAGCGCCACCACCAGCGCGAACGGCGCCGACACCAGACCCTCGGCCGCGACGCTGCGCATCGGGTCGAGCCGGATCACCTTCTTCACCAGCCCGTAGGTCGCGAACGAGCAGGCCAGCACGAGCGCGATTACCGGCGGTTTGCCGTAGTCGACGGTCAGCACGACCACCGCGGCGCCGCCCAGCCCCAGCGCCGCCCACTGCGGCCAGACCAGCCGCTCCCGGAAGATCGCCACGCCGAACAGCACGGTGACCAGCGGGTTGATGAAATATCCGAGAGCGCATTCCACGACATGCCCGGAGGTGACCCCGTAGACGTACACACCCCAGTTGAGCGCGATCGCCGCGCCCGCGACGGCGGCCAGCCGCCAGGTCCGGCCGTCGATGCCGCACAGCTCCCGGATCCGCCCGGCCAGCAGCAGCCCGATCAGCACCACGACCAGCGTCCACAGAATCCGCTGCGCCACGATCTCGACCGGGTTCGCGAACTCCAGCAGGCCGAAGAACGCCGGGAACGCACCCCAGCACAGGTAGGCGCCCGCCCCGACGGCGACTCCCCAGTTACCCGTCCGCCGCACCCGGCTCGCCGCGCCGCCGGAGCCAGGGATCACAGCCGACGACCGTTTCCGAAACTGCACCGCCAAGACGGTACTTCCGCCCGGTACCACTGTCGAGCAGCGCTCGCAGGCACCCGCCTACTGTGAAACCGAGTGCGACGAGGTGGACGCGGCCCACCCGGAAGGGACGGGTTCGGATGAGCCTTCGGCAGTACGAATACGCGCTGGCGGTCGCCGAGGCCGCTCAGGGGCTGGGGGGTGACGCTGGTCCCGGCGTCCGCGGTTCCCCCGGCCGTGTCCCAGCCCGTCATCGCGGTGGTCCAGCAGGATCCGGGACCCGCCGAGACGGCCCTGCTCGAACTCCTGCGCCAGGAATCCTGGTCCGGCACAGCCGCTTTCGCACCGGTGGCCTGAACACTCTCACTGGTCAATCTTGCGGCGCCGTGGCGCGGATGCCCGCGAGCACTACGTCGACGATGCGGTCGGCGTCCGCGCGGGTGAACCGGCGCATACCCCGGTTGACGATGAGACGCGCTGGGCCCGAGATCATTTCGCCGAGGAAGGCGCTGTCGACCGGGGGCAGCTCGCCCCGATCGACCGCGGCGTCGACACGGCGTCGCAGCGCGGCCTGGCGCTGATCGAGGATTCTGACCAGCGCTTGCCGGACGGTGGGGTTCCGGCGCGCGGGCTGGACGGCCTGTTCCAGCGTGACGCCGAACGGCGTTTCCAGGCCTCCGGCGAGGGCCACCAGGTAGTCCGCCAGGTCCCGGTGGATATCGCCGGTGTCGGCCACCGAGGCGAGACCTTCGGCGTAGCGCAGGACGGCCTCGACCACCAGCTCCTCGCGGTCGGGCCAGTTGCGGTAAACGCTGGTCTTGTTCACGCCCGCGAGCTCGGCGACCTCCTCGTACCGGAAGCCCGCGATGCCGTCGCGCGCCACGAGTTCGGCGGTCGCGGCGAGGATCTGCGCGCGCACCCGCGCGTTGCGGCCGCCGGGGCGCCGTGCGGGCGGCCGGTCAGCGGACTCGTCGGCCATCGCCGCGCTCACCTCCTGCTCTCTGCTCGGGTGCCGATTGTCGCGCAGCCGCGTCGTTGCGGTGCGAGCCGGTCGTCGGTAGGCTTCATTAAAGCAACAGATTTTCTCTTTTAGTAGTCCATTGTCTGAACCTGGAGCGCACCCGTGAACATCCTCATCTCCGGAGCCGGGATCGCCGGGCTCGCGTGCGCGCTCGAGTTCGGCGCGCGCGGCCACGATGTCGCGGTCGTCGAGTACGCCCGCGGCCTTCGGATCACCGGTACCCCCATCGATATCCGCGGCGACGCGATCGAGGCCGTCGACCGGATGGGGCTGCTCGCGCGGATTCGGAAACAGCGGATCAGGATGTCCGAACAGACCCGATTCGTCGACTCCGCGGGCGCGCCGGTGGCACGGATTCCCTTGGCGGAGGTGAACGACTCCGACGACGACCTCGAGATCCTGCGCGAGGATCTCGTGCGCATCCTCGCCGATGCGCTTCCGGACACCGCGGCGATCCGCTTCGGCGAGTCGATCGAGTCCCTGACCGACGACGGCCGCGTGCGTTTCGCTTCGGGCCGCACCGGGCGGTATGACCTGGTGGTCGGCGCAGACGGCCAGTACTCGGCGGTGCGCCGGCTGGTGTTCGGGCCTACGGCGGACTACCTCCGCCACCTCGGCGTGTACTTCGCCCTCGCCGATCTGCCCGGCGAGCGCAGTTGCGCGGGCGGTAACTCGATCTACAACGTCCCCGGTCGCATGGCGGGAGTGTTCCGGTACGGGGGCAAGGCCGTCGCGGTCTTCCAATTCCGCTCCGAGCCAATCGATTACGACCACCGCGATCCGGAGGCCCAGAAGCGGATTCTCATCGACGCGTTCGCGGGGCACCGGTCGTGGCGGATTCCGGAGTTACTCGATGCGGCCCGGGCCGACCCGGGGTTCTACTTCACCTCCGCGAGCCAGATACGGATGCCCTCCTGGCATCGCGGCCAGGTCGTGCTCGTCGGGGACGCCGGATACAGCCCGGCGTTCCTCTCCGGCCGCGGCACTTCGCTCGCGCTCACCGGCGCTCGTTTTCTCGCCGAGGAGATCCAGCGGTGCGGTGACGATCTCACCGCCGCGTTCACGGGATACGAAGCGCGGCAACGCCCCTACGTCACCTTCGCCCAGGGCCGCGTCCACGGCGGGCGCGACCGCATGTTGCCGACCACCTGGGAGGCCATTGCCGCCCGCAACGAGGCGTTGCGGGGTCTCGGGGAGAACGCGTCGTGAGCGGCCTGTCCGACGATTCGGATCCTGTTGTCCGGGAACATCGTTGGAGTCGGCGGCTCATTCTCTGGGCCGCCGTCCTCACGCTCGCCAACGTCCTGGCCGATGTGGTGATCGGCTCGCCCTTGATGGTGCTGCCGCAACTGCTGGAGCATTTCGACACCGATCAGGCCGCGTGGCTCAATGCCAGTGCGATGCTGGCCGGGGCGATCTGGTCGCCGCTGCTCGCGAAGAGTTCCGACCTCTTCGGCAAACGCCGGATACTCGTCGGGACACTGCTGCTCGCGTGTGCGGGAGCGCTGATCTGTCTTGCCGCGCCCAATGTCTGGATCTTCGTGGTGGGGCGTTTCTTACAAGGCGCTGCCTTCGCCGCGGTGTTCCTCACAGTCGTTCTCGCACGCCAGATTTGCAGTCCGGGGGTGGCGATGGCGGTGGTCGGACTGGTGACGTCGGGATCGTCGCTCGTCGGGATCATCGAGCCGTTCCTGATGCAGCCGGTCATCGATGTGTTCGGCTATCGGAGCGTATTCGTCGTCGCGGCGGTGCTCGCGGCGGTGGCAGCGCTCTGCGTGCGTTGGTTCATCCCGGAGTCGCCGATTCGCGGGGCCGGCCGGATCGACGTCGGCGGGGCGCTGCTGCTCGGCGGCGGACTCGGCGCGGTTCTCGGTTACGTCAGTCTCGGCAAGGATTTCGGATGGCTGTCCGGAGGTATGGTCGCGCTACTGGTGGCCGGTGTCGCCGCGCTGGCCGGGTGGGTGTTCCGCGCGCTGCGGGTCGACGAGCCCCTCATCGATATCCGGGCTCTCGGCCGCCCGATCCTGTTGACCCTGCTGGCACTGGTGCTCGCCGCGGGTTCCTTCCGGAGCATGCTGCAGCTGACCGGCATCATCGCCCAGGTGCCACCTGACCTGGGGCTCGGTTACGGGCTGGGGCGCGGCGAAGCGGTCGCGGTGCTGCTCGCCGCGCCCAACGTCGGCATCGTTGTCGGCGGTACCTGCGCGGGATGGATGGCGGGGCGCGTCGGTCCCGCGTTACCGCTGCTCGGCGGCATCACTATCGGCGCGGCGGCGAGCCTGGCGATGCTGGCGGGCGTCTCGGTGCTCCCGCTGGCGGTCGCCTGCGGCGCCATGGTCGGCGTGGCCGCCGGTGCGATCGGCGCCTCCGGATACAACTTGGCCACCAGTCTCGAAGTTCCTCGGCGGCAAGGCACGATCGCCGGTCTGGTGTCGGTGGTACTAGCCCTCGGCTCGGTCGTATTCAACTTCGCCGGTGGCGAGGTGCTCCGGGCGACCCGCATCCCCGGCACCTTCGCAGACGGCGCCCCGGTAAGCACAGCAACCGGCGTATACCTCTACGTCGCGATGGCGGGACTGCTGTTCATCCTCGCCGCAGTGCCCGCAATCATGCTGGCACGCAACAGATCTGGCACTCCCAGCACCCCAACAGCACTCACTCCACCACCCTCTTCCCGGCAACCACCACCTTCCCCACACGCCACCGTCACCACACACCCGACAAGCACCACCACACTCCCGACAACAAGCACCACCACACACCCGGCAAGCGTTACCCCCATATTCCCGGCATGCTCTTGGCCGGGATCCCCACCTCCCCACCGTGGATTCCGGCCAAAAGCGCGCCGGAAATAATGGAGGCGATACCCCGATCGGCACGCGCCACCACCGCATCACCCGACATCCGGAATACCCTCAGCCCCTGGGGAATTCGCCGCCGTCCACGACGAGGCTGCTTCCGGTCAGCCAGCTCGCCCGGTCGGAGACCAGGAACAGGACCGCGTCGGCGATATCGTCGGGCCGCCCGTCACGACCCAGCGGCGGCGCGGAGTTGTCCTGGCCCGGGCCCTCGTTGATGCGCGCCCACTGTTCCCGCGTCGCCTCGCCGCCGGGAGTCGCCAGCTCCGCGGCCAGCCCGCGGCTGTAGTTCTCCAGCGCCGCCTTCGCCGCCGTGTAGTGCAGGAACGGCGGCGCCACGGTCGGGGTGGCCGCCGAGGAGATATGCACGATCATGCCCCGACCGCCGTTCCCGCATCCCCTATGCCAGCAGCCAGCAGCGCGTCCAGCCGCACCGACGTCAGGAAGTTCAGGTTCAGCGCGTCCTGCCACTCCTCGTCGGGTATGGCGAGGGCACCCCGGTGCGGCCCTTCCCCGCCCGCGTTGTGCACCAGGATGTCCACCCCGCCGAGCACCTCCCGCACGGCCGTCGCGAGCGCCTCCGCTCCCGCCCGTGTCCGCACATCGGCCGCCACGAACACGGCCCCTTCCGGCACCGCACTCGTCGCCGACCGAGCGGTCGTGAGCACCTGTGCACCCGCGGCGAAGACGACATAACAGCGGCCGCTATAGGAAATCCCTGTACCGCCCGAACCTTCGGTCAATCCGGTAGGCGCACAACACCGTCCAGGTAGCGGTGGCAGCGGCCGGTGAGCAGGACACGGTCGGCGGCGAGGGTGCAGCGGAGGCGGCCGCCGCGGGCGGACAGCTGGTGGGCGGTCAGATCGGCGCGGCCGAAATCGCCGCTCCAGATCGGGGTCAATTGGGCGTGTGCCGAGCCGGTGACCGGATCCTCCGGGATGCCGACGCCCGGGGCGAAGAAGCGGGAGACGAAATCGGCGGTGTCGCCGGGTGCGGTGAGGATGACGCCGCGGGCCAGCTTCGGGAAGGCCGCCAGGTTCGGCCGGGCCGCGCGGACCTCCCGCTCGGAGGCCACGATGATCACCTCGTCCTGGCCGGTCAGGGTGCGCAGCGGGCGCACGCCCAGCGCGTCCACCAGGTCCGGGTCGGCCACCACGTCGAGGGAGGCGACGGCGGGGAGGTCGAGCACGAGTTCGTCGTCGTCGGTGCGGTCGACGGTCAGCCAGCCGCTGCGGGTGAAGAAATGCACGCGGTCGCCGCCGGGATGCATATCGTCGAGGATCTGCGCGGCCGACGCCAGCGTCGCGTGCCCGCACATGTCGACCTCAACCGCGGGCGTGAACCAGCGCAGGTGAAAGGCCGGTCCCGTCCCCGGCGCCGCCCCCGCCTCCGGCGGCAGCTCGGATACGTAGAAGGCGGTTTCGGCGAGATTGTTCTCCTCGGCCAGTTGCTGCAGCAGCTCGTCGGGCAGCCACTCGAGCAGCGGCATCACCGCCGCGGGGTTGCCCGTGAACGGCGCGTCGGCGAATGCATCGATCTGATGCAGCAGGACCTCCATACTGCCGAAGGTACCCGTGTTCCCAATAGACACGCGGGACAACACCGTTCACGGCGCGCCATAGCATGCGACCAGTTAGCCGCCCGAAAAACCGCTGTAGTCAGCCGCTTTCGCAGGACCGGTGTCAGGCATTCTCCCCTGGCGAATCCGGCATCAGGTGCCGCTGCTCACCCGCCATCGAGGCGCTCGCCCACCAGGCCACCTCCACCAGCACGATCCCGATGGCGCCCAGTACGAACGCGGTCGTGGTCAGGGCCGCGTTGGACGGGTCGAGCCGGAAGAACTCCCTCGTGAACGGGATGGTGAACAGGATCAGGTAGCCGAGCACCGAGCCGCCGATGAGCACGATCTTCCACCAGTTCCACGGCCGCGCCACGATGGCCAGCACCCATACCGCGATGATCAGCAGCGTGATCAGCGCGGTCGTGCCCGCCTGCACCTTCTGCACATCGCTCTGCTGCGGGCCCTGGTAGGCGATCAGGTAGGCGATGAACGTCATCACGCCGATGACGACTCCGGACGGGATCGCCAGCCGCAGCACCCGGGGTACGAAACCCGTTCGCGCCCTTTCGTTGTTGGGCGCCAGCGACAGGATGAAGGCCGGGATGCCGATGGTGAACCAGGCCGCGATCGTCACGTGCCGCGGCAGGAACGGGTACGGCACCGGTTCGTAGTGGAACAGCTGCGAGCCGATGCCCGCCACTCCGACCAGGAACGCCAGCAGCACCGAGTACACGGTCTTGGTGAGGAACAGATTCGAGACCCGCTCGATATTGCCGATCACCCGGCGGCCCTCGCCCACCACGTAGGGCAGGGTGGCGAACTTGTTGTCCAGCAACACGATCTGCGCCACCGCGCGAGTGGCCGGGCTGCCCGCGCCCATCGCCACGCCGATATCGGCGTCCTTGAGCGCGAGCACGTCGTTGACGCCGTCGCCGGTCATGGCGACGGTGTGGCCGCGCGACTGCAGCGCACCGACCATGGCGCGCTTCTGATCCGGGCGCACGCGGCCGAAGGTGGTCTCGTCGTCGAGTACGTCGGCGAGTTCGTCGCGCTCGGTCGGCAGGGTGCGGGCGTCGACGGCGTGATTGCCGCCGGGCAGCCCGAGCGACGAGGCCACCGCGCCGACCGACACGGCGTTGTCGCCGGAGATCACCTTGATCGAAACATCCTGGCTCTCGAAGTATTCGAGCGTCGGCCGGGCGTCGGGACGCACCTTCTGCTCCAGCACGACCAGCGCCTGCGGGGTGACCGCGCCGGGCGCGTCCGGGGCGTCGACCGGGCGGTCGCCGGTGGCCAGCAGCAGCACCCGCAGGCCCTGCGAGCCGACCTCCTGCGCGGCGACGGCCGCCTCCGACGCCGGGTCCAGCAGCACATCGGGCGCGCCGAGCAGCCAATTGCCTTTGTCGCCGTAGGAGAATCCGCTCCACTTCCTCGCCGAGGAGAACGGCGCCACGGCCGTCGGCTGCCAGCCGGGCGAGTCCGGCAGCGCCTCGCCGATGGCCGCGACGCTGGCGTTCGGCCGCGGATCGTCGGAAGCCATGGCCGCCAGCACTTCTCGCAGCCGCTCCTCGGGGATATCGCCCACCGTGCGCAGTTCCGACAGGCGCATGCCGTTCTCGGTGAGGGTGCCGGTCTTGTCGGCGCACACCACGTCCACGCGGGCCAGGCCCTCGATCGCGGGCAGTTCCTGCACCAGGCATTTGCGCTGGCCCAAGCGCACGACGCCGACCGCGAACGCGATGGACGTCATGAGCACCAGGCCCTCGGGCACCATCGGCACCAGCGCCGCCACCATGCCGTTGAGCGCGCTGCGCCACGACTCGTGGCTGGAGAACAGTTGGTTGTAGATCGTCACCAGACCCGCCGGGATCAGCAGGTAGGTGATCACCTTCAGGATGGTGTTGATGCCGTTGCGGAGCTCGGAGTTGACCAGGGTGAACTTGCTGGCCTCGTCCGCGAGTTTGGCGGCGTAGGCGTCGCGGCCCACCTTGGCGGCCCGGTAGGCGCCCGAGCCGGAGACCACGTAGCTACCCGACATGACCTGTGCGCCAACGCTTTTGTCGATCGGGTCGGCCTCGCCGGTGAGCAGCGACTCGTCGACCTCGAGCAGTTCGGACTCCACCACCTCGCCGTCGACGACGATCTGGTCGCCGGGGCCGAGTTCGATCAGGTCGTCGAGGACGACGTCCTTGGGGCCGACCTCCTCCGAGCGACCGGCGCGGCGCACCATCGGCTTGGCCTGCCCGACGATCGCCAGCTTGTCCAGCGTCTGCTTGGCCCGCACCTCCTGCACGATGCCGACGACGCTGTTGGCGACGATCAGCAGGCCGAACATCCCGTCGATGATCGACCCGGTGGCCAGCACCAGGATGAACAGCACACCCAGGATCGCGTTGATCCGGGTGAACACATTGGCCCGCACGATGTCGGCGACCGACCGACTGGCCCGATCCGGCACATCATTGGTCTGCCCGTCGCGCACGCGCTGCTCGACCTCAGCCGCGGAAAGCCCCGGCGCCCGCGCCGCCTGCTCGGTGATCGACATGCCGACAGCCTAGAACGTCCCGCCCCGCCGAGCGCCGAGGCGCGTCCCGACGACGCTTATTCGCCCATCCGCACTGCTCCCGGCCAAAAGCATGCCGGGAAACAAGTATGGATGCGAGCGCGCCGGGGAAAGAATATGGATTCGCCGAGGCAAGGACGTACCTTCGAATGCCCAACCGGGCTCTCTTCATTCCCCGCCTTCTTCGCGCTAGCGGAGAGGGCGGGGGCTTCGGGAGCGCATGATCAAAGCCGCTACGTAGTAGGTGCAGGGGTGGGCGGTGTGGTTGGCGTAGTGGAGGGTGCTGTCGGCGGCGAGGTAGATGGAATCGCCCGCGCCCAGTTCGACAACCTGCTCTCCGTCGATGGTCAAGGTGACGGTGCCCGATTCGGCGTAGATGAACTCGTGGGAGCCCGGTGCGTAGGAGGGGTATTCGCCGGGCACGCAACCGGGCGGCAGGGTCGAGCGGATCCATTCGAAATTCACCCCGGGCACCACGGGAGTGAGAATCGTCCGCTCCCAGCCCGATTCGTCGATGACATCCTGTTCGGCGGCGCGGCGGACGATGATCCGCTCACTGTCCGGCTCGGAGACCAAGGCGGACAGCCGGATTCCGAGACCGGCGGCCACGCGGTCCAGCACCACCACCGTCGGCGCCTTGTCACCGCGTTCGACGGCGGACAGCATGCTCACGCTCACCGACGACAGCTCCGCGAGGGCCTGCAGCGTGAGCCCGCGGTCGTGGCGCAGGCGCTGGATGCGCTGGCCGAGTGCGACGAGGTCCATCTACACTATAGTAGTGACTGATTCTCCTATAGCGAAACTCCGGACGGTGCGCGCCGGTACCGACGCCGACCTGCCCGCGGTCACCGAGATCTACGCGCACTACGTCACCGAGACCGTATCCACCTTCGAACTGCAGGCCCCCGATCTCGCCGAGTGGCAGCGCCGCTTCGCCGCGATCACCGCCGCCGGGCTGCCGTTCCTGGTCGCCGAGGAGGACGGCCGCATCGCCGGATACGCCTACTGCGCGCCCTGGAAGACCCGGCCGGCCTACCGGCAGACGGTGGAGAATTCCATCTACCTCGCGCCGTGGGCCCTCGGCCGCGGCCTCGGCGGAAGACTCCTCGACGCACTGCTGGACGCCTGCCGCACCCGCGACCTGCGCGAGGTCATCGCCGTCATCGCCGACACCGGAAACTCCTCCTCCCCCGCCCTGCACCGCAGCCGAGGCTTCACCGACTCCGGCCACCTCCGCCGAGTCGGCTACAAACACAACCGCTGGATCGACACCCACCTCATGCAACTCAGCCTCTGAATCTCCAACTCCCGCACCCCGCGTTCATCCCCGCACCCGCTACAGCGCTTGCACCAGGTGCGTGAACACGCACGGGGTGCGAGGGGGCTGTGCCGGGGCCTGGGCGGGGCGGCTCAACGTTCGGGCACGGGGCCGTCGTCCGGTCCCGGGACGGCCGACTCCTGTTGTTCGGGGAGGAGGGGCACTACGGCGAAGGCGCCTGCGGCGGCGTCGGGGGGCAGGGCTTCGACCGCGCGGATGTTGTTGTGCGAGGGCAGTTCTCGCAAGCGTTCGAGGGAGCCTCGCACGACCGCGCCGACGACGCAGGGGCATTCGGCGCGCAGGCGCGCGGCGACCACCGCCGCGGTCCGGAGGGCGCGGTCGTCGGCCGAACGCGCCGGATCGGTCGCGACATATTCCATCGCGCCCGCGGCCGCACGGCCCGAAGCGATGGCGGCAGCATCGCCCGCTGCGACCGGCACAGAGATCAACGGGGTGAACACCCGGTCGATCGGCACGTGGTAAAGCACCTGCGAGATCCGCAGTCCCGCAGCATGTTCCGGAAGCCGCGCGGCTGCCACACCAGAGGCGAACGACACCAGCGCCCAGCGCTCGCCGCTCTCGAGCGAAGCGGAACCGTTGCCGCCCAGCGAGTCCCGCGCGCGAGCCAGATACTCGGCGACCGGCTCCCCCGACTCCGGCCCGAGCCGGTCGGTCGTCACAACCGCCGGACGCGGCGGGATCGCAAAGCCCAGCACCACGACCACAACAACTAAAACAACTGCGGCACAGGCGATTCCGAGCGTCCGCAGTCGATCACGCATTGCGCAGGACGTCGAGCGCATGCTCCAGATCCGCAGGATACTCGCTGGTGATCTCGAGCCACCGCCCGTCGGCGGGATGGGCGAAACCCAGAGAGCGCGCGTGCAGCCACTGCCGCTCCAACCCGAGCCGCTCGGCCAGCCGCGGATCCGCACCGTAGGTGAGATCGCCGCAGCAGGGATGCCGAACCGCGGAGAAATGCACCCGAATCTGGTGGGTGCGACCGGTTTCCAGGTGAATGTCGAGCAGGCTCGCCGCCTGGAACGCCTCCACCGTGTCGTAGTGGGTGACGCTGGGGCGGCCGTCCGCGGTCACCGCGAACTTCCACTCGTTACCGCGCGCCCGCCCGATCGGCGCGTCGATGGTGCCGCTGGAGGGATCCGGATGTCCTTGCACCAGAGCGTGATACCGCTTGTCGACCGTGCGCTGCTTGAACGCGCGCTTGAGCACCGTGTAGGCGTGCTCGGACTGCGCCACCACCATCACGCCGGAGGTGCCGACGTCCAGCCGGTGCACG
Organism: Nocardia thraciensis; assembly: GCF_054782435.1. Lineage (NCBI taxonomy): Bacteria > Bacillati > Actinomycetota > Actinomycetes > Mycobacteriales > Nocardiaceae > Nocardia > Nocardia thraciensis. Next base: position 147,447 of record NZ_BAAGSM010000023.1, read on the forward strand.
ATGCCCTGCCGCTCGTGCGCGCCCGAGGTGGAGATCCGGTAGCCCATGGCGGCCAGCCCGCCCACCACCGTCGGCCCCGCCCAGCCCACACCGGTGTGCGCGGCCACTCCGACCGGCTTGTCGACGGCCACGATGTCGTCGTCGGCGTAGAGGATCTTCATCCCCTCCACCGGCGTCACCTCCACCGTCAGCTCGCGCTTCGGCTCCGGGAACTCGACCTCCAGCCACGAGCCCGCGACCAGCCGATCCGATTTGCCCGCGGGGGTGCCGTCGATCTGCACCGACCCGTCCTCGGCCAGCGCGGCGACGGCGGTGCGCGACAGGCCCAGCAGCCGCGCCAGCCCGGCGTCCACGCGCAGTCCGTCCAGGCCGTCGGGGACCGGCATGGCGCGCGTCTCCCTCATGCCTGGTCACCCGCGGCCGAGGCCGCCTTGTCGCCCGAGTTCCGGGTGCGGGTGCCGTCGGGCTCGAACCCGAACAGCGTCAGCACGACCAGCAGGATCGCCCCGCACACGATCGAGGAGTCGGCGACGTTGAACACCGGCCACCACTTGGTGACGGAGATGAAATCCACCACATGCCCCTGCAGCGGTCCGGGCGCGCGGAACAACCGGTCGACCAGGTTACCGAAGGCGCCGCCCAGCACCAGGCCCAGCCCGACCGCCCAACCCGGCGACCGCAGCGAGCGGCCGATCCTGATCACCCCGACGACGACTGCCGCGGCGACCAGCGTCAGCAGCCACGTCATGCCGGTGGCCATGGAGAACGCGGCGCCCGCATTGCGCACCAGGGTCAGCCGCACCACGTCGCCGACGATCGAAATCGGTTCGCCCGGCGTCATTTTCGCCACCACCAGCACCTTGGTGCCGAGATCCAGCGCGAAGATCACCGCCGCCACCGCCAGCAGCGCGGGCAGGCGGCGCGGCGCCCCGGACGCGGCATCGCCCGCCGACGCGCCGTCGGACGGGGTCACGTCCCGCGGTATCTCGTCGTGATCGTCGGGGTCCTGCTCGCGCGGCCGGTCGGTACTCACAGCAGACATCATCCCCTATACGGATAGCGGCCTCGTCGCTCGCCGGGTACACCGGCCCCCGGCGCCGTGCGGCCCGGTCGCGTCCCAGCTGATTTTCAGGATCCGGCCGTACTCTGTTCGACGTGACGGTGTTGTCTTCTCCATCTCGCGCCGCATCCGAGGCGCGATCCGCATCGGCTGCCCGTTCCGCCCGCTCGGGTGTGTTGCTGGTGGTTCTCGCGGTCGCGTTGTCGGCGCTGGGCGTCGGCTGCGGCGACGCCTCGGACTCCGGCGGCGACGCCGAGGTGGAGCCGTCCGGATTGGGCAAGGAGGTCACGGTGCCCATCGCGGCGACGGTGACCTCGGTGGCCCACCCCGGCGACGAACCGCGCTCGATCCTGCGGCCCGGTTTCGAGACCGACACCGCCCAGCAGGTCACACTGCGCACCGACCACCACATCGAACAGCAGATCGATGACCAGGCGGCGCGCGATTTCTCCCCCCCGGCGGTCACGATCCCGCTGACCGCGCGCACCGGCCACGACGGCGTCGACCTCACCCTGGGCTCGGCCAGCTCCACCGATCCGGCGCTCGCCCAGCAGTTGCTGACGGCCGACGGCTCGCACGCGGGCTTCGAGATGAGCGAGATGGGCGTGATCACCGCACTGCGGATGGCGCCCAAGCCAGCCACCCCCGACGCGGCGCGCGCGGCGCTGGAGCAGGCCTTCTATCAGGCCGTGTACCAGTCGGTGGCGTTCCCGGTCGAACCCGTCGGCGAGGGCGCGGTGTGGACGGTGCGCCAGCAGGTGTCCGGCGGGGTGCCGCTGGATCAGACCACCACCGCCACGCTGACCAAGCGCGACGGCAACCTGCTCACCATCGAACTGGACGTCACCCAGACCCCGAAATCCCATGTCTGGCAGCTGCCCAACAACGCGGGCTCGCTCGATATCGTCGACTACGTGATGCACGGCACCGGCACCGTCACCGTCGATCTGGGACTGCCGCTGCCGGTCTCGGGCTCGGTGACCGTCGGCGGCAAGCAGTCCTACCGGGATCCGCGCAGCGCCGTGCTGCTGCGGCAGAACATCAGCACCCAGGTGCGATGGGGCGAGTGAGGCGAACGGCGCACTGCTGGCGGGTGTCGCGCCCGCAGGGTGTCCTCGGCCCTGAGCACCCATGATCAACTCCGGATTCCGGCCCTGTTCGCGGGCCCGCCGCCTAGGGTTCGAGGGGTCCGCTCTCGATCCCTGATCGGAGGATTCCGATGTCCGATATCGCACCCATCCCCGAGGGTTACCCGGTGGTCTGCCCGGGCCTGGCCGTCGACGGCGCCGCCGCCGCGATCGAGTTCTACAAACGCGTGTTCGGCGCCACCGAGCGGATGCGCATGCCCGGCCCCGACGGCCGGGTCGCGCACTGCGAGATGATGTTCGGCGATTCGATGGTGATGCTCGGCGACGCCGTGCCGCAGCTGGACTTCCTGGATCCGAAGGCGATCGGCGGCACCCCGGTAAACCTGCACGTCTACGTCGAGGACGTGGACACCACCTTCGCCGCCGCCCTCGGCGCGGGCGCGCGCGAACTGATGCCGTTGACCGACGAGTTCTACGGCGACCGCACCGGCAGCTTCGAGGACCCGTGGGGCCATCGGTGGACCGTGGCCAGCCACATCGAGGACGTCTCGCCGCAGGAGATGGACCGCCGCCTGTCCGAACTGGGCTGACCGGCGCGGGTCACCAGGCGGTATTGATCGGCCCCGGGCTGAACAAGCCGCCGTGCGTCTCCTGGGTGACCTCCGGAACCGCGAGCCCGGCCGCGGAGTCGAGCGGGATCAGCCGCTGCAGCTCGCCCCAGTCCTGGCGCCAGTCGTCGCGCAGATAGGTGGCCAGGGTCTGGGTGCGGAGCAGTTCCTTGCTCCAGCCCAGCGGGCCGCCGCCGTCATGGCTCTGCCACAGGTTGGTGTCGTGGGCGGCTGCGCGGTCGGGCAGGATGCGCCAGCCCGGAATCTGCGCGATGCCGTCCTTGTGGTCGAACGGCCGCTGGCACGGGAACTGCAGTCCCACCGCCCAATCCAGCAGCACCGGGTCCTTCGACCCGATCAGATCGTTGAGCGTCTGCGTGTGCGGGATGCGGGGCGGCGTCAGCGCCATCCACTGCTTCGGGTCCAGCGTCTTGTCGCTGGCCACGATGCGAATCACGTTGGCCTGGGCCGGAATCTGGTCCAGCGGCACCCGCAGGTTCCGCCACGACGGCGCGGGCCCGATATCGATCGGCGTCACCCGCCCCTCCGGTCGCGCGTCGGTCGCCGAATCCGTTGTGCCGTATTCGATCTCGATCGGCTGCCCGGGAAATACCGAGCCGTCCTTGTGGATCGCGCGGAAGCGCCCGGCCGCGGTGAGCGCGATGATGCCGCTGCGATCGCCGGGATCGGGCAGCCGGTACCAGCCGGTGGTCAGCTCGGACGCGGCCTGCTGGCCCGCCGTGCCGAGTTCGGGCGTACTGGCGGTGTCGAGCCCGAACGGCAGTGGCGCACCGCCGGTCTGGGTGCCGGTGGTGCCCCCGGACTTGTCGTTGAAGGCGTTGGAGATACTGCTGCTGCTGTTCTCCGGCTCGTCGTCGGGGGTGAGGTCGCCGACGCCGTTGGGCACGAAACCCTGGTTGCTGCCCGCGAAGGTGGAGAACGGATCACCGGACAGCGGCGGCAGCATCGAGGCGTTGGGATCCGATTCCACCAGCACGTCGTTGGCCAGGCCGCACGGATGTCCCATGACCGCGTTGACATTCGAGCGCGCCAGCGAGAACGCCGGATACTGCGCGACCGCGGCCTGGGCGAACGAGACCACCATGAACACGACGATCAGCGCCGCCGCCACGGTCAGCGGCGGGATCTTGGCCAGCCGCCACGCACGCGGCGAAATCCGGTGCGGCGTACCGGGTTCCGGCGCGCGCAAGTGCCACCACGCGGCCAGCACCAGGCACAGTCCGGCGATGATCAGGAAGATCTTGCTCAGCCCGATGCCACCGATCGACGGCGCCCTGTCCCACCACGGCACCCCGTAACTGGACACGTACCACCACTCGTTGACGCTGGTGAAGATCTGCGCCAGCGCGATCGCCACGATGGCCGCGAACAGCGCGCGGTTGCGCGGCGAGCGCATCACCCGCGGCCCCACCGCGACCGCGGTCACCACCGCGACCGCACCGGCGAGCCCGGCGTAGACGCCGTTGTGGTGGGTGAACTTCGTCGGGACGGTCGCCATCAGCAGCATCGCCCCGAAGGTGATGCACAGCAGCCGCTTCGCGGGGCCGGCGGCGACCAGCGGGATCCGGCCACCCTTGCGCAGCGCCTGGAACGCGCAGGCCAGCAGCCCGAGCCACATCGCGACGATCCCGAACCGGCGGCCGATCGAACCGTCGGCGCTGGGCATGAACAGCCACTGATAGGTCAGATAGTCGTCGAACCACGGCACCGAGGGGCCGACAGCGTTGTGCACGCGCTTCATCTCCGACAGCGCCGACAGCGGCTGCACGCCGAATGCGAAGACCAGCACCACCGTCCCGGCCGCGGCGAGCGGGGCCAGCAGGGTGGCGTAGGCCTTGACCCGGGACCACTCCGAGACCTGTTCGCCCGAATTCGCCCGCCCGGCACCGTAATTCGTGGCCAACTCGCGCGCCCGCGGGATGGCGAACCGCACCACCGATCGCGCGCCCGCCAGCAGCGGCGCCACGCAGATGATCCCGGAAGGCGCGGCGGTGAGACTGAACGCGGCGATCAGAATCGCGATCGCGTACGGCAGCAGCCGCCGGGTCGCGATGGCCCGCTCCACGAAACACCAGCTGAGCAGCACGCAGACGGCGATCACCGGTTCCGGGCGCAGTCCGTTGTTATAGGGCAGCCAGACGGCCAGGAATCCCAGCGCGCCGGTCCATATCGCCACCTTGTCGTGGCGCACCGCCACGCCGAGCCGCGGGATCACCTCCCGGCTCAGCGCCAGCCAGGTGATCACACCCGCCAGCAGCGTGGGCAACCGGATCCACGGACTGGCCGTACTGATCTCGGTCATGTGCGCGATGATGTCGTAAGGCGGTGTGCCGACCGGGTTTTCGGGCACGCCGAAGAATCGGAAGTAGTTGGCCATATACCCCGACGCCAGCGAGGTGCGGGCCATGCCGAACTGATAGCCGTCGTCGGAGGTGGTGGAGCCGATGAAATGCCACACCGCGAGCGTGCCGAGCACGAGGGCGTCGACCTTGGTGAAGACCCACCAGCGCTGCGGCAGCAGGCGCCGCACCCGGCGGCCGTCGAAGCGGTCCAGCCGGAACAGCGCCGCCAGCGCGATCAGGGTGAACACCACCGCCAGCACCGTGGCCGCCCGCTTCAACAGCGTCGGTTCCACCGAGAATCGGCTGTCCACCTCCGCGGAGACCGACGTCCCGCCCGCCTTGGGCAGGTCGCTGAACACGCCGACCAACTGCGGCCGGAAATCGCCCCACAGCGTCACCGGTTTCGCTCCCGTACCGGTCAGCTCCGCCTGCGTCGACGACATATCGGAATGCACGGTGAGGGTGGCGTCGGCGAGGCCGTCGACCGGCACGCTGAACATCGACTGGCTGCGCAGCACCACCTCGAGCCGGGCGGGCTTGTCGCCCTGCGCCGGGCGCACCCGCGCGACGAATCCGTACTTCTCGAGGTTGGGAGCATCGGCGGGCATGGTCGCCGCGGCCAGGCCGCCGCGCTCGCCCAGTTGTTCCAGCGCCCGCCCGGGGATGGTGGCGTCGAAGGTCAGGGGCGCGTAGGACACCAGCGGCGCGGTGATGCTGCGCGTCGAATCGTGTTGCGGCCACGAGAGAGTCGTCTTGTCGACCCGCACCGGCAGCAGCGGTACCGCGAGGGCCATCAGCGTCGCGAGTAATCCGGCGACGATGGCCACCGGCTTGGCCCACCGCCCGCGTCCAGGCCGGGTAACCCCCGGTTCCTCGCCTGCTGCGGGCGCCTCGTCCGCCCTGACCATCGTGTCCGTCACGGGGGCCGATCGTAGCGTGACGCAATCGTGACCGGATAAATCGTCCGAAGGATTCTCAGCCTGCACTTAACTTCCCGTCGGTTCGCAGACATGCGAACGGGGCCGATGTCCGATGGACTCCGGCCCCGCACAACACGAAACTACGAGCAGGCGGGCGAGCTCTGGCCCAGGTTCTGAATACCGGCGCACGCCCAGCTCTTCTGCAGGACCCACTTGCCGTCCTGCGCCACGAACGGCACGCTGGCCTCCGACGGCGCGCCGCCGTTGACGGAGAAGTTGGCCGTCGCGGTCAAGGTGTCGCCGCCCAGGTACGTGACGTTCGTCACCTCGATCTTGGCGTTGTTCTGCTGGTACGCGTCGGTCAGCTTCTTGATCATGTCAGGGTCCTGCTGCAGGGCCTGCTGACCGTTCTCGAGGTACTGCACCTTCTGATCCGCGGGCACGTTCGGATCCAGCGCCTGCGACAGCTCGGTGTTCAGATCGGCGACGGTCGGCACGGGCGGCACGTTCTCCGCCGAGGCGGCGGCGGCCTTGGTCGTGGTCTTCGGCTTCGAGTCCCCGTCCTTGTCACCGCTGCCACAGGCCGACATGCCGAGCGCGGCCACGACCGCCAGGGTGGCGACCGCGATGCGTCCTGTCCTCTGAAGCTTCAATGCTCGTCCTTTGCGTTCGAGTTGGTCTGATCGGTGCACGTGACAGCCTCCACCCGACCGGCAGCGCTGCACGAGTGGCCTTACGCTACCCGCCAAAATTCAACGAAGACTAAGGAGCGGGTCCGCCGGAGCGAGGTCGGCATCATCGGCGGCAAAGGTATACGCCGGGCCGGGCCCTGTCGAGCGGGTCTCGAAACGCACCGTGACACGGCCGTGTCCGGAGCCCTGCACCCAGCCGTGCCCGTGCTCCCGATGCGCGACATCGCGCCCCGGATACCAGAATTCGGTGGTGTACGACCGCGTGGCGGGCGGCACCGCGGCTGCGGGTCCCGACGGCTCGGCCACCTCCGCCGGAGCGAGAGTCGGCTCCGGCGCGACGAATTCGTCGAGGGCGCTTGCCGGACCGACGTCGCGAGGACGGCCCGTCGCGGCCAGCGCCTGATCCAGTTCGGGGAACAGCGACTCCTGCCGCACCGTCGACAATCCGCCGAAACCCACGCCCACCAACCGGATCGCCCCGAGTTCGCCCGGGTCGATGGCCGAGCGCAGTGCGGCGGCAGTCAGCGTGGCCAGTTCCTCCGTCGCATAGGGCAGGGTGAACGAGCGGGTCACGATGCTCATATCGGTGCGCTTCAGCTTCAGCACCACCGTGCGGGCGGCCCGGCCGTCGGCGATCAGGCGGCGATGCGCGGACGCGGCCATCTCCTCGATGGCAGGGCGCAGCTGGGCGAGGGTGACGATATCGCTCTCGTAGGTGGTTTCGGCGCTGATCTGCTTGGCCTCGGCGCGCTCGGCGACCGGGCGGTCGTCGATGCCGCGAGCCAGCCGATGCAGGGCCGCGCCCACGCTGCCGCCCAGTAGCGATACCGCCTCCTGCTCCGGCAGGGCGGCGAACGCGCCCACGGTCTCGATGCCGACCGAGCGCAGCCGCCCCTCGGCCACCGGCCCGATCCCCCACAGCGCGCGCACCGGGAGCGCGGCCAGCATCCGCTGCTGTTCGGCGGGCGAAACCACCCGCACCCCATCGGGTTTGGCCAGCCCGGAGGCGATCTTGGCCAGCTGCTTGCCGGTGCCCGCGCCGACCGAGGCGACCAGGCCGGTGCGCTCGCGGATCAGGGCCCGCAGTTCCTCACAGAACGCCAGCACCTCGCCGACCGTGGCGCCCGCCAGGTCGGCCGGCTCGCCGAAGGCCTCGTCGAACGACAGCGTCTCCAGGACCGGGATGCGCGAGCGCAGGGCCTCGAACACCTGCCCGCTCACCTCGCCGTACACCACCCCGCGCGGCGGCACCACCACCGCCGTCACCCCGACCAGCCTGCGCGCCTGATGCATCGGCATCGCCGACCGCGCCCCGAACACCCGAGACTCGTAACTGGCCCCGGCCACCACCCCCCGCGCCCCGGTCCCCCCGACCAACACCGGCCGCCCCCGCAAGGTCGGCCGAGTCAACTGCTCCACCGACGCGAAAAACGCATCCATATCGATATGCAGCACCCACCGCCGCGCCCGCACCTGATCCGTACTCCCGGCACACTCCCGCCCCGCCACCTCCACACCCCCAGCACGCTCCCCCTCCGCCAACTCCGAACCCCCGGCACGCTCCCGCCCCGCCACCTCCACACCCCCGGCACGCTCCCACTCCGGCGCCCTCGCATTCCCGGCATGCTTTTGGCCGGGATCCCCCCGCCCCGCTCCCGGGCTCGCCCCCGAGGCTGGGAGATTGCTGCCGGGTATCTGCGAATCGCGGCCACCCTCAGTGAGGGCAGCGGCACCCGGCGCAACCCCGGCCGATGCGCGCTGACCAGGCACGAGCTCTGTCGTAGCCGGGTCGGACGCGGTGCACATGACAGGGAATCTACGCGCGGCTACCGACATGATCCGCGACACGAGTATGTGATGATCGGACCATGACCATCCGCAAGGCCGTGATTCCCGCCGCCGGTATCGGCTCCCGCCTGCTCCCGCTGACCAAGGCCATCCCCAAGGAGATGCTGCCGGTCGGAGACAAGCCGGTGATCGAGCATACGGTCCGCGAGCTGGTCGCCTCGGGGATCACCGACATCACGATCGTGGTGAGCGCCGGAAAGTCGTTGATCCAGGACCATTTCCGCCCGAATCCGGCGCTGGTGGCCCAGCTGCGGTCCGACGGCAAGACCGCCTACGCCGACGCGGTGGAGGAGGTCGGCGAGCTCGGCCGCCTCGGCCACATCACCTACCTGGACCAGCACGGCCCGTACGGCAACGGCACGCCGGTGCTCAACGCGGCGCGCGCCCTGGGCGACGAGCCGATGCTGGTGCTGTGGCCCGACGACGTGTTCGTCGCCGAGGTGCCGCGCGCCCAGCAGCTCATCGACGCCTACAACAAGACCAACTCGCCGGTGCTGGCCCTGCTCCCCATGGATCCGGCCGAGTCGAAGCGCTACGGCGTGCCGGTCGTCGAGGAGACCTTCGATCACGGGCTGATGCGCATCACCGGGCTGGTCGAGAAGCCCAAGCCCGAGGACGCGCCCTCGGCCTTCGCCGCGATCGGCGGCTACGTCGTCACCCCGGGCATCATCGAGGAGCTGCGCAAGCAGGTGGCCGACTGGTACACCCACCGCACCGGCGAGGTGTACCTGACCGACGCCATCAACGCCTTCGCCGCCTCGAATGCGGTGTACGGCCAGGTGATTCGCGGCAACTGGTACGACACCGGCAATCCCGGCGACTACCTGGTCGCCCAATTCGCCTCTGCCCTCGCGCATCCCGAGTACGGGCCGCTGCTGCGCGCGCTGGTCAAGGAATAACCAACGCTCGGTACTCCCGTATTTCCGGCGTGCCGGAGATGTGGGTGGCAGCGAGCTGGTAGTGCCGGCTTCGGCGGCAGGATCTCGAGCCTCGCGCTGTGGTTCGCGGCGGGCCTGGTGCTCATCGCGGGCACATACGAGCGCCGGTCCCACACCCGAGTTGTCGGCCGGACCGGCCGCCGAGCGGGATCGTGCCGCCGAGGAGGAGGCGGTCGGCGTCTGAGCACCGACCGCCCGCCTCGTCAGTAGAACCGCCGAATGGCATAGATTTCGAACTCGCTGAGCGGCGTCATCACCACCCCGACGCCCGGCGAGTGGGCGTTGAGCAGCTGCCCGCCCCCGGCGTAGATGCCCTCGTGCGAACCGTCGTTGTTCACCACCACGATGTCGCCGGGCTGGAGGGCGCCCAGCGGTACCGCGCTGCCCGCCTCGGCCTGCTGCCAGGTGGTGCGCGGCAGCATGATGCCCACCTGCCGGAACGCCCAGAGCGCCAGGCCGGAGCAGTCGTAGGTGTCGGGGCCGGTGGCGCCCCAGACATAGGGCTTCCCGGCCTGTGTCTGCGCCAGGCCCAGCGCGATCTGCGCCCGCGGGCTCGGGATCGGCAGATTGGCGGAGCCGCTGGCACTGCCGGAGCCGGACCCGGAACCCGACCCCGAGCTGCTGCCGGTGCCCCCGGAACCGGTCGCGGCGACCGCCGTACCGGCCAGGGCCGATACGGCCAGCAGGCCGGTCAACGCCGCGAATAGGAGTCTGGTGATTCTGTTGCGCGATGCAGTTGTCGCCATGTCTTGCCCTTCGGTTCGGCGCACACCACCCCGACGGCGAGCGTCCGGCGACAACTCAGCACACACGAAATTCGCGGGATGACCGCTTCCCCACGGGCATCTCATCCGGACGCTTGCCTGGCAGTGCGGTTTCTCAGCTGGTCGAACGGACGGAACACACAAGCTCAACTAGACATTCACAGTTGCTGTGACATAGCTGTTGTACCGCAAATCACATGCGCCCCACAAGATCCAATTTTCACCCCGCGCCCCCGTACCAGGTCAGAGCGCTGCATCGGTCGTCCAGCCGCTACCCCGCACCATCCCGCATGCTTGTCATCAGCAGCTACCCCTCGCCATCCCGGCATCCTTGTCGCCCAGCCGCACCCCCTCCGCCAGCCCGGCATCCTTGTCACCCAGCCGCTGCCCCTTGTCATCCCGGCATGCTTTTGGCCGGGATCTCACGGTGGATTCCGGCCAAACCACGCCGGAACGACGTGAACACGGTCGGCTCAGGCCGATCCGAACCAGTGACCACAACGACGGGCGAAACCTACCCGGGACTGGCGTGTCCCGGGTGACACCCGGCGGCGAGGGCCAGGGGTTTGCGGTGGACCCGAAGCGCGGGTTGTCGCGCAATGTTCACCGTGCTCGGCGGGGACGGCCAGCGGGCGTCACTGTGGGTGTGCCGTCACCGCCGAGCAGCGGCTTCACTTCCCCCGGCATCGGAGTCCGGGAGAAGATCGCGGGGCGGGTCATGTCGTGGTTGCCGCCGAGCGCAGGAAGAACATCAGGTTCGCCGGGCGTTCGGCCAGCCGTCGCACGAAGTAGCCGTACCACTGGTCGCCGAACGGGACGTACACCCGCAGGTGCTGGCCCAGCGACACCAGTCGTTCCTGCTCGGCGGGCCGGATGCCGTAGAGCATCTGGTATTCCACGTCGTCGCGGCCACGCCCGGCCGCGGTGGCCAGCAGCGCCGCCGCCTCGATCATCGCCGGGTCGTGCGTGGCGACCATCGGATATCCCTTGCCCGCCATGAGGATTCGCAGACAGCGCAGGTACGAGGCGTCGACGTCGCGCTTGCGCCGAAAGGCCACCGAGCCGGGCTCGCTGTAGGCGCCCTTGCACAATCGGATGCGCGCGCCCTCGTCAGCGAAGGCGAGGCAGTCGTCCTCGGTGCGCCGCAGGTAGGCCTGCAGCACGGTCCCGACGGTGTCGGGGTGGTCGCGGCGCAGCTCGCGGACGGTGGCCAGCGCGGCATCGGTGGTGGTGTGGTCCTCGGCGTCGAAGGTCACCCAGATGCCCGCTGCCGCGGCCGCTTCCACGATGGCCCGGGCATTGTCCAGGGCGAGAGCCGAACCCAGGGACTGCCCCAGCGCGGACAGCTTCACCGAGACTTCCAGCGGGCGTGCCCAGCTCTCCCCGGATTCAGCCGGAAGGCCGGCGAGTTCGGCAATCACGGCCACATACTCCTCCACCACCCGCCGCGCTCGCGCCGGGTCGGTGGTGTCCTCGCCGAGATAGTCGATGGTGACGAAGCGGTTGCGCCGCACCAGATCCCGCACCGAGGACAACGCCGCGTCGCGACTGTCACCGGCAACGAACCGATCGACGAGGCGTCTGGTCACCGGCATCCGGGTGATCCCGCGCTCGGCACGCGCCGAACGCGCGGCGGCCAGCAATGCGGGGCGCAACGGATTGGCGAGAACGGGAGCGCTCATGATGCCCTGCCTCCTGCTCGTGGCTTCGGTTGTCGGTGATACGCCGGGACGACGGGTGAGGCGGCCCCGCCAGCACGGAGGGGCGCGGATCGGCGCGTCATCCCTTCTCCCCCGGATCCGGGGCCTGGTGCGGATATTCGTGGCTCGTCGGCGCGACGAACGTTTCCTTGATCGAACGGGGCGAAGTCCAGCGCAGCAGGTTGAGCGGGGAGCCCGCCTTGTCGTTGGTGCCGGAGGCGCGAGAGCCGCCGAACGGCTGCTGACCCACCACCGCGCCGGTCGGCTTGTCATTGACGTAGAAGTTCCCTGCCGCGAACCGCAGTGCGTCGCTGGCCTTGTCGATGGCGGCGCGGTCGCGGGCCATGACCGCGCCGGTGAGCCCGTAGGCGGCGCCGGAATCGACCAGCCGCAGCGCCTCGTCGAAGGCGTGGGCACGCGAATCGTCGTAGACGTGCACGGACAGGATCGGGCCGAAGTACTCCGTGCGGAAGGCCTCGTCGGCGGGATCGTCGCCGAGCAGCAGCGTCGGGGCGACGAAGTAGCCGACGCTGTCGTCGTAGCTGCCGCCCGCGGCCACGGTGAGGCCGGGCGTCGCCTTGGCGCGCTCGATCGCGGCGACATTGCGGTCGAAGGCACGCCGATCGATCACGGCCCCACCGAAATTCGCGAAATCTGTGACATCGCCGTAGGCCAGCGCGCCGACGCGGTCGATCAACTCGTCGCCGATCCGGTTCCACACCGATCGCGGGACGAAGGCGCGCGAGGCCGCCGAGCATTTCTGGCCCTGGTATTCGTAGGCGCCCCGGATCATCGCCGTGGCCAGCACCTCCGGATCGGCCGACGGGTGCGCCAGGATGAAGTCCTTGCCGCCGGTCTCCCCGACCAGCCGCGGATAGGTGCGGTAGCGGTCGATATGGCCGCCGACCTCGCGCCACAGGTGCTGGAAGGTGCGGGTGGATCCGGTGAAATGGATTCCGGCCAGCCGCGGATCGCGCAGCGCCACCTCCGAGACCTCCGGTCCGTGCCCGTGCACGAGGTTGATGACGCCCGGCGGCAGACCGGCGGCCTCCAGCACGCGCATCGTGTGATACGCGGCCACGGCCTGGGTCGGCGACGGCTTCCACACCACCGTATTGCCCATCAAAGCCGGTGCGGTGGGCAGGTTTCCGGCGATCGCGGTGAAGTTGAACGGTGTGATCGCGTAGACGAAACCCTCCAGCGGGCGGTAGTCGCTGCGATTCCACACACCCGGCCCCGATATCGGCTGCCCGGCGAGCAACTGCCGCGCGAAGCGCACGTTGAACCGCCAGAAGTCCACGAGTTCGCAGGGCGCGTCGATCTCGGCCTGGTAGGGCGACTTCGACTGCCCCAACATCGTCGCGGCGGCGATGGTTTCGCGCCACGGCCCCGCCAGCAGATCGGCCGCGCGTAGGAATACCGCGGCCCGCTCATCGAAAGGCAGTGCGCGCCAGTCGGATCCGGCCCGGACGGCGGTGTCGACCGCATCGTGCACGTCGCCGGGCTCGGCGACGCTGAAGCTGCCGAGCACCGCGGCGTGGTTGTGCGGCTGTACGACATCGATCCGCGCTCCGGCGCCGGGGCGGTGTTCGCCGTCGATCACGTGGCAGACCTCGGTGGGGGTACCGGCCAGCTCGCGCAGCGCCGCCCGCAGCCGGGCGCGTTCCGGGGTACCGGGCGCGTAGGAATTGACGGGCTCGTTGGACGGTGCGGGAACCGTGGTAATCGCGTCCATGGCAGGAAATAAACCGCATCCGACGATGGTGGAAGTTGTCCTATCCGACGAATTGCGGCGGCGGTTTTCGTCCGATTGAATGAAGAGTGTGAACCGCTTCATACCACTCTCGGAGCTGCTATCAGCGCTGACCAGCGCCGTTGTCACGCTGGTCGACGCGCCCGCGGGCGAGGACGTGGTGGTCGATTCCGTGGCGTTCATGGACGTCGACGACCTGGCCGTGGACATGCCGCCGGGGCGCGCCCTGCCGGAGGTGTACCTGCAGGTCGGGGTCGGTGACGACGACGCGACCCGGTGGCTCCGGGACCTCGGCGAGCGCTGCCCCGCCGAGCACCGCCCGCGGGTAGTCTTCTCCAAGAGCACGTCCACGCAACTGCGGTCCGTCGCCCACGACGCCGGTATCGCGCTGGTGGCGGTGCATCCGCACGCCCGGTGGGAAATGGTGCACGCGCTGATCGAGCGGATCACCGGGCACGGCGCAGGGCGGCGGGCGGCCGTGGCCTCCGCGCCCGCGCTGGACACCGATCTGTTCGGGCTGGCGCAGTCGGTCGCCGAATCCACCCGCGGGCTGGTCGTCATCGAGGACGACCAGTCGCGGGTGCTGGCCTATTCGGCCGACAGCACGACCTCCGCCGATACGGTGCGACGGCTCTCGGTGCTCGGGCGGCAGGGCCCGGCCGGATACCTGCACTGGTTGCAGCGGGAGAAGGTATTCGACCGATTGCGCAATACCGGTGATGCCGTGGAGGTTCCGGCCCAGCCGGAATGGGAGACGCGGCGCCGCATCGCGATCGGGATCCGGGAACCGGCGCGTGACGGCGGCCGCTCACCCATGGTGCTCGGCACGATCTGGGTGCAGGAGGCCACCGAACCACTGCACGGCGACAGCGCCAAGGTGCTGCGCGGCGCGGCATCCATTGCGGGGAGGGCGATCTGGCGCACCCGCCAGGCGCCGACGACGGATGCGCTGCTGGTGCAGCGGTTGTTCGGCGCGCACGGGGGCGACGTCGACCTCGCGGCCTTCGCCGACACGTTCGGCATGGCGGCCGACGGCCAGGCGGCCGTGGTCGGGTTCGCGCGGCACGCGCCGCGGGAGTCGGCGGAGGAGGCGATGCACCGCGGGACGGTCACGCTCCGCCTGCACGCCAGCGCCTTTCGGCAGGACTGTGTGACCACCCGGATCGGCGATCGCCTGTATGTGCTGTTCCCCGAGCATCGTTCGGTCGACCGCGTCACGTCGTGGACCCGGCAGGTGATCGGACAGCTCGACGACCGCTCGGGCCTGACGCTGCGCGCGGCCATCGCCGCCCCCGTCGCGGGTCTCGGGGATGTCGCGCGGGCCCGCGCCGAGGTGGACCGGGTGCTCGACCGCACCGCGAATCTGCCCGCGGCCGAACCGGTCACGACGCTGGCCCACTCCCGCACGACCGTGCTGCTGGCCGAGATCCTCACCCTGATCGGCGACAACCCACAGCTCCGCGACCCCCGCCTGGACACCCTGATCGACTACGACACCAAATACTCCGCCGACCTGCGCGCCAGTCTCGACGCCTACCTGACCCACCGCGGCGACGTCCGCACCGCCGCCACCGAACTCCGCATCCACCCCAACACCCTCCGCTACCGAGTCCGCCGCGCCACCCAACTCATGGGCCTGGACCTGGACTCGTCCCCCGACCGCCTCCTCCTCGAGATCCAGCTCGCGGTACACCGAAATGTGAATGTGCCTGAACGCCAGGAGAATTGACTGCCCCGACCGATTTCCGGCATGCTTTGGCCGGAATCTCGCCAGGATCCCGGCCAAAAACATGCCGGGAAATAATGCAGGGCGAGACGCACGCCGAGTTGGAGCGCGCACGCCGGGCCGAGCGTGCACACCAGACGCAACGACCACACGCCAAGCCGAACGTGCACACACCAGACGCAACGACCACACGCCAAGCCGAACGTGCACACACCAGACGCAACGACCACACGCCAGGCCGAGCGTGCACTCTCGGGGGGCTGGCGCGCCCGTTGCGGGCGAGAAGTGCACGCTCGGGGCGGGGTCAGGCCTTGGTGAGGGAGACTCGGACGCCGCCGACCACTTCGGCGGCCGCCGGGCCCGCGTCGCCGAAACTAAGGTCGGTGGCGAGGATTTCGCCCGCGATGAGGTCGCGGTGGGTTTCGGCCCACTGCTTGCGATCGGTGGGGACGTCCAGGACGACCGTGATGCGGTCGGATACGTCCAGGCCCGCGGACTTGCGGGTCTCCTGCAGGTCGCGGATGAGATCGCGGGCCCAACCCTCGGCCTCCAACTCCTCGGTGACCTCCGAATTCAGCACCACCAGACCGGCATTGCCGGGCAGGGCGGCGGTCGATTCGGGTTCCGCGGCGACCAAGCGCTGGGTGTACTCCTCCGGCAGCAGGTCGATTCCGGCCGCGCCGACCACACCCTCGGGACTCTCGGTCCACTCCCCGGCCTTCACCGCCTTGATCACCGTCTGCACGTCCTTGCCCAGCCGGGGCCCGGCGGCGCGCGCGTTGACGACCAGTTCGAAGCGGCCGTGCGCGGCGACGTCGGTGGTCAGATCCACCTTCTTGACGTTCACCTCGTCGGCGACCAGATCCGCGAACGGCGCGAGGCGATCGGCATCCGGTGCGGCGATGGTCAATTCGGACAGCGGCAGCCGCACCCGCAGGTTCTGGGCCTTGCGCAGGCTCAGCGCCGTCGAGCAGACCGCGCGCACCTCGTCCATCGCCGACACCAGCTCCGGATCCTTCGGCAGCTCCGTCTCACCCGGCCAGTCGGCCAGGTGCACCGAGCGGCCGCCGGTCAGCCCGCGCCAGATCACCTCGGTGATCAGCGGCAGCAGCGGGGCCGCCAGCCGCGTGGTCACCTCCAACACGGTGTGCAGGGTGTCGATGGCGGCGCGGTCCTCCTCCCAGAACCGCGAACGCGACCGGCGCACATACCAATTGGTGAGCGCGTCGGCGAACGAGCGCAGTTCGTCGCAGGCCGCGGCGATGTCGTAGGCCTCGAGGGCCGCGGTGATCACATCCCGCGCCGAGGCCAGCTTGGCCAGGATGTACCGATCCAGCACATGCGTCGAATCCGTGCGCCACGCACCGGGTTCCGACGCGTACAGCTGCAGGAACGTCCAGGCGTTCCACAGCGGCCGCAGCGCATGGCTCACGCCCTCGCGGATCCCGCGCTCGGTGACGACGAGGTTGCCGCCGCGCAGCACCGGCGACGCCATCAGGAACCACCGCATGGCGTCGGAGCCGTCGCGATCGAACACCTCGTTGACATCCGGGTAGTTGCCCTTGGACTTGGACATCTTGAGCCCGTCGTCGCCGAGCACGATGCCGTGCGCCACAGCGGTTTTGAACGCCGGACGATCGAACAGCGCGGTCGACAGCACGTGCAGGTTGTAGAACCAGCCCTTGGTCTGCCCGTTGTACTCGACGATGAAATCGCCGGGGCTGTGCGGTTTTGCGTCGTGCGTGCCCTCGAACCACTCCTTGTTCTCGAACGGGTAGTGCACCTGGGCATAGGGCATCGACCCGGACTCGAACCAGCAGTCCAGCACCTCGGGCACGCGCCGCATCATCGACTTCCCGGTCGGGTCATCGGGATTCGGCCGCACCAGCTCGTCGATCGCCGGGCGGTGCATATCGGCCGGGCGCACGCCGAAGTCGTGCTCGAGCTGGTCCAGGGAGCCGTAGACGTCGGTGCGCGGGTACTCGGGATCGTCGGACACCCACACCGGGATCGGCGCGCCCCAGTACCGGTTGCGGCTGATGTTCCAGTCGCGGGCGTTCTCCACCCACTTGCCGAACTGGCCGTCGCGGATATGCCCGGGCACCCAGTCGATCTGCTGGTTCAGCTCCATCATCCGGTCGCGGACCTTGGTGACCGCGACGAACCAGGACGGCACCGCCATGTAGATCAGCGGCTGTCCGGAACGCCAGCTGTGCGGATAGGAGTGCTCGATCGTCTCGTGCCGCAACATCTTTCCGGCGGCCTTGAGGTCCTTGATGATGACCGGGTTGGCGTCGAACACCATCAGGCCCTCGTACGGCGGCACCATCGAGGTGAACTTGCCGCCCGGGTCGAGCGGCTGCACCAGTTCGATGCCAGCCTCGGCGGCGACCGCCATGTCCTCCTCACCGAAGGCCGGGGCCAGATGCACCACCCCGGTACCGGAGTCGGTGGTGACGTAGTCGGCGTTCAAGACCCGGAACGCGTTCGGGTGCCCGGCGAAGAAGTCGAACGGCGGGGTGTAGCGCAGGTCGGCCAGCGCCGCGCCCGCGTGCTCGGACAGCAGGTCCAGCTGCTCGCCCAGCTCGCGCGAATAGTGCGAGACCCGCTCGGAGGCCAGCAGATACCGCTTGCCGTCCGCGCCGCGCACGTGCGCGTAGGTGAGGTCCGGGTGCACCGCGATCGCGAGGTTGGACGGCAGCGTCCACGGCGTCGTGGTCCAGATCAGCGCGTTCGCGCCGTCCAGTTCGCGCAGCGGATGATCGTCCGGAACGGACAGGGTCATGTCGACGGTGACCGCCGGATCCTGGCGCATCCGGTAGGCGTCGTCGAGGCGCGACTCCTGGTTCGACAGCGGCGTCTGCTCGTACCAGCTATAGGGCAGCACGCGGAAGCCCTGATAGATCAGCCCCTTGTCGTACAGCGACTTGAACGCCCACATGACCGACTCCATGAAGTCGGGATCGAGGGTCTTGTAGTCGTTGTCGAAGTCCACCCAGCGGGCCTGACGGGTCACATACGCGCGCCACTCATTGGTGTAACGCAACACAGACGATTTACATGCGGCATTGAATTCCGCGAGACCCATCGCGTCGATCTGTGATTTGTCCGTGATACCGAGCTGCTTCTCCGCTTCGATTTCCGCGGGCAGGCCGTGGGTGTCCCAGCCGAACCGCCGTTCCACCTTCTTGCCTCGCATGGTCTGGAAACGTGGGATCAAATCCTTCACGTACCCGGTGAGCAGGTGACCGTAATGTGGCAACCCGTTGGCGAACGGCGGTCCGTCGTAGAAGACGAACTCGTCTCCGCCGGAACGGTTCTCGATGCTGGCGCGGAAGGTGTCGTCGGCGGCCCAGTACTCGAGCACGCGCTCCTCCAGGCGCGGGAACGACACCTGCCCACCGGCGCCCAGATCCACGCGGGGGTAAGCGGCGTTGTTGCTGGAAGTCTCGTCCGCCATATCGGGCAGTGGTCTCCTCGTGCCGACGCGCCGTGCTGGGCGCGTATCCGTGGGCACGGGGACGATCCTCGGCGCCGGTGTGCCGAGACCGCGGTACCACCCCGCTTGTCCGTGCCGGGCTCGATGCGCACGGACCTCTCGTCGCGAGCTGTGACGGGCTCACCCGTTCGGTTCTACTGAGCGCGAACGCCGTTCTTCCGAAGGCTCCCCGGTGATTGCCGGATCAGTGCCGTCTTACAGGTTTGATTGTAGCCCCGACGGGCAATGTTATTTCCGGGCCCCAGTGGCGTGGCCCAACCAGCCATGGACAGGCCTCATCGCTTCGCATGCCGACCGGGGCGCGACGACGAATCGTCGTCGCCGGAGTCGCGCATCGATAGCGCACTAACCAGTAGCAGTACGGCACCGATGACACATACCACGATGCAACCCCACGCCCAGATCACCGAGCCGGTGGTGAGTGCGGTCACCAGCAGGGCGAATCCGATCGCGGCCAGGACGAGCGTCAAGACGAGCATGGTCACCCCCTAGGCGGGCCAAGTGGCTCGACGAACCTGCGGACCACACGACTGCGCTGCGCGCCGCTCCCGGGACTGCCGCGGAGTCGGCGAGCATCCGAACGAACGGAACTACTTGCCGCCCTTCGCGAACTGCGCCGGTGCGTGGTTGTTGGTCCCTGCGCCGTCGAAGGCCTCACCGCCGTCGACCGGCACCGCCGAGCCACGATTCTCCAGCTCCTCGAGCTGCGATTCCAGATACGACTTCAACCGCACCCGGTACTCCCGCTCGAAGGTCTTCAACTGCTCGATCCTGCTCTCCAGCACGCTGCGCTGCTGGGTGATCGTCGCCATGATCTCGGTGTGCTTGCGCTCGGCATCGGCCTGCAGGGCGTCGGCCTTCTCCTTGGCCTGACGCAACTGGTTGTCCGACCGGGTTTGCGCGTCCGACAGCATGGTCTCGGCCTTCTGGCGGGCCTCGGAGATCATGCCCTCGGACCGGGTGCGCGCATCGCTGACCAGTCGCTCCGAATTTGCTCTGGCGTTCGACAGCAGCTGTTCGGCCTCGGTCTTGGCGTCGCTGGTCAGTCGGTCGGCCATTTCCTGGGCCAGGCTGAGCACCTTGGCGGCCTGTAGGTTCGCGTCCGCGGCGTCCTTCGGGGCGGCGGGCGGGGCGGCCGGAACGGGGACCGGCGGGGCCACCGGCGCGGGCTTCGGCGGTTCCGGCTGCGGCGGAGCCTGTTTCACCGCCTGCGGCGCCGGGCGTGGGGCCTTCTTGGCCTCGGTCAGCTCCGTGTCGAGCTCGGCAACCCGCTGGCGCAGATCCGCATTCTCCTCGATGAGGCGTGAGAGTTCCTGCTCGACCAGGTCGAGGAAGGCGTCGACTTCATCCTCGTTGTAGCCGCGCTTCCCGATCGGCGGTTTGCTGAACGCGACGTTGTGCACATCGGCTGGGGTCAGCGGCATGGAAGGATCCCTTCACGCTTCGTACGGAGATCTAGCGGTAGATCTAGCAAGCTAAGTTCACGGCCCATTCTGTCACACCTAGGCGACCGGCTGTCCGAGCCTGCTGGTCACCGACATCAAGATGAACACGATGAAAAGCAGGACCATAATCGACAGATCGAGCCGAATTCCACCCAGGTTCACGGGAGGTATCAAGCGCCTCAGGAGTTTCACCGGAGGATCGGTGATCGTGAAGATCACCTCCAAGACGACGACAACCGCTCCCCGGGGATGCCAGTCTCGTGCGAAGTTGCGGATGAACTCCACGATCACTCGGCTGATCAACAACAGCCAGAAGAGGAACAGGAGTACATACAGCACCTGGAACAAGGCCACCAGACCACTTTGCCTCAGAATCGGTGTCCTGCAAACTCCCCGCGCCGTCCGACCCCGGCGCGACTCCCCCGCTCGCGGCGTGTCGACCGGGGCGGCGGCCGCGGCGTCACTCCCCGGTTTCGACGCTATTTCTGGTTGTAGAAGCCGGTTTCGGCAATCCGGCGGCGCTCCTCGGCCGATACGTCCACATCGGCCGGTGAGAGCAGGAACACCTTGGTCGCGACCTTGTCGAACGAGCCGCGCAGCGCGAACGCCAGGCCCGCGGCGAAATCCACCAGCCGGCGCGCGTCGGAGTTGCTCATCTCCACCAGGTCCATGATCACCGGCGTGCCGTCGCGGAACCGCTCACCGATGATGGCGGCCTCGGCGTAGGTCCGCGGGCGCAGCGTCGTGATCTTGGACAAGGGGCCTCCGTCCTCGAAGACCGGGGTGCGGCGCGGCGCGGGTTCGAAGCGGGCCCGCTCCTCCATGCGCCGCTCCTCCATCCGCCGCTCGGCCTCCGGATCCACCGCCAGCGCACCGTGTGTCGTGCCACGCACCATCGAGGCGCCGCCGCTGCCGCCGCCGATCCGGTCCATCGACCGCGCGCGCCCCGACGGCGCGGAGTCGATGCGGGTCGGGCGGCGCGGTTCGTACCGGTCCTCGCCGTAGGACTCCGTGCCGTAGTCGTCGCGGCGCGCGACGGAGTATCCGGGCTGGTACGGAGCCTTGTAGGCCGGTTCCGGATAGCCCGGGTCGTCGCCGAAGCGATCGTCGGAGAAACGGTCGTCGGAGAAACGGGATCGGCCGCCGTCGTAGCGGGGCTCGACGAAACCCCGACGCGCGCCGTGTTCCTCGACGCCGCGCGGGCCGCGATCGTCGATGTAGTCGTCCTCGTATTCCTCGAGGGGAACCATGCCGAAGTAGGCCTTGAACCTGTGCAGGGTGCTCATACTCCCACCTCGCTAACGCTCGGCCCCAGCACGAGCATGCTCGTGGCTGCGCTTATGTCTCGCTCGCTGCGCTCGCACATCCTGGTCGACCTTCCTACGGCACCCGGCTGGCCTGGGGTGTTGAAGTCTTGCCTCAATCCTCGTCAGCCCCAGCATATGTTTCGAATGTGACTGATGAGGTTTGTTTGCTATCCAGAGGTTATCGGTCGTTCGCCCATCAGCGCGGTACCGACACGCACGCAGGTCGAGCCGTGTCGTATCGCGGCTTCCAGATCGCCGGACATGCCCGCGGACAGCTCGGCAGCCTCCGGATGATCGGCCCGCAGCCGGGTGTGCAGCGCGGCCAGTCGCGCGAACTCGGGCTCCGGATCGGCGGCCAGCGGCGGGATCGCCATCAGGCCCGCCAGCCGCAGGTTCTCCGCGGCCGCCACCTGATCTGCCAGCCGCGGCAGGTCGTCCGGGGACACGCCGCTGCGAGTCGGATCGCCGTCCAGGCTCACCTGCAATAACACCTCCAGCGGCGCCGTGCGGCGACCATCCTCGCGGGCCGCGCCCGCCGCGCCGTCGAGGGCTGCGGCCAGGCGCTCGGTGTCCACCGAATGCACGGCGTAGGCCCAGCGCGCGACCGCCTTGGCCTTGTTGCGCTGCAGGCGGCCGATCATGTGCCAGCGCACGCCGGGCAGGTGGCCCAGCGCCGCCCCCTTCGCGGCCGCCTCCTGCTCCCGCGATTCGCCGAATTCCCGGCGTCCGAGGCGGTACAGGGCCTCGATATCCGCGGCGGGAAAGAACTTCGTTACTGGAAGCAACCGAACCTCGCCCGGATCGCGTCCGGTGGCGTGGCACGCGGCCTCGATTCGGGCCGACAGACCGGTCAGGGCACTGGCCAGTTCGGCCGCCCGCGTGGATTCCGCTGCGGCGGTGCCGGATTCGGCGGTCATAGAACAACTCCCTCGAATGCGAAACTGATCACGAATGTCTCGGGCGTGTCGATAGTCCATTTTCCGCGCGCATTCATGGCGCGGTTGTAGGTGCAAGCCCAGAAAATGGGGGCAGGCGTTACGAACTTCTCATCTCCCGCGCCGTGGAAGGTCATCATTCCGGCCCTCGGAATTTGTCGCACGCCCCAATCCCGCCGCACCCCGCGCATGTTCACGCACCCCGTACAAGCGATGCAGTGGGTGCGAGAACTCGCACGGGGTGCGACAAATGCGGAATTTCGCCGCGAACACTCACTCCGGGGATCCCTCGGTTTCCATCCAGACGACCCCGGCGATGCGGCCTGTGGGGGCGCCGCGGCGGTGGCTGAAGAGCGTCTCGTCCTCGATGGTGCAGCGGGGGTCGACCGCCACCGCGCCGACGCCCGCTTCCTCGAGCTGACGGCGGACTCCGGCGCGCAGATCCAGGCCGGGGGTGCCCTTGGCGGTGGTGGTGGCGCTGCCGGGGAGGTGCTTCTCGACGTCGTCGCGCATCTGGGCGGGGACCTCGTACCGGCGGCCGCTGGCGGCGGGGCCCAGGAATGCGCCGATCCGTTCGGGTTTCGCGCCGAGCGAGGCCATCGCCTCCAGCACCCGCGGCACGATGCCGATCCGTGCGCCCACCCGACCGGCGTGCACCGCGGCGATCACGCCCGCCTCGTCGTCGGACAGCAGCAGGGGGACACAGTCGGCGGTCAGCACCACCAGGGCCAGGCCCGGCACGGTGGTGACCAGCGCGTCGGTCACCGGCACCGGTTCGCTGCGCGGCCCGTCGACGATCTCGACGTGGCGGCCGTGCACCTGCTCCATCCAGACCAGCCGTTCCGGCGCCAGCCCGATCCCCTCGGTCAGCCGTATCCTGTTGCGCCGCACCGCCTCCGGATCATCCCCGACATGGGCCCCCAGATTGAACGAGTCATACGGGGCCCGCGAGAACCCCCCGTCCCGCGTAGTCGTCACACGCCGAGTCCGAACCGAAGCAGCAGCAGTCATACCCCGAGATTAATAGCCACCACCGGGCAACTCCCGCCCTCGGTCGCGTCGACCCCGCAAGAATCCGAGAAGGCCCGGGATACGAAGGCCCGCCGCGATACGGGATCCGTGCGATACGAAGGGGGAGGCTGCAGTAAAGGTGTGGAGGCGTTGGCTCGTGCGGTGAGCCTGCTATCCGAGTGGCCGTGCACCTTGTTCCCCGCATCCGGCGCCCCGGCGCCGGATGCGGGGGTGGGGAACGCGGACGCACCCGCTCCCTTGCGCTGGAGCGGGTGCGTTCGGGGGTTCCTAGCGGCGCATGAAGGAAGGGACGTCGACGTCGTCGTCGGTGTCTTCGTCCGGGGGTTGGATGTGGGTGCGGGAGTTGTGGGTTACCGACGGGTCGTTGGTGGGGCGGACGGACTCGTAGGTGGGGGTGGGGCGGGGCTCATAGGAGGGGGCCGGGCCGCGCTGGACCGTGGAGGGGGCGGGGGTCGACTCCGTCGAGCGGGTGGAGCCGAAATCGGTGGTGCGTGTCGAGGTCTGGCCGATCTCGCCCGCTCGGGCCGGGCCGATGGTCGAGCGACCGGCGGAATCGATGCGGCGCGCGGGGGTGCCGCCGTCGAAACCGGCCGCGATGACCGTCACGCGCACCTCGTCGCCGAGCGAATCGTCGATCACCGTGCCGAAGATGATGTTCGCCTCGATGTGGGCGGCCTCCTGCACCAGCGAGGCGGCCTCGTTGATCTCGAAGAGGCCGAGATCCGAACCGCCCGCGATCGACAGCAGCACCCCGTGGGCGCCGTCCATCGAGGCCTCCAGCAGCGGCGAGTTGATCGCCGCCTCGGCCGCCTTCACCGACCTGCCCTCACCGCGGGAGGAGCCGATGCCCATCAGCGCCGACCCGGCGCCGGACATCACGCTCTTGACGTCGGCGAAGTCGACGTTGATCAGGCCCGGCGTGGTGATCAGGTCGGTAATGCCCTGAACACCATTGAGCAGCACCTCGTCCGCCGAGCGGAACGCGTCCATCAGGCTCACCGCGGCATCGCCGAGCTGCAGCAGCCGGTCGTTCGGGATCACGATCAGCGTGTCGCAGGACTCCCGCAGCGCCTGTATCCCGGCCTCGGCCTGATTGCTGCGGCGCTTGCCCTCGAACGAGAACGGCCGCGTCACCACGCCGATGGTCAGCGCGCCCAGCTTGCGGGCGATGCTGGCCACCACGGGAGCGCCACCGGTACCGGTGCCGCCACCCTCGCCGGCGGTGACGAAGACCATGTCGGCACCCTTGAGCACCTCTTCGATCTCGTCCTTGTGATCCTCGGCGGCCTTGCGGCCCACCTCCGGATCCGCACCGGCGCCCAGCCCGCGGGTGAGCTCCCGGCCGACGTCGAGTTTGACGTCCGCGTCACTCATCAGCAGCGCCTGCGCGTCGGTGTTGACCGCGATGAACTCGACTCCCTTGAGTCCCTGTTCGATCATCCGGTTGACGGCATTCACGCCGCCGCCGCCGATACCGACGACCTTGATCACTGCAAGGTAGTTGTGCGGGGGCGTCATGGGCTCTCGCCTTCCTTCGATCTAAAGCCTGTCGTTTTCGGATTCTCGGCAGAACGCCGACCGTGGAAGCCCGGGGCCTGCTCGAACTCGTCCGGGCAAACCCTAAACCTCAACAATAGGGTTAGCGTTATGTCAAGTATCCGACTGCTGCGGAACGCTATTCGCACCCGGCGCAATCCGCGCGCAGGCGCGCCGAAGCGAGCGTGAGAATCTTGTGTGATCCGTCTCGTCCGAGCCCGCCCCGCATCGTATCGCGAACGGCCGCCCCGAGCACGGGGAATCGTTCCTGGTGCCCACGGGATTTCGGCGGCTGTCGTTCACAGTCACCGAAAACCCTGAAAGCACAACGGGTATCACTCACTTTACCGTTACCAGATCGGGGCTCGACACGTCGAATACCCGCCCCGGCCGCGTCAGCACCGGCAGCACCACCGCCGCCTTGCGCGCGGAATCGTCCGCACCGCCCCAGACAACGCTGCGGCCGTCACGCAGATTCAGCCTGATATCCGAAACCGACCGCGCCACAACCTCTCCCACCTGCACCCGCAGCGCCGCCGGGGCCGCGGTGAGCACCGTGACCGCCGCCCGAGTGACCGCGTCGCTACCACCGGGATGCTCCGTGCTCAGCTTCGGCACACCGGGCGGCGGCGGTTCGATGGCGTATTCGACACTGTCGCCGTCGAGCAGGTGCGGACCCTCCGGACTGTCGAAGTACAGCACGGGCGTGCGCTCGGAGACCATGATTCGCACGGTGCCCGGAAAACTCCGCTGCACCCGCGCCGAATGCACCTTGGGAATGGCCGCCACCCGCCGCGCCATCGCATCGGTGTCCAGGCGGAGCATCGACCGGCCGTCCGGGATGCGCAGCACATCGCGCACCTGCTCTTCGGGGACCGCGGCCACACCCTCGATACGCACGGTGCGCACCGAGAACACCGGGGTGAAATACGCGACCGCGACCAGCACGATCACCACCGCGACAACGGGCAAGCCCCACAGGGCGATTCGCCGGGGCGAGGCGTCCGCGAGGGCACGACCGCCGCCTGTGAACCGAGCGATGCCGATGCCCCCACGCCGACGCCGGGGCCGCCCGGAACGGCCGCGCGACCGGCCCCGGCGACGGGTCGACCGGCGATGACCGGCCGCCGGGTCGGAATCGGAATCGTCCCGGTCGCCGGGGTCCCACGCGTCGGCATCGTCGAGGTCGTTTGCCGGATATCGCTGTGTACCACGAGAGCTCATGCGCACCCCCTATGTCTCCCGATCACGGCGTTCGCCGGGATGACGGGGTGCGAATCGCCCGGCACCGTCCTCACCGCCCGGTCGGCGGCCGCACCCGCAGCCCGTCCAGGATCTGCCCGCCCAGCATGGTCACATCGCCCGCGCCCATGGTGATCACCACGTCGCCCGGCCGGGCCAGGCTCGCGGCCTGCCGCCCGACCCGCGACATATCCGGTTGATAGTGCACCGGTTTGGTGACCGACTGTGCGACCAGCGCGCCGTTGACTCCGGGCAGCGGCTTCTCGCGCGCGCCGTAGACATCGAGCACCACCACCTCGTCGGCGAGATCGAGGGCGGCGCCGAAATCGGCGGCGAAGGTGGCGGTGCGGCTGTACAGGTGCGGCTGGAACACCACGATCACCCGCCCCTGCCGCGAGCGGGCGCCGTCGGCGGCCTCCTGCCGCACCAGCTCCGCCGCCGCGCCGAGCACCGCGCGCACCTCGGTCGGGTGATGGGCGTAATCGTCGAAGACCCGCACGCCGTTCTCGCGGCCGACGAACTGGAACCGCCGGTGCACGCCGCCGAAGCCCTCCAGCCCCTGCAGCGCCTCATCGGTCTCGGCCCCCGCGTCGCGCGCGGCGAGCAGCGCCGCGAGGGCGTTCAGCGCCATGTGCCGTCCGGGCACCGCCAGCCGCAGCGTGCGCGGCGCGGGTTCGTCGGTGAACTGGAAGGTGACCACGCCGCCCACATCCCGCGGCTCCCAGGACAGCAGGCGCACGCCGACCGGCACGGGCGGGTCGGCGATCTCGCCGGAGCCGTAGCCGAGGATCCGGATGTCCAGTTCCCCCGCCGCGTGCCGGGCCGCCACCCGCTCGGCCAGCGCCCGCGAGCCCGGATCGTCCAGGCACACCACGAGCAGCCCGCCGGGGCGCAGCCGCGCCACGAAGTCGTCGAAGACCTGGACGTAGGCCTCGTCGGAACCGAAGAAGTCCAGGTGATCGGATTCGATATTGGTGACGACCTCGATATCCGCGTCGTACTGCAGCAGCGAGCCGTCGGACTCGTCGGCCTCGGCGACGAAGAATCCGCCGGTCCCGTGATGGGCGTTGGTCCCGGCCTCGTTGAGTTCGCCGCCGACCGCGAACGACGGGTCGAATCCGCAATGCTGCAGCGAGACCACCAGCATCGAGGTGGTGGAGGTCTTGCCGTGCGTGCCAGAGACCAGCAGGGTGCGGTGGTCGCGCATCAGTTCGGCCAGCACCGCGGGACGCAGCAGCACCGGCACGCCGCGCCGATTCGCCTCCACCAGTTCGGGGTTGGTCTTGGGGATGGCGGCATAGGTGGTGACGACCGCGGTCGGGCCGCCGGGTAGCAGGTCGAGCGCTCCCGCGTCGTGACCGATCCGCACCTCGGCGCCCCGCGCCCGCAGCGCGAGCACGCCCCGGCTCTCCTTGGCATCGGAACCGGAGACCGAACCGCCGCGCGACAGCAGTATTCGCGCGATGCCGGACATGCCCGCGCCACCGATGCCGACCATGTGCACCCGCTGCAGCAGCGGCGGCAGGTCGGCGATCTCGCGAAAGGGCTGGGTGCGCTCGTCGGGCGACGTCTTCGCCTCGCTCGACTCGTTTTCCGCTGTCACCGGCCAGCCACCTCCACCACGATCCGCGCCACCGCGTCGGCCGCCTCGCGGTGGCCCGCACCCGCAGCCGCCACCGCCATCTTCGACAGCCGCACCGGGTCGGTGAGCAGCGGAATCACCTCGTCGATCACGTACTTCTCGGTCAGTTCCGAATCCGGGACAATTCTGCCACCGCCCTGGGCCACGACGGGGCGGGCGTTGAGCTCCTGCTCCCCGTTGCCGTGCGGCAGCGGCACGTAGAACGCGGGCAGGCCGACCGCCGACACCTCGGCGACGGTCATGGCGCCGGAGCGGCACACCGCGGCGTCGGTGGCGGCGTAGGCCAGATCCATGCGCGAGAGATAGGGCACGGCAACGTATTTCGCGGGACCGTCGGATTCGCCCGCGCTGTTCGACCCCGCCCCGATTCCCACGGGGAGATCGAGGGTGTTCTTCGGGCCGTGCGCGTGCAGCACCGAGATCCCGGCCGCCAGCAACCGCGCGGCCGCCCCCGACACCGCCTCGTTCAGCCGCCGCGCGCCCTGCGAACCGCCGAACACCAGCAGCACCGCGCCCTCGGCGGGCAGCCCGAAATGCGCGCGCGCCTCGGCGCGCAGGGCCGCCCGGTCCAGGGTCGCGATCGTCTCGCGCACCGGAATTCCCACGATGTCGGCGTCGGCGGCACCGGGCGCGCGCACCCCCGAATTCGCCACCGCGGCCAGCACCCGGGCCGCGCGGCGCGCGCCCACCTTGTTCGCGATCCCCGCCTTCACATTCGCCTCGTGCACCACCACCGGCACCGGTCGCCTGCCCCGAACCCCGCGGCCCGCGGCCAGATACGCCGGGAGTGCCACGTATCCCCCGAACCCGACGATCACATCGGCCTGCACCGCGTCGATCACCGCCCGGGTGCGCGCGACGGCCGAGCGCACCCGGCCGGGCAGCCGCAGCAGATCACCGCTCGGCTTGCGCGGCAACGGCACCGGCGGAATCAGTTCGAGCGGATAACCGCGGTCGGGGATCAGGCTGGTCTCGAGTCCGCGCTCGGTGCCCAGCGCCGTGATGCGGATCGACGGATCCAATCGACGCAGAGCATCGGCGACGGCCATGGCGGGTTCGATATGTCCGGCGGTGCCACCGCCCGCGACGATCACCGAGAGCGCCCGTCCCCCAGGTCTTTCCGTACCGGGCCGCTCCTCGGATGCAGTCACCTCGAATTACCTCGTTCTCTCGCATGCGTCATCGGATAGTTCGGCTCCCACGCCCTGGTGCTGCGCCAGGACCGGGTGCTGCGGCTGTCGCGCCGACCGGGATCGGCGGCCCGGCGCCGTGCCGAATCCGAATCTATCGAGCGGCGCGAGGGCGGTTCGGAACCACCCCGCCGCGCCGACCCGCCGGTGCGCGGCAGCTCCCGGCGCTGCGGTGCCGCACGCACCCCGGCACGGCCGCGGGCGGCCTGGGCGCGGGCGGCCGAATACGTCTCGGGCTTGGGCAGCCGCAGCAATCGGCTCATCCGGCCGTCCTGGCCGTTGTGCAGCGCGGAGACCGCCTCCGGCTCGTGCCGGGCCACGTTGGCGATGATGCCGAACATCAGCAGCGTGATCGCCAGCGAGGAGCCGCCCGCCGACACCAGCGGCAGCTGCAGGCCGGTCACCGGCAGCAGACCCACCACGTAGCCGATATTGATGACAGCCTGCATGGTGATCCAGAACGTCGCCGTCGCGGCGAGCAGCCGCAGGAACGGATCCACCGACCGGCTCGCGATGCGCAGCCCCGTGTAGGCGAACAGCGCCAGCAGGCCGAGAACCAGTGCGCAGCCGAGGAATCCGAGCTCCTCGCCGATGATGGCGAAGATGAAGTCGTTGTGCGCGTTGGGCAGATAGCTCCACTTCGCGCGGCTCTGCCCCAGCCCGCGGCCCCAGATGCCGCCGTCGGCCAGCGAGAACAGCGCCTGCCGCGCCTGATAGCCGATGCCCTGCGGGTCGTCGCCCGGGTTGAAGAACGCGCGCATGCGGTCGGAGCGATAGCCCGCCGACAGCGCCAGTACGCCCGCGGCGACCATGCCCGACACCGCGATGGTGACGAACAGCCGCACCGGCAGGCCGCCGAACCACAGCAGCGCCGCCAGGATCAGACCCAGCGCGATGGTCGTCGACAGGTTGGGCTGCAGCACCACCAGCAGACACGCCACCAGGCCCGCGGGCACCAGCGGCACCATGATGTCCTTGTAGTTCGCGTGCTCCGAGCGCCGCGCGGCGAGCAGGTGCGCGCCCCAGATGATCAGCGTCACCTTCACGATCTCCGACGGCTGCACCGACAGCGGGCCCAGCATGAACCAGCGCCGCGAACCCTGTACCTCCGAGCCGATGCCGGGGATCAGCACCAGCAACAACAGCACTATCGAGCCCGCGAACAGCGGGAACGACAGCTGCCGGATACGGCGCAGCGGCATGCGCAGCGCCAGATAGAACAGCACCGCGCCGATCGCCGCGAACAACGCCTGCTGGATGAACAGCTTGTACGCCGACCCGCCGTCGGCGTAGGACTCGACGCTGGACGCCGACAGCACCATCACCAGCCCGAGCGTGGTCAGCAGAGCCGCGATGGTGACCACCAGATGGAAGTCGGCCAGCGGGCGCGCCAGCCAGGCACCGAACCAGGTCGCCGAGGGCTTGCGCGCCGGTTTTGTCACTGCGGGCTCCCGATATCTCCTTCGTCGAGCGCCTGCACCGCCGCGACGAAACTGCGTCCCCGGTGGGTGTAGTCGGCGAACATGTCCAGCGAGGCCGCGGCGGGGGCCAGCAGCACCGTATCTCCGCGGCGGGCGTACCCGGCGGCGATGCGCACCGCCCTGGCCATCACCGCGTCCGCGCCATCGATTTCGGACGTGAGTTCCGCACCCATCACTGCATCGTCACCCGAACCGAGCTCCACGACGGGGACATCGGGCGCGTGTCGCGCCAGGGCCGTGGCGACGACCGGGGCGTCCTGGCCGAACAACACCGCGCCGACCAGCCGGTCGGCGACCTCCTCGACCAGGTCCTCCACATGCGCGCCCTTGAGCTGACCGCCCGCGAGCCAGACCACCTGGGCGTGCGCGAGGATCGACGACCGCGCCGCGTGTGGGTTGGTGGCCTTGGAGTCGTCGACGAAGGCGACCCCCGCCAGCTCCCGGACCAGGGCCGCGCGATGCGGCCCGACCTTGTGCTCCTGCAGCCCTTCCTTCACGAATTGCGGTGCCACGTCGATGGATCGGGTCAGCGCCGCCGCGGCCAGCGCGTCGGCCACCCCGGCCGGGCCGGACGGGCTGATATCGGCGGTCTCGGCGAGGATCGCGGCCTTGGTGAAGGCGCGGTCGAGCAACTTGCCGTCGACCACGCCGAGCTCGCCGTCGGCGGGCACGCCCACCCGGAAGCCGACGGTGCGGCGCGCCTTGGACTTTCGCGCCAGCGCGGCGGCCACCGGATCGTCCAGGCCGACGACCCCGACGCGGCCCGTCAGCGCGCGCGCCTTCGCCGCCGCGTAGGCGTCCAGTCCGCCGTGCCAGTCCAGGTGGTCCTCGGCGACGTTGAGCACGACCCCGGCCTCCGGGCGCACCGACGGCGCCCAGTGCAGCTGGAACGACGACAGCTCGACGGCCAGCACCTGCGGACCCGGATTGCGCCGCAGCGCATCCAGGATCGGCAGCCCGATATTGCCGCAGGCGACGCTGGCGATCCCGGCCGCGCGCAGGATCGCGTGGGTCATCTGGGTGGTGGTGGTCTTGCCGTTGGTTCCCGTGACCACCAGCCACTTGCGCGCCGGGCCGTACAGCCGGGCCTGATCCACCCACCAGGCGAATTCGACATCGCCCCAGACCGGAATGCCCTCGGTGACCGCCGAGACCAGCACCGGCGAATCGGGCCGCCAGCCCGGGCTCGTGATCACCAGCGCGAACCGGTCCAACGCGGCGGGCGCGAGCAGATCGTCGCCGGTAGCGGTGGACAAGCCCAGTTCGGCCGCCTCGGCCATCGCCTTCTCGCCCGCGTCGGTGACCACCGGGCGGGCGCCGATATCACGCAGCGGCTCGATCAGCGAGCGGCCCGACACCCCCCATCCCGCGACGAGAACGTCACGGCCGCGCAGGAATTCGAGCATGGGCCCCGGTGATCGCAGGGCCCGCGGTGTGTGTTCGGCCATCGCTGCTACCCGACCTGAGAGAGGTATTCGCTGTAGAACAGGCCCAGCCCCACCGCCGACGCTATGGCCGCGAGTAACCAGAACCGGATGATCACCGTGGTCTCGGCCCATTTGCTGAGTTCGAAGTGGTGGTGGAACGGCGCCATCTTGAACAATCGGTTGCGCGTGGTCCGGAACACCGCCACCTGCAGCACCACCGACGCCGTCTCGGCGACGAACAGCGCGCCGATCACGATCATCAGCAGTTCGGTGCGGGTCAGGATGGACAGCCCGGCCAGCAGGCCGCCGAGCGCGAGCGAGCCGGTGTCGCCCATGAAGATCTTCGCCGGAGCCGCGTTCCACCACAGGAATCCGACGCAGGCGGCCGCGCCCGCGGCACAGATCAACGCCAGGTCCAGGGGGTCGCGCACGTTGTAGCACCCGGCCTCGGGATGCACCGAACAGGAGTTGCGGTACTGCCAGAAGGTGATGATCACGTAGGCGCCCAGCACCAGGCTCATGGACCCGGCCGCGAGCCCGTCGAGGCCGTCGGTCAGGTTCACCGCGTTCGACCAGGCGACCACGACCAGGCAGACGAACGCCAGGAAGATGATCACCCCCATCGACACCGTGGTGATGTCGCGGACATAGGACAGGTGGCGGCTGGCCGGTGTCTGCTTGTTCGCGCCCGGGAACTGCAGCGCCAGCACACCGAAAATGACGGCGGCCGTGAGCTGCCCGAGGTATTTGCCCGCGGCGGTGAGTCCCAGGTTGCGCTTGTTGCGCAGCTTGATGAAGTCGTCGATGAAGCCGACCACGCCCAGCGCCGTCGTCAGCGACAGCACCAGCAGGCCCGACACCGTCGGCCCCTCGGCCTTGTATCCGATGCCGATCAGGTGCGAGCCCCAGTACCCGGCCCACAGGCCCGCCAGGATCGCGACGCCGCCCATCACCGGTGTGCCGCGCTTGGCCTTGTGGGTCTCCGGGCCGTCGATGCGGATCTCCTGGCCGAAGCCGCGCTTGGCGAACATCGTGATCAGCAGCGGCGTCAACAGGATCGACACCGCCAGCGCGATGGCCGCCGCGAAAAGAATCTGTCTCATACCGCCGCCTCCGTGAGGTGATGCGCGACCGCCCACAGCCCGACGGAGTTCGACGCCTTCACCAGCACCACATCACCTGCCGCGATCTCGTTGTCCAGCACCGCGATCGCGGCATCGATATCGGGCACGAGAACCGATTCCTCGCCCCACGACCCTTCCATGACCGCACCCTGGTGCAGCGCGTGGGCCGGACGTCCGCTGCCGACGACGATGAGCCGGTCCACGTCCAGGCGCACCGCCAACCGGCCGATGCGGTCGTGTTCGATCACCGATTCCTCGCCCAGCTCGGCCATCTCGCCGAGCACGGCCCAGGAGCGGCGCTCTCCGGTCTTCGCCATGCTCACCAGCGCCTTGAGTGCCGCGCGCACCGAATCCGGGTTGGCGTTGTAGGAATCGTTGACGACGGTGACGCCGTCGGTGCGGGTGCGCACGTCCATGCGGTGCGCCGACGCGATCCGCGCATCCGACAGCGCCCGCACCACCGTCTCGAGGTCCGCGCCGCATTCCAGCGCCACCGCCGCCGCGGACAATGCGTTGCCGACCTGATGTTCGCCGTGCACGGCCAGCCGGATCTCGACCGCGGCGTTTTCCTGGCGCCCGGCCGGTTCCCGTGCACCGCGATCGAACACGGAACCCTTGGCGTGCAAGGTGAATCGAGCCCGGGCGGCATCGTCGAGCACGACGTCGGTGGCACGCAGATCCGCACCGGCGGACTGCCCCACCGTGACCACGCGGGCACGGGTCCGGCTCGCCATGGCCGCGACGTTGGGGTCATCGGCATTGAGTACGGCGACGCCGGAGGGCGGAAGCGCTTCCACCAGTTCACCTTTGGCCTGGGCTATGGCCTCGCGGCTGCCGAACTCGCCCAGGTGCGCGGTGCCGACGTTGAGCACCACACCGATGCCGGGCGGCGCGATTTCGGTGAGCGCCTTGATATGTCCCGGCCCGCGCGCCGACAGTTCCAGCACCAGGAACCGGGTATCGGAGTTCGCGCGCAGCGCCGTCCACGGATGGCCGATCTCGTTGTTGAACGACCCCGGCGGGGCCACCACGGGGCCCAGCGGGGCCAACACGCTCGCCAGCAGATCCTTGGTCGAGGTCTTGCCGGAGGATCCGGTGACGCCGACAACGGTGAGACCACCGGCCACCAGCCGCTCGATATTCACCCGCGCCAGCGTCGCCAGCGCGGCCAGCACGGCCGCGCCGGAACCGTCGCGGTCGTGGGCCAGCGCCATCGCGCGACTCGGTGGCGCCTGCAGCGGGGCCACCACGATCGCGGGAACGCCCACCGGCCGCGACGCCAGCACGGCCACCGCACCGGACTCGACCGCGCCCGCCGCGAAGTCGTGCCCGTCGGCGTGCTCACCGGGCAGCGCCAGGAACAGATCACCGGGATCGACACGGCGCGAATCGAATTCGACCGCGCCGGTCACGGTCACCGCGGGATCCGGAACATCGTGCAGCGTGCCGCCGACGATATCCGCGATCTCCCGCAGGGTCAGCTCGATCATGAAACCGTCAGGTCCTTCGCTTTCCGAGAGAGGGCCTCCGCCAGCACCTCGCGGTCATCGAACGGATACTTCACACCCGCAATCTCCTGCCCAGTCTCGTGCCCCTTCCCCGCCACCAGCACGACGTCACCCGGCCGTGCCCAGTCCACGGCGGCCGCGATTGCCGCCGCCCGATCACCGATCTCGGTGACCTCGCCGCGCTCGGCCTCCGCGATCCCCAACGCCCCGCCGCGGATCGCCTCGCGGATGGCCGCGGGCTCCTCGCTGCGCGGGTTGTCATCGGTGATGATCAGCAGATCGGCACCGCGGGCCGCGGTCGCGCCCATCAGCGGCCGCTTACCGGCGTCCCGGTCCCCGCCCGCGCCCACCACCACGGCCAGCCGCCCACCGGAACCGCGCACATACTCGCGCAGGGTCGCGATCACCGATTCGACCGCGGCCGGTTTGTGCGCGTAGTCCACCACAGCCAGGAAATCCTGCCCCCGGTCCACGCGCTGCATCCGGCCCGGCACGTCCACCTGCGCCAGCGCCACGGCGGCGGTGGCCGCGTCGGCGCCGGCCGCCGCGCACACCGCGACCGCCAGCAGCCCGTTGGCGATGTTGTAGCGGCCCGGAAGACGCAGCCGCACCTGGACTTTCGCCTCCGGCCCGGCCGCGGTGAAGGTCTGCTCGCCGCCGTCGGCGGAGGGACCGAGCGCGGTCCAGTCCGGTTCGTCCTCGCCCGTCGGGCTGGAGGTGGTCGCCACCGTCAGCACGGGGGTGCGGCCGCCGATCTCGCGCGCCAGGCGGCGGCCCCACGCGTCGTCGACGCAGATGACGCAGTTCTGGGCGGCGACGGGCGATTCGGGTTCGAACAGGCGGCGCTTGGCGGCGAAGTAGTCCTCGAAGTCGGCGTGGAAGTCGAGATGGTCCTGCGACAGATTGGTGAACGCGCCCACCGCGAACCGCACGCCGTCGACGCGGCCCAGCGCCAGCGCGTGGCTGGACACCTCCATCACCACGTCCTGCACGCCCTGCTCGACCATCAGCGCGAACATCGCGTGCAGCTGCGGGGCCTCGGGGGTGGTCAGCGCGCTGGGCACGCGCTGTCCGCCGATGCGCGTCTCGATGGTGCCGATCAGCGCCGTCCGCCGTCCGGCCGCGGCCAGCCCGGCCTCGATCAGGTACGACGTCGTGGTCTTGCCGGAGGTGCCGGTGATCCCGATGACCTGCAGCCGCTGCGACGGATCGCCGTAGATCGCGGCCGACAGCTCCCCCAGCACCGCGCGCGGGTCCTCGCGAACCAGCACGGGCACGGCGACCGAGCCGATCAGCTCCGCGCCGGCCGGATCGGTCAGTACCGCGACCGCGCCCCGCTCGATGGCATCGGCGGCGAACCGGGCGCCGTGCGCCTGGGAACCGGCCAGCCCGGCGAACAGATCACCGGGTTGCACGACGTGGGACCGCTGTTCGATGCCGGTGACCACGACGTCGTCGAGGTCGTCGCGGCTCGGGCGCGCGCCCGCGAGCTCGACGACCCTTCGCAGCGCGGTCGACGGCGGCGCCGCCGGGCGCAGCGCCTGCGGGCTGGGCTGCACGGGCACGAAGCTCCTCTCGGTATATGCGGTTCTGTTCTGCCGTCGCACGGTGACGGACTGGGATCGACGTGTCAGGTTACCGTCAGCCCGCCTCCGCGCGTTCCTGGCATACAGGTTGGGAGCCGCCCGGCTCGGTATCCTTCACGAAAACCACCGGTCGGAGCCGTTACATCGCCTGCAGGACAAGCGGTTTCGCCGGAGGGGAGGGCGGGACGCGGTCGCGCTGCAGCGCCCACGAGGCGATGCTGTGGAACAGTGGCGCCGCCGACTGGCCGCCGCTGCCGTCGGCGCTGCGGGTCGGCGCGTTCAGCATGATGCCGACGACATAGCGCGGATTGTCGGCGGGGGCGATCCCGGCGAAGGTGATCCAGTAGCGGTCGGTGGAGTAGCAGCGGCAGGCCTGGTCGATCTGCTGCGCGGTGCCGGTCTTGCCCGCGATCTGGTAGCCCTCGATACCGCCGGAGGGCCCGGTGCCCTGCTGCACGCCCGTCGGGTCCTGCTGCACCACCGACTGGAACATGTCGCGCAGGGTCCGCGCGGTCTGCGGGCTCACCACCCGCACCCCCTCGGGCTGCTCCTCGTCCGTGCGGCCACCGTCCGGCCCGATCTCGGACTTCACGATGCGCGGCGGAATCCGCACGCCGTCGTTGGCGATGGCCTGGTACATCCCGGTCATCTGCAACAGCGTCATCGAAAGCCCCTGGCCGATGGGGAGATTCGCGAATGTCGAACCCGACCACTGATCGCGCGAGGGCACCACGCCGCCGCTCTCGCCGGGCAGGCCGACACCGGTGCGCTGGCCGAGGCCGAACCGCTTCAGCATCTCGGCGTACCGGTCCTCGCCGACGCGCTGGGACAGCATCAGGGTGCCGACATTCGAGGATTTGCCGAAGATTCCGGTGGTGGTGAACGGGGTGACGCCGTGCGGCCAGGCGTCGTTCACGGTGACGCCGCCCATGCTGATGGCGCCGGGCACCTGGTGCACCTCGTCCGGGGTGGTCAGCCCGTACTCGATGGCCGAGGCCGCGGTGACCACCTTGTTCACCGATCCCGGCTCGAAGGCGTCGGTGACGGACGGATTGCCCATATTCGGGGCGCCCCAGTTCTTCGGGCCCAGCTGCGGATTGAAGGTGTTGTCGTTCGCCATCGCCAGCACCTGGCCGGTGTGCGCGTCCAGGACCACCGCGGAGGCGTCCTTCGCTTCCGACAGCTGCTTGGCCTGCTGCACCTGCTGCTGCACGTAGTACTGCAGATCCGAATCCAGGGTCAGCTCCACCGCGGAACCGTTCACGGCCGGTTGGCGGTCGCGCTCGCTGCCCGGGATCACCGCGCCGTCGGAACCCTGATCGTAGGTGTGCGAGCCGTCGGTACCCGCCAGCTCCGAGTCCATCGAGGACTCCAGCCCGATCGCGCCGTGACCGTCCCAGCCCGTCGCGCCGATGACGTTGGCGGCCAACGAGCCGCCCGGGTAGATGCGGCTGGGTTGGCGGTCGGTGCCGACCTCGGGGAACTTCTCCTTGATCTCGGAGGCGATGCGGGCATCGACATTGCGGGCCAGGTAGGTGAACTTGTCCTCGCCGCGCATCATGCCCAGCAGGTCCGATTCCTTCGGGCCGTCCTTGCCGAGCTTCTCGTGGATCATCTTCGCGATCGCCTGCAACCGCTGATCGGGATCCGGGGCCTTCGCGGACTTGGCGCGCGCCTCGGCCAGCTGTTTGCGGACCTCGACCGGCTGAAAGGTGAGCGCCTTGGTGGCGACGGTGAAGGCCAGCGACTTGCCGTTCCGGTCGGTGATCGGACCGCGCATCGCGTCGTCGGAGATATGCACGGTGCGCTGGTTCGCCGCCTCCGCCGACAGCTTCGGCGCGGCGATCGTCTGCACCCAGAGCAGTTGGGCCGCGACCAGGAGCAGCGCCACCAGCATGAGGATCCGGCCGACGCCGAACCGGAGCCGGAGCGCGGCGTCCGCCGCGGTCCCGGGTCTGGCTCGTTTGCGCGGACGCGCCGGAGCGCGCCGCGCGGAGGTCGAGCGTCCGCGCGCCGAACTCATCGAACCACCTCACCCGCCGACGGAGCCTGTTCCGGGGCCGACCGGTCCGGCGCTGCGGCAGGGAACTGCCCTGCCGGAACCGAATTCGCACCCGGCGCCTGGTCGGCCGGGACGGGTTGGCCGGTGTCGGGGCGGGCGGCCCGGTTCGGTGTTCCGGCCGGAAGCTGCACCGCCGGAATCTGATTCGCGCCCGCGGCCTGGTTGCTCACCGCCTGGTTCGCGCCCGGCGCCGGGGTGCTCGTGACCGGCAGCAGCCGTTCGCCGCTCGACCGACCGGGTTTCGGGGGCACCGCGGTGGGCGCCGCCGGGGTGGTGTTCAGCGGCGGCGCCGGGGCGCCGTGCTCGGGCGTCTCCTTGCCGATCACGGTCACCGTCCCGTCGGGGGCGATGAGCAGGCGGGAGGGGTCCTTGGCCGGGATCATGCCCAGTTCGCGGGCGCGGTTGGCCAGGTCGGGGGCCGAATCGGCGGCCTCGACCTCGCGCTGCAGCGCCGCCCGCTCGTCGCCGAGCTGGCGGTTGATCCGCCGCGCATCGCCGAGCTGATAGCTGTCCTCGGCGGCGCGGGTGGTGAGCAGCAGGGTGAAGATCAGCCCGCACGCCAGCAGCGCGATGATGCCCGCCACGAAGGGAATCCGTCCCGCCATCGCCGAGGCGGCGCGGCCCGGCAGCGGCGGCAAGGGGCCGCCACCCTCGACCCGGTTGCGACGGCGCGCGTAAGCCCGCTGGGCCGCACCGGATTTCACCCGCTCGGCCTGTTTCACGCGCCGCGGCGCGGCCTGCTCGTCCCGGCGTGGCGTCACAGCCCGCCGCGGTGCGTCCACCCGTGTGCGCACGCTCATCTTTCTGCCTCCCCTACTGTGATGCACCGGAGTGGTGCGGCGGCATTCCCGGGGCCCTGCGTGGTTCCGCAGGTCAGCTGCTCCGGGGCTACCGTCCGCACCGCACTCATCCGGCCTCCTGAATCCGTTCCACGGCCCGCATCCGCACCGGGGCGGCACGCGGGTTGTCCTCGATCTCCTGGTCCGATGCCTTCTCCGCCCCCCGGGTCAGCACCGTGAATTCCGGTCCCATACCGGGCAACTCGACCGGTAGGTCCAGCG
Organism: Nocardia thraciensis; assembly: GCF_054782435.1. Taxonomy (NCBI): domain Bacteria; kingdom Bacillati; phylum Actinomycetota; class Actinomycetes; order Mycobacteriales; family Nocardiaceae; genus Nocardia; species Nocardia thraciensis. The sequence goes on from NZ_BAAGSM010000023.1 coordinate 186,984, forward strand.
GCGTGCGCGACGCCGACCGCTGCGCGAACAGCTGCTTGACGACCTTGTCCTCGAGCGATTGATAGGACATGACGACGAGTCGGCCGCCTACCTCGAGCGCGTCCAGCGCCGCGGGTAGCGCGGCCTCGAGCGACTCCAGCTCCCGGTTGACCTCCACGCGCAGCGCCTGGAAGGCACGCTTGGCGGGATGCCCGCCGGTGCGCCGGGTCGCGGCCGGAATCGCGTCGTAGAGCAGCTCCACCAGCTGCGCGCTCGTGCGGAAGGGGCGCTGCTGCCGGCGCCGGAGGACCTCGCTCGCGATCCGACCCGCGAAGCGTTCCTCGCCGTAGGTCTTCAGCACCCGGGCCAGTTCGCCGTGGCTGTAGGTGTTGAGCACGTCGGCGGCGGTGAGTTCGGCGGTGGGATCCATCCGCATGTCCAGCGGCGCGTCGACGGAGTAGGCGAAGCCGCGGTCGGCCTCGTCCAGCTGCATCGACGACACGCCCAGATCCATGAGGATCGCCCGCACCGAACCGGTGGCCGACAGCCCGGCCGTCGCCAGCGCGTCGGCGATGTCGTCGTATCGGGTGTGCACCAGGGTGATCCGGTCCTCGAACGGCCGCAGCCGCTCGCCCGCCAGCCGCAGCGCGGCGGTGTCGCGGTCCAGCCCGATCAGGCGGATCTCCGGATAAGTGCGCAGGAAGTGCTCGGCGTGGCCGCCCAGCCCGAGCGTCGCATCGACCATAACGCCGCCGGAAGCCAGTGCGGGACCGAGGATTTCGTCTGCTCGGCGCAGCAGGACCGGAACATGACGGGGAGTCGGGTTCGCATGATTCACCTCGACCTCCCGGATCCGCCTGCGATTGGACTGACACGTCGGTGGTGGTGAATGCCCCGTGGTCTCTGACCGACATCGGCACCTGGCGTTGGGGAAGTACGTCAGGGTCCGGGTCGGTCAGAGGCCGCGGGGCATTCGCCTCGCTCGGGGCTAGAAGATCCCGCCCAGCGACTCGTCTCTGGCCAGCGAGTAATCCTCCTCGTTTTCGGCGAGGTAGGACTCCCACGCCTGCTTGTCCCATATTTCGAGGAAGTCGACCGAGCCGATCACCACGCAGTCCTTCGTCAGGCTCGCGTAGCGGCGGTGTTCGACCGACAGCGTGATCCGGCCCTGCCCGTCCGGACGTTGCTCATCGGTGGAGGCCGCCAGGGCCCGGACGAAAGCCCGTGCCTGCGGGTTGCTTCGGGATGCCGCGGAGGCCCGCCGCGCGAGCGCGGTGAATTCCTCCTTGGGGTACACGGCAAGGCTGTGGTCCTGACCCTTCGTGACCATCAACCCTCCCGCCAGTTCGTCCCGAAACTTCGCCGGCAACGTCAGTCGCCCCTTGTCATCCAGCCGAGGCGTGTAGGTACCGAGAAACACCGTCTCGACACCTCCTGCTGGATCACCTCGTCTGATCGGCCTCCATCAGTGCGCGTCCCACATTACCCCACTTTCCCCCACTTTCAATCGAAAGCCACAGCGATCCCGGTCATCGCGCGGCGGATTTCGCAGGTCTCGTCAGCTATCGCCCAGGCGGGGAGATTTCACCGAGTTCCCCCGACGCATCCCGCAAATTCGTCCGACGACCCGACAACCATCAGCAAACTCGCAGATCGGACCGGCTCGACGGCCCGAGTGGGGAGCGCCCGTGGGGAGATGTGGGGAGTTCTGGAAGGCCGCGGTGACTGATACCCACCGACCCCGGGAAGAGATCCGCACAACAAAACGACACGCCGCGCTGTGCACGGCGTGTCGCGGTAGATCGACGGGTTCTAGTTGCCTTCTTCGAACCGGCGCCTGAACCGGTCCTCCATGCGGGCGGCGAAGCCGCCTCCGGACTTACGCGGTTTACTCTTCGGACCGCCGCCGCCCGGGACACCGCCGGTGCCCGGTTGCGCGTCCTCGCCCTTGCGATCGGCGCCCGGCAGGCCCGAGCCACCCATCAGCAGCAGCACGCCCGCGCCGAACATCACGATGAACCCGAACAGACTGATGATGGGAAAACCGCCCGGCTTCACGGGCAGGGCGATGCCCGCGACGAGGAGAACCAGGCCGAGGACGAACAGCGCCGCCGCCTGAAGTCTGCGTCTACCGGTGATCGAACGTAGGCGTCCGCCACGGACGGTCGAGGCGAACTTGGGGTCCTCAGCATAGAGCGCGCTCTCGATTTGTTCGAGCATGCGCTGCTCGTGCTCGGAGAGTGGCACGGTACCTCCCCCGGCACTTGTCGTGGTGGTCGCCTCCGGGTAGACGACAAGTAGCCGACCTTGGCGGCTACCTGCCACCAATGATACGAGTTCGATCAGTGCGCTACCACCTACTCGCCGATGTTCAGGCCGTGCCGTCGGCAAGCCCGCCCTCCATCGGCCGCAATCGAGCCGTCGTACTGATCAAGTCTTCCACATCGTGCAGGAATGCTCCTACCCGAGAAGCGAACTCATCGGCGCGTCGCGCGTCGACCGGGCGATCGAGGCCCGCCTCGATCGCCGCGCGGGTCTCGGAGAAGGAACTGAAGTAGTCGGCCCACATCACGAACTCGGGCGCGGCCTGCTGCATCAGCACCCACGCGTTGCGCGAACGCGCCCGGGGCGCGCGGTCGGCGCCGGTGAGCGCCAGCACCGCGCCCGCGCCACGCAGCGCCGCCAGATACGCGGTCCGGAACCGCTCGCGCGGATCCCCCTCGGCGGCCGACTGCAGCAGCAGTCCGTCGGCGCGGTCCAGCAGACCACCCGCCCGCCCGGAACGTCCCGGATTCCCGATCCGACCAGCCATTGCGGCACCTCCACACCCTTCGCATACCCGGGCCCGTCGAGTACATCGCCGACCGGACGGACCGAACAGGTATTCGAACGTTTCAATTGAGTGTGAATATAGAGACGACCACCGACAAACTTCCGCCCCGCGCTCGTCCCCGCGTCCGAGTGCGGCCACCGCGTCGAACGAGAGCCACGCCGTCCTGACATGACCGCCCTCAGACCGCACCCCACCCCCGCCCCCGTCGTCGTCGACCTGTCGGTCGCCGCACTACGCGCCCGGCTGCACGACGCGCTGGCGGTGTACGTGGCGGCCATGGACTATCCGCGCGGCACCGAACACCACCGCGCGCCCATGTGGACCGAGCACACCACGCGGCCGGGCTGGCAGGCGGTGGCGGCCGTGCTCCCCGACGACACCGGCGAATTCGACCTGCGCACCGCGCCGATCGTCGCGATCGCCTACGGCTACCGCGGCGCGCAGCACCAGTGGTGGCATCAACAGGTCCACAACGGGATGCGCCGCTCCGGCTGGCCCGAACACGCCGCGCAGGAACTGCTGTCGAACTATTTCGAACTCACCGAGCTGCACGTGCACCCCGCGGCGCAGGGGCGCGGGATCGGCGAGACGCTGCTGGTCCGGCTGCTGCGGGATCGGCCGGAGGCCGCGGCGCTACTGTCCACGCCGGAGGTCGATCGCGAGGCCAACCGCGCCTGGCGGCTGTATCGACGGCAGGGATTCACCGACGTGGTCAGGCATTTCGTCTTCTCCGGCGATACCAGGAGGTTCGCGGTGCTGGGTCGGCGGCTGCCGCTGGAAACTCTGTGAAGGGGCCTTTCCCGCACGGTGGCGAGGCGATGCCGTGAGCGGGCCGCCGCGGCCCGTTGTAGTCGTCGGCTCGGGCCATAACGCGCTGGTCGCCGCCTGCTACCTCGCCCGGGCGGGGCATGCGGTGGAGGTGCTCGAACGCGACGAGGTGCTCGGGGGCGCGGTGTCGACGGTGGAACGGTTTCCGGGCCACCTGGTCGACCGCGGCTCGTCGGCGCACATCATGATCCGGCACACCGGGATCATCGAGGAACTGGAGCTGGCGCGGTTCGGGCTGCGCTATATCGACTGCGACCCTTGGGGATTCGCCCCGGCACCGGCGAGCACCGATCGGGCGCCCATCGTGTTCCACCGCGACCTCGACGCTACTTGCGCATCGATCCAGGCCGCGTGCGGCGGCCGTGACGCCGAGGCGTACCGGCGCTTCGTCCGGGTGTGGGGTCCGCGCGCGCGGCGGGTGATGCGGGCGTTCTCCGGGCCGCCGAGGCCCGGCCGCTTGCTGCGGTCGTTCTGGGGGCTGGACGCCCGGGCGGGCGGCGCCGCCCTGTCGCGGGAATTCCTGCAGTCCGGAGATGCCCTGCTGGACAGCTACTTCGACGACGAACCGCTGAAGGCCGCGCTCGCCTGGTTCGGCGCGCAGTCGGGACCGCCGATGTCGGAGCCCGCCACGGCGCCGATGGTCGGGTTCGCCGCGCTCATGCACACGCTCCCGCCCGGGCGCGCGGTCGGCGGCAGCGGCGCGCTCACCGCGGCCCTGGTCGCCCGACTGCGCGCCGACGGCGGCACGGTCTCGGCCGGTGACGCGGTCACCGAGCTGCGGCGCGCCGGGGACGGGTGGCGAGTGCGCACGGCATCGGGACGAAATCTGCCGGCGCGCACCGTGGTCGCGGGCACCCACATCCTGACCACGCTGGACCTACTGGGCCGCGGCGGATTCGATCCGGCCACGCTGGACGACTGGCGGCGGCGCATCCGGGTCGGGCCCGGCATCGGCATGGTGGTGCGGGCGGCCACCGACGCGCTGCCCCGCTATCCGGGCGCCGCGACCGCCGAATCCGCGCACGGGCTGCAATTGCTGGTCACCGATCGGAGCCGGTTGCGGCTCGCGCACGGCGCCGCGCTCGCCGGTGCGCTGCCACCGCGGCCGGTGGTGCTCGCGATGAGCTTCAGCGCCCTGGACCCGTCGATCGCACCCGCCGGGCAGCATCAGCTGTCGCTGTGGTCGCAGTGGCACCCCTACCGGCTCGGCGACGGTTCCGACTGGAGTGCGCACGCCGCGCGGGAAGGCGATCGCATCATCGCCGAGGTCGATTCCCTCGCACCGGGTTTCGCCGATTCGGTGCGGCGGCGATTCGTGCAGACCCCGGCGGATCTGGAGCGGGAGCTGGGGTTGATCGGCGGCAACGTGATGCACGTGGAGATGTCCCTAGATCAGATGTTCCTGTGGCGGCCGGTGCCGGAACTGTCCGGGCAGCGGGTCCCGGGCGCTTCGGGGCTGTATCTGACCGGCGCCTCCACCCATCCCGGCGGTGGCGTCTCGGGAGCGAGCGGCCGCAGCGCCGCCCACCTGGTGCTGCGCGATCTGCGGCGGCCCCGGCTCGGACGGCGATGATCGCTCGGCGGCTGCCGGCGGTCACTGCGGTCGCGCTGGTGCTGGCGCAGATCGCGTACCCGCTCACCGAGGGGGCCGGGCGGGACCGGGTCACGGTCCTGGTCGTGGTGCTGTCCGCGGCGACGGCGCTCGCGCACGCCGGGACCACCCGCGGGCCGCGCTTCGCCGCCGGGTTCGTGCTGATCGTGTCCGGGCTCGGGCTGGCCGCCGAAATCCTCGGCACCGCCGCCGGATTCCCGTTCGGGTGCTACGACTACGCGTCCGGGCGGCTGGGGCCGGAGCTCGCGGGCGTGCCGCTGGTGGTGCCGCTGGCCTGGACCGGCGGGCTGTATCCGGTCTGGGTGGTCGCCGGGCGGCTGTATTCCCGTGCCCGCCTGCGCATTCCGATGACGGCTGTGGGCGCGGTCGGCTGGGATCTGTTCCTGGATCCGCAGATGGTCGCCGACGGCCAATGGAGCTGGTGCGCCGCCGCGCCGGGACTGCCCGGCCTGCCGGAGATCCCGTACACCAACTACCTCGGCTGGTTCGCCCTCGCCGCCCTCATGGCCACACTGTTGGAACTCCTCGCCCGCGGCCGCGCCACATCCAGCACCGACACCGTCCCGATCGCCGTCTTCCTCTGGACCTGGCTCGGCTCCACCCTCGCCCACGCGGCCTTCCTCCACCTCCCCGCCTCCGCCACCTACGGCTTCCTCGTCCTGAGCATCCTCGGAGTTCCCGCGCTGGCAACCATGTTCCGCCCCCGGCGCGCTTCAGCCAGGGTCCATCGGTAGATTCCGGCCGAGGGCGCACCGGAATTGCGAGGTGATGCGGAGTCGCGTACACCGGAACGACGGCGCGGCATCGTCTCCCGGCCCGTCGCATGCCGGGAGGTCCGGCGTGTCATGGCACGATGTGTGCCGTGCAGCCGAGTCCGACAACCCCGAAGCCCAACGGCACGAGCGTGACCGCGCCCCGCCGGCGCCGCCATCGTGCCTGGTCCCTCGTCGTGCTGGCGGCGTTGCTGACGCCACTACTGGCGGGCTGCCTGCGGCTGCAGGTATCGATGGGCGTGTCGTCGAACGACCGGGTGTCGGGGCGCATTGTCGCGGCGGCGGTGCCCGCCAACGACAAGGACAAGGGGCCGGAACTCAAGGCGCCCGAGTCGCTGTCGAGCAAGGTGCGAGTGGAGCCGTACACGCAGGACGGATACACCGGCAGCCAGGTCTACTTCGATGATCTCACCTTCGGCGAGGTGCAGCAGCTGGGCCAGCTGTCGGACCAGACGCAGGGGATGTTCAACCTGTCGTTCAACCGCACCGGCGATCTGGTCACCCTCAGCGGTCGGGTGGATCTGCGCAATGTGCCGCCGCAGGGCTCGGACGTGCAGTTCACCGTCGCCTTTCCCAACCGGGTGGCCACCACCAACGGCACCCGCGAGGGCGATTCGATCGTGTCCTGGAAACTGCCGCCCGGCGATGTGAGCACCGTCCGGGCCGAGGTGAAGTACGCCGACCCCAACACCCGCTCGTTCGCGGGCTGGGCCGGAATCGTCGGCGGCATCACCCTCGCCGTCGCCGCCATCGTCGCGGTGCTCGCCTACGTCAACCGCAACCCCACCCCGCCACCGCCCGCGCCCCGCCCGCGCCAACGCACCTGAACGAGCGCAGCCGACCACAACGCGCCACCAGCCCACGCACGGCGCTGATACGCCCATCGCCACAACCGTCACCAGCCCACGCACGGCCGGCAGGAACGCGGAGATAGGCCCGTCGGCACAACGACACCAGCCCACGCACGACCGCAGCGAATGCGGAGATACGCCCGTCAGCACAACGACACCAGCCCACGCACGACCGCAGCGAATGCGGAAGTACGCCCATAACGCGCGAGACAGCTGTCACGGCGTGTGGCAGTCTGGACCCCGCATGAAGAGAACACGTGAGGAAGCGACGGATCGGCGGATTCGCTCCGCGTTCTCGCGCCCGCCGCGGGTGCGCGACAAGGGCTTCGCGGTCCGCGGACTGGTCGCCGGTGGCACCGCCGTCGCGGGCGCCGGCGCCGTGCTGGCGGCGGTCAACAGGGCGACGATCCGGCAGCTGGATCCGGTGCCGACCACGGTGATCGAGCCCGTGACGGTGTGCGTTCCGGCGCGCGACGAGGCCGCGCGGCTGCCCGACCTGATCGCGGATCTGCGCGCGCAGCACGGGGTTTCGCGAATGCGGGTGCTGATTCTCGATGACCGTTCCGGCGACGGGACCTATGCCGCGGCCGTACACGCGGTCGGTGGCGACGAACGTTTCACGGTGATCGCGGCCGAATCCGAACCTTCACCGGGCTGGACCGGGAAGAACGCCGCATGCGCGCGGCTCGCCGAAATCGCCGGGGTCGCCGCCGATTCCGGTGACGCCCCCACCGGTGTGCTGATCTTCCTCGACGCCGACGTGCGGCTCGCGCCGGGCGCGATCGCGGCCGCGGTGGGCGAATTGCGCAGGGCCCGTGCCGGATTGGTGTCGCCCTGGCCGTATCAGCGCGCCGGATCGGTGGCCGAGGCCCTGGTGCAGCCGCTGCTGTGCTGGTCCTGGGCGGCGACGCTGCCGATCCGCCTGACCAACCACAGTCTGCGGCCGTCGACCGCGGTGTCGTGCGGACAGTTCCTGGTCTTCGATGCCGCCACCTATCGCGCCGTGGGCGGGCATACTGCCGTCGCCGCGCAGGTCACGGAGGACCTGGCGCTGGCGCGGGCGCTGCGGCGCGCCGGACACCGGACGGTGCTGGTGGCCGCGGGGCATGTCGCCACCACCCGGATGTATCGGAGCGCAGCGGCCCTCGAGGCGGGATACACCCGCTGGCTGTGGTCCGCCTACGGATCGGCCGCGGGCAGCGCGGCCGTCGGCGCGGCGGCGGCCCTGGCGTTCTGGGGTCCCCCGCTGGCGGCGCTGTTCGCCCACGGCCGCACCCGGCACATCGGACGAGCCGGGTACGCCTGCGCGGTCACGGGACGACTGCTGGCCCGCACGCTGGAGTCCGGCGGCGCCCCGCGCCCCGCGGATATCGTTGCCGCCGTGGCACATCCGCTCTCCGTCGCCACCTACCTGCGCCTGTCCCTGCGCTCCCACCGCCTCCACCACACCGGCTCACTGATCTGGAAAGGCCGTTCCCTCCCCGCCCGCGCCATATAACCGCCCCAACGAACCGATGCGTCACCACCATCACCCGGACGTGCAACACCACCATCACCCCGGCATGCAACACCACCATCACCCCGGCGTGCAACACCACCATCACCCGGCATACGTCACCACCGTCATCCCAGCATGCGACACCACCATCACCCGGCATACGTCACCACCGTCATCCCAGCATGCAACACCACCATCACCCGGCATACGACACCACCATCACCCGGCATGCCACACCACCGTCATCCCGGCGTGCTTTTGGCCGGGATCCATAGCAAGATTCCGGCCAAAAGCATGCCGGAGTAACGGGTGGGCGCCGCGCGGGGCGCCGGCGGGGGTCCGATGACCGGGCGAGTCCCTGAGCATGGCGGGTCACACGGCCGCGGCGTCCGGCCGAACGTCGCTGTGGCGCAGGCGATACCGGCGCTCAGGGCACCGGGACGATACCCACTGTCGGCAAGAAGAAGCAGGTGCGGTTGCCGTTGCGGACCGAGCCGAAGACCGCCGCCAGCACGGTGCCGGATCCGGTGTTCACCGGGACCGCTCGGACGCCGCCGGTCGGGAGGGCGGCGTCGAAGAAGTTCTGCACGGCCTGCTCGGCCAGCGGGCGGATCCCGGCGGGCACCTCCGGCGGCACCATCGCCCGTACCACCTGCGACAGCGGGTTCATCGCGGCGAATCCGCCCCGGCCGGTGCCGGTGTTCAGCCACGCTACCTGCATACCCGACGTATCGGCGCCGTCCGAGCCCAGCCCGTAGGGCACGAACGCGAACATCGTCTGGCCCTTCTTCACCGCCGACAGGTCCAGGCCGGGCATCGACACCGTCGTCTTCGGCCAGGGGTCGGGCAGCGCCCCCGCCAGCGCGGGCACCAGGCCCATGGTGGTGCCGTCATGGCACAGCGCCGACGCCGACGGGTACAGAAACGGCTGCACGCCCAGCTGCTGCAGGCTCTGCACCGCGGTCTGGTAGGCGGTCAGCAAATCGCCCGGCGCCGCGGTGTCGGCGCGACCGGCCGCGGCGATGGCGGCCTCCGGGCCGGGCGGCACCGCCGCCGCCATGGCCGAACCGACGCAGGCCAGTGCGACGCACGCGCCCACCGCGGCGGAAACACGGACCAGACTGCGCAACACGGCCATCGGAGTACTCCTCGTCGTCACGGTCGAGACGAGACGGTACTCCGCTCAGGCAGCACAACCCCCGCTATCGGTCGCGAAACGCCGATCAGGCGCTCACCGGCGTGGCCGTCACCGTATAGCCGAGATTGATCAGCACCTCGGTGGTGGCCTTGGCGAAGTTGAGCGTGATGAAGTGCAGGCCGGGGGCGCCCTCGTCGATCAGCCGCTGCCCGATCTCGGTGGCGATCTCGATGCCGACGGCGCGCACCGCGTTCCGGTTGGCCGCCGGATCGTTCCCGGCGGCCTTCTCCAGCCGCTGCATGAGCCGCGCGGGCAGCGGTCGACCCGACAGTTCCTCGGCCCGCTGCACCGTGCGCAGCGAGGTGATCGGCATCAGCTCCGGGATGATCGGCTTGGCGCCCTCCACCGGGTCGCAGGCCACCACCCGGTCCCGCAGGCGCAGATAGTCGTCCACGTCGAAGAACATCTGGGTGATCGAATACTCCGCGCCCGCACGCAGTTTCGCGCACAGGTAGGCGGTGTCCTGGTCGAGATCCGGGGAGCGGTGGTGCCCCTGCGGGAACGACGCCACGCCGACGTGGAAGTCGCCGAGCCCGCGCACCATGCGCACCAAGTCCTCGGCGTACTCCAGCCCCTCGGGGTGTTTGCGCCACTCCCCGAGCGGATCCCCCGGCGGATCGCCGCGCAGCACCAGCAGATTGCGGATACCGGCGTCGGCGTAGGTGCCGACGATCGAACGCAGTTCGGCGACGCTGTGCTCGACCGCGGTGAGATGCGCCACGGTCAGCAGCGTGGTCTCGCGGGCCAGCTGCCCCGTCACCCGCGCGGTGCGGTCGCGGGTCGACCCGCCCGCGCCGTAGGTCATGGAGACGAAGGCCGGATGCATGCGCTCGAACTCGCGCGCCGCCCGCCACAGCCGCGCCTCGGCGGCGGCATCGCGCGGCGGGTTGAACTCCACGGAGAACGGGATAGTCCCCTCGGGCCGCCTGACCAGCTGCCCCACGATGGACGGAGTTCCGGAAACCCGAGGCGTCCGGGAAGGTCGGCCAGGGGTCGATCGTCCCCGTACGTTGTCGAAACTCACCGACCCAGTGTAATTGGCAATCACTCCCACTACCGCCGCCCGCCCCGCACCCCCTACTCGTTCCCGCACCCACTGCGACGCTTGTACGGGGTGCGCGAATGGATGCGGGGTGCGGGCGGGCGGGGCGATCGGACGTGGGCTGCGGGGCGAATCGGGAGGTCGGTAAGGTTCCGATGCGGGGTGTGCTGGGTGCCCCGGACCAAATGTCGCCGCGCACGATCGGATTGCCGACGCGTCGGACCACCTTGGGAGGTTGCAATGGCCGCCGGATCGGGCACCCCGACACGGCCGACTCCGGCCGGCGCCGCCCTGGTAGCGGCCGTGGAGAGCACACTCACCGACTTCTTCGCCTCGCGGCGTGAGCTGGTCGCCGAACTCGGCCCGGTCGTCGTGGACGTTGTCGCCGAACTCGAGGATTTCGTACTGCGCGGGGGCAAGCGCACCCGTCCGTCCTTCGCCTGGACCGGCTGGGTCGGCGCGGGCGGCGACCCCGAGGGCCCCGAGGCCCCGGCCGTGCTGCGGGCCTGCGCCGCTTTGGAGCTGGTGCAGGCGTGCGCGCTGATCCACGACGACATCATCGACTCCTCGCGCACCCGGCGCGGCTTCCCCACCGTGCACGTGGACTTCGAACGGCGCCACCGCGACCGCGAATGGACCGGCGACGCGGCGCATTTCGGAATCAGCGTGGGTGTGCTGGTCGGCGATCTGGCGCTGGCGTGGGCCGACGATATGGTGGCCGCCGCGGGCCTGGAACCGGCCGCCCGCACCCGCTTCGGCCCCGTGTGGGCAGCGATGCGCACCGAGGTCATGGGCGGGCAGCTGCTCGATATCCACGGGGAGGCGGGCGCCGACGATTCGGTGGAGGCGGCGCTGCGCATCAACCGCTACAAGACGGCGGCGTACACGATCGAGCGGCCCCTGCACCTGGGTGCGGCCCTGGCCGACGCGGGGGCGGACCTGGTGGCGGCCTACCGCGAATTCGGCACCGATATCGGCATCGCCTTCCAACTGCGCGACGATCTGCTCGGCGTCTTCGGCGATCCCGAGATCACCGGCAAACCCTCGGGCGACGACCTGCGCGAGGGCAAACGCACCGTCCTGGTCGCCGAGGCGCTGCGCCGCGCGGACGCCACCGCCCCCGCCGCCGCGAACCTGCTGCGCACCTCCCTCGGCACCGACCTGACCCCCGGCGAGGTCACCCACCTGCGCACGCTCATCACCGACCTCGGCGCCGTCGACGAGGTGGAGCGCCGCATCACCGACCTCACCGACCGGGGCCTGGCCGCCCTGGACACCAGCTCCGCCGCCCCGGAGGCAAAACAACGCCTACGCGCCATGGCCCTCGCCGCCACCAGACGCGTCGCATGACCCCGAGGCAGCGGCCGATCGTGCCGACCATAAACGGTGACGGGGCACTCTTTGGTGGTCTCGGGGTGGGAGCGCGGACGTGAGAACTCTCGAGGGGCCGACGGATCGGGTTGTGGTGGTCGGGGCCGGGTTGTCCGGGCTGTCCGCGGCGCTGCATTTGATCGGGGCCGGGCGCGATGTCACTCTGCTCGAGCGGGCCGACCATCCTGGCGGGCGGGTTGGGGTCTATCGCGGGGCGGATTACGAGATAGATTCCGGGGCAACGGTTCTCACGCTGCCGGGGCTGATCGATGAGGCGCTGGGTGCGGTCGGGACCGGCGCGGCCGCGCAGGGGCTGCGGATCCACCGGCTCGCCCCCGCCTATCGCGCGCGCTTCGCCGACGATTCCACCATCGACGTCTTCGACGACCCGGACGCGATGGCCGCGGAGGTGGCCCGCGCCTGCGGGACCGCCGAGGCCGGACGCTACCGGCAGTTGCGCGACTGGCTCGGCCGCGTCTACGGCGCCGCCTACGGCCAGTTCATGGACACCAACTTCGACTCGCCACTGGATATGGTCCGGATCCCGGCGAAGCGGGCCGCGCTGACCGAGCTGGTCCGGCTGGGCGCGTTCGGACGGCTCGGGCCGCGGGTCGGCCGCATACTGCACGACCGCAGGCTGGCCCGGTTGTTCACCTTCCAGGCGCTCTACGCGGGCCTGGCACCGGGGCAGGCGCTCGCCGTGTACGGCGCCATCCCGCATATGGACACCTGCCTGGGCGTCTACTTCCCCGAAGGCGGCATGCGCGCGGTCCCGGCCGCGATGGCCGCCGCCCTGACCGCCGCGGGCGGCACCCTGGAACTGAACACCGAGGTCACCGGCGTCGACTACGCCGAGGGCCGGGCCCGCCGCGTGCGCACCGCCGACGGCCGGGCCTACGACTGCGATGCGGTCGTCCTCACCGCCGACCTGGCCTCCCTGGACCGATTCGGCCTCCCCCGGCGACGCCCGTTGCGGGCCGCGCCCTCGGCGGTCGTCGCGCACGGAACGATCCCGGCGGCGGTGGCGGCCGCCTGGCCGGTGCAGGCGCACCACACCATCGACTTCGGCGCCGCCTGGGACCGCACGTTCGCCGAGATCGCCACGCGACCGGGCCGCGGCCGCACCATGAGCGATCCGTCGCTGCTGCTGACCCGGCCCGCGCTCACCGACCGCGCCCTGTTCGTCGATCGCCCGAGCGGCCGCCACGAGCCCCTCTCGCTCCTGGCACCGTGCCCGAATCTCGATGCGGCGCCGTTGAATTGGACACATCTGGGGCCCGCCTACATGAGCGAACTGCTGGCGGTACTGGAGCGGCGCGGCTATCGCGGTATCGCCGAGCATTTCACCGTCGGTCATCTCGACACCCCGCAGACCTGGCGCGACCAGGGCATGCTGGCAGGCACCCCGTTCTCTGCGGCACACCTGTTCCGCCAGACCGGCCCGTTCCGCACCCGCAACCTGCCCCGCACCGCCGAGAACGTCGTACTGGCCGGGTGCGGCACCACGCCGGGAGTAGGGGTTCCGACGACGCTGCTGTCGGGAAAGCTGGCGGCGCAACGCATCACCGGCGAGCCGCGTGACCGCCGACCGCCCGACACCCGGATCGCACCGGTTCGTCATGCGATCTTCGACATGCCGGGGCATGATCCCTACGAACCGACGCGCTAGTGTTTCCGGCAACCAATTAAACTAGCGGCGACCTGTTGACAGCGGTTCCGACCGCACCGATTTCCGGGGGGACCCTACGACCTATGCCTACCCCCGAACCAGATACCGCCACCGTAGCGGCCCCAATCATCACCGCGGCACCCCATCCCGGCGCCACGGCGATGCCACACACCCTGCGCTGGTGGATGCGATTCGCTGCCGACTTCTTCCGCAGCCCCGAGGGCCACGCCGCGCTGCTCGGCTGCTGCGGCTCGCTGCTGATCACCTGCGGTGGTCTCGGCGCCGGCGCCACCCGGCGCAGCGATCCGCTGCTCGAGGCGGCGCACCTGTCCTGGCTGCGGTTCGGGCACGGCTACGCGCTGGCCACGATGGTCGTCTGGCTGGGCGTGCTGGCGATGATCGTGGGCTGGGTGCGGCTGGGCCGGATCACGATCGGCACCTCGGCGCGCGGCAGCGCGGTCACGCTCAACGAACTGCGCGGGATCGTGGGTCTCTGGGTCTTCCCGCTGCTGTTCGCGGTCCCCATGTTCAGCCAGGACGTCTACTCGTATCTGGCACAGGGCGCCCTGCTGCGTGACGGCTACGACCCCTACACGGTCGGCCCGGTGGTGAACCCGGGCGTCCTGCTGGACAACGTGAGCTCGGTGTGGACCACCACCACCGCCCCGTACGGCCCGATCTTCCTGCTGCTGGGCAAGTGGATCACGATGATCACCGGTGACAACGTGGTGGCGGGCACCTGGGCGATGCGCCTGGTCATGCTGCCCGGCCTGGCCCTGATGATGTGGGCGGTGCCGCACCTGACCAAGCATCTGGGCGGTAAGCCGACGGTGGCGCTGTGGCTGGCGGTGCTCAACCCGCTGGTGCTGATCCACCTGATCGGCGGCGTGCACAACGAGATGCTGATGGTCGGCCTGATGGCCGCGGGCATCGCGCTGGTGCTGGAGCGGCATCACGCGGCGGGCATCGTGGTGGTCGCGATCGGCGTGGCGATCAAGGCGACCGCGGGCGTGGCGCTGCCGTTCCTGGTGTGGATCTGGATGATTCACGAACGTGAACGACGCGCCGCGGAGAACAAGGGGCCGCTCCCGCATCCGCTGTGGACCTTCGCGAAAATCGGCGGGCTGGGATTGTCGGTGTTCGCGGTGGTCTTCGCCGCCGCCTCGGCCGTCGCCGGGGTCGGGGTCGGGTGGCTCACCGCGCTGTCGGGCTCCAAGAAGATCATCAACTGGCTGTCGCTGCCGACCGTCATGGCGCACATCACCACCTGGGTGACTCCGCTGCGGGTCGAGTCGGTGCTGGACTGGACTCGCGGCCTGTGCGGGGTGGCGCTGGTGGCCATCCTGATCTGGACGTGGTGGCGGTTCAAGCACACCGAGCGTGAGGCCGTGCTGGGCATCCTGATCGCGTTCGTCGCGATCGTCATCCTGTCCCCCGCCGCGCTGCCCTGGTACTACTCCTGGCCGCTGGCCCTGGCCGCCGGGTTCGCGCTGTCGACCACGACGCTGATGGTGCTGGTCGGGCTGTGTACCTGGCTGATGCTGGTGTTCCAGCCGGGCGGTGCGATAGGTCTGTACAACATCTGGCACGTCGCCGTGGCCACCTTCATCGCTGTCGTGGCGGCGCTGTCGCTGCGCACGGTGGACCCACTGCGGCTGCGCGCGGACGCCGGTAAACCCAAGCAATGAGTAGCAGCGCGGCCGGAATACCAGCCGCGTACCGGCATTGCCGGGCGGTCGCCGCCGAGCACGGCCGCACCTATTTCCTCGCCACCCGGCTGCTCTCCCCCGAACAGCGCCCGGCCGTGCACGCGCTCTACGCCTTCGCCCGCACCGTCGACGACATCGTGGATCACGGCGCCGAGGACGCCGCCGCCCAACTGGACCGGATCGAGAAGCAACTGCGCGAGCGGCTGCCCGCGACCGCGGCCGACTACCCCACACACGTCGCACACACACCGCGTCTGAGGTCTGCCCACGCCCTGCACGGGTCGGCGCCGATCGCCCCGCGCCCCGAACCGGCGCCCGCCGACGCGCCGGCCAGCGAACTCGTACTTTCCGCCGTGGCCGACACCATCACCCGGTTCGGCATTGGGCCGCAGCACTTCTGGACCTTCCTGGACGCCATGCGGATGGACGTGCCGGGCAGTCCGCTGTTCCGTAACCGCTACGCCACCTTGACCGAGCTGCGCGCGTACATGCGCGGGTCGGCGGCGGCGATCGGCCTGCAGCTGCTGCCGGTGCTCGGCACGGTGGCGCCCGCCGCCGAGGCGGAACCCGCGGCCGCCGCGCTGGGCGAGGCGTTCCAGCTGACCAATTTCATTCGCGACGTCGGCGAGGACCTGGACCGCGGCCGGGTGTACCTGCCGTCGACCGAGCTGGCCGCCTTCGGGGTCGACGCGGACCTGCTGGCCCACTGCCGCCGCACCGGCCGCACCGACCCGCGCCTGCGCCGCGCCCTCACCCACCTGATCGCCACCAACCGCGCGCTGTACCGCCTCGCCACTCCGGGAATCGACCTGTTGCAGCCGCGCGTGCGCCCCGCGATCCGGACCGCCGCCGTGCTCTACGCGGGGATTCTCGACGAGGTGGAATGCTCGGACTACGCGATATTCGACCGTCGCGCCACAGTCCCGCTGCGCCGTCGGCTACGTGTGGCCGCAGCCGAATTCACCACCGCCCACCTGCGCGGATAGCAGAAGGCCCGTCATCCGCCGTCATCCGGCGCGCTTTGGCCAGAATCCGTCCGCACGGTGTGTCCCGGTCAAAAGCACGCCGGGATGACGAACCGTGAGCCCACGCCGGGATGACAAAGGGTGCCCACACCGGAATCACAAACGGGAGCCCACGCCGGAAACACGAACGGGAGCCCACGCCGGAAACACAAACGGGAGCCCACGCCGGAAACACGAAACGTGAACCCACGCCGGAAACACGAAACGTGAACCCACGCACGGGATGACGAAACGTGGCCCACGCCGGGATGACGGGAGGTGGGCGCGCATGCATGTCCGGCGGGGGAGTTATCCTGCTCGCTTCAGAAGGGCTCGGCTGCGGCGCGGCGGACGACCTCCCGGGCCAGTGGGCCGTGGATGGCGTCGACGGGGCGGCCGGGCAGGCTGTCGTCGGCGGTGTAGATCCACTCGAGGATTTCCTCGTCGGTGTATTTCGCGTCGCGCATCACGGTGATCAGGCCGGGCAGGGGTTTCACCACGGCCCCGGCGGAGTCGAAGAAGTCCTTCGGAACTCCGGCGACGCCGTCGCGACGCACCGCGAGCAACTGATGGTCGCGCAGCATCTGATGCACGCGGGTCACCGCGATTCCGAGCTGCTCGGCCACGTCCGGGAGCGGGAGCAGCGTCACCGACTCCGGAAGGACATCGTCGCTGCAAGGAAATGCACTCACCCGGATAACGGTAGCCGGTCCGACCCGCACGTCGTGAGAGACCCGCACCCGACGCGCCTATACCATCGGGGGTGCCGCCACGGGGGTGGCATTCGCTTGTCGCAGCCGAAGCGAGAGGTGAGAGCTTTTGTGAAAGTCGGAGGACATCTGTTGATCGGCCAGATGCTGGACGGGCGCTACCGCATCGACGCGCCGATCGCGCGGGGTGGCATGTCGATGGTGTTCCGGGGGGTGGACACGCGCCTGGACCGACCGGTCGCGATCAAGGTGATGGACCCGAAGTTCGCCGGCGACCCGCAGTTCCTGAGCCGGTTCGAATTCGAGGCCCGCTCGGTCGCGAGGCTGAAGCATCCGTCGCTGGTCGCGGTCTACGACCAGGGCGTCGACGGCGACCACCCGTTCCTGATCATGGAACTGGTGGAGGGCGGCACCCTGCGCGAACTGCTGCGCGAGCGCGGCCCGATGCCGCCGCACGCGGTCTACGCGGTGGCCGAGCCGGTGCTGCAGGCCATCGGGGTGGCGCACGCCGCCGGGCTGGTGCACCGCGACGTCAAGCCCGAGAACGTGCTGATCTCCGACGGCGGCGAGGTGAAGATCGCCGACTTCGGCTTGGTCCGCGCCGCGGCCGGATCCAATATGACCTCCGCGAGCGTCATCCTCGGCACGGCCCAGTACTTGTCGCCCGAGCAGGTCACCGACGGCAATGCCGACGCGCGCAGCGACGTGTACTCCTTCGGCATCCTGATCTTCGAAATGCTCACCGGCCGTACGCCGTTCACCGGCGACACCTCGCTGTCGATCGCCTACCAGCGGGTGGAGAAGGACGTACCCGACCCCGGACGGCTCATCGCCGGGGTGCCGCCGGAATTCGACGAACTGGTCGCGCACGCCACCGCGCGCGAGCCCGCGCACCGCTTCGCCGACGCCACCGCGATGGCGAGCGAGCTCCGCCACATCGCGGCCGAGTTGCGGCTGCCCGACTACCGGGTGCCCGCGCCGAAGGAGTCGGCGGAACATCTGTCCTCGCATTACCGTATCGGCCCGACCCCCGCCGCGCCGCCGCCCCCGCCGCCCCGCGCCGCCGACGAGACCACCCGGTTCGCGGCCGAACCCCCAGGCCCGCAACGCACCCGGGTGATGACCGCGACGCAGCCGCGCGCCGAACCGGAGCAGCCCGACTACGCGCCACCCCCGGACCGTCGGCAGCCCTATGCCCAGGACTTCGAGGCCGCCCGCGACAGATCCCGCCGCCGAGTGCTGATCTGGGCGGCGATCGTGGTCGCGCTGGCGCTGCTGCTCGGCATCGGCGGCTGGTGGCTGGGTGTGGGGCGCTACGCCGCGGTACCGCCGATCGCGGGGATGAACACCGATCGCGCGACGGTGACCCTCGGCGAGGCCGGATTCGACACCACGATCCGCAACAAGGCCTCCGATACCGTCCCGGTCGGCAATGTGGTCGGCACCGATCCCGCGGCGGGGACCCGGGTGGTGAAGGGCTCCACCGTGGCGCTGCTCATCTCCAGCGGCAAGCCGCAGGTGCCGCGCTTCCAGCCCGGCGACGATGTGAAGACGGTGCAGCAGGCCATCCGCGACGCCGGGCTGAAGCCGGTCGACGGCGGCGAGAGACCCAGCACCGCCCCCAAAGGTTCGGTGGCGCAACTGGAGCCGGGCCCGGGGACGGTGCTGCCGACGGATGCGACGGTCAAGGTGTTCCGCAGCAAGGGTTCCGCGCCGGTGAAACTGCCGGACGTGCGCGGCAAAACCGCCGACGAGGCGCGCGCCGCGCTGGAGAAGGCGGGAATCACCGTGCAGGACACCAGAACCGAGTTCGATCCGAGGATAAAGTCCGGTGACGTCGTCGGCACCGATCCCGCCGCGGGCGCCAGCCTGCTGTCCGGCGCCACGGTCACCCTGCTGGTCTCGAACGCCGTGCAGGTCCCCGACGTCGGCGGCAAGAGCGTGACGGCCGCCCGCAGCGAACTGGAGGGCCTCGGGCTGCAGGTGGTGTTGAGCAACATCTTCACCGGCAACGATCGCGGCACCATCCGCGGTCAGACCCCGATCGCCGGGGCGCACGTCGCGCCCGGCAGCTCCGTCACGCTGGTCGTTCTGCCGTTCTAGCCGGGGCGTCCGGCCGCCGTTCGGTGCGGCGCGACATCGGCAGATCCGATCCCACGCTCGCCCCGCCGATCACCTCGGCCACGCTGAGCCCGACCCGCGCCGCGACCAGATCCAGGGCCTGTTCCAGGACCGAAGTCGCGCTGCTCCCGACGACCTGCGACTGTTCCAGTCTGCCGATACCGCGGGCGATCCGAATCCGGCAGCGCCAGGCGCGCGCGGGCCGATCCGCCTCGGGTCTCTCGATGACCACCGACGCCGGCACGCCGTCGATCACCAGATCGTGCTGTACCAGGGCGGCCCCGTCTCTTCCCATCGATCGGCCGCGGCCACCGCCGAGCCGATCGGCGCCGGGTCGCAATTCACCGGCCACCGTTACCACCTTCATCGGTCCTCCCAGGGCAGATCCCTCAGTCAGCCCATTGCCGCCGGCAACGGACGGGTCAAACCTAACCCAACCGCTCGGTATCAGCAACAGTTCAGCTAACTTTTGCGAGTGACCTTGTCCTGGACGAGCGCTCAGGCGACGGCGAGCAGCGGCGTCCCGGTCTCCGGATCGTTGATCGCCACCACGGCCGACGTGCTGAACACGTCGACCGGCATACCACCGATGCTCGGGCTGATATTGGTGGTGACCTGGGCCGAGACGACCGCCGGGTCATAACCCCAGGAGATATTGAAGATCAGCAACCGGCTGCCGTCGCTCAGCACCACCTCCGACGGGATCCCGTCGCGGTCGCGATCGCGCAGCAACCGCAGAATGGCGCGATCGGTCCCGTCGACGCGCAGGTCCCCATCGGTGCGAAAGACGACGTTCAACGTCACCGCAGCATCTCCGCGACCAGGAACGCCAGTTCCAGCGACTGCTGGGTGTTCAGGCGCGGGTCGCAGGCCGTCTCGTAGCGGTCCTCGAGGTCCAGGTCGGAGATGTCCTGCGCGCCGCCGAGGCATTCGGTGACGTTCTCGCCGGTCAGCTCGATGTGCAGGCCGCCCGGATGGGTGCCCAGCGCGTGGTGCACCTCGAAGAAGCCCTGCACCTCGTCGACGATGCGGTCGAAGTGGCGGGTCTTGTATCCGGTGGACGACTCGTGGGTGTTGCCGTGCATCGGATCGCACTGCCAGATCACCTGGTGTCCGGTGGCCTGCACCTTCTCGATGATCGGCGGCAGCACATCGCGCACCTTGGTGTTGCCCATGCGCGCCACCAGCGTCAACCGCCCCGGCTCGTTGTTGGGGTCGAGCCGTTCGACGTATTCCATCGCCTGCTCGGGCGTGGTGGTCGGGCCGATCTTGAGGCCGATCGGATTGGCCAGCAGTTCGGCGAAGGCGATGTGGGCGCCGTCGAGCTGACGGGTGCGCTCGCCGATCCACAGGAAGTGCGCCGACAGGTCGTAGAGCACCGGGTCGCCGGAGGCGTTCTCGGCCAGGCGCAGCATGGCCCGCTCGTAGTCGAGCACCAGCGCCTCGTGGCTGCAGTAGATCTTCGCCGACTGCAGGCTCGGATCCTGCACCCGGCAGGCGCTCATGAAGGCCAGGCCACGGTCGATCTCCTCGGCCAGTTGCTCGTAGCGGGCACCGGCCGGGGACTGCGCCACGAAATCGCGGTTCCAGTCGTGCACCTTGTGCAGATCGGCCATGCCCGCGCCGGTGAGCGCGCGCACCAGGTTCATCGCGGCGCTGGCGTTGGCGTAGGCGCGCACCAGCCGCGACGGGTCGTGCTCGCGCACGGCGGCGTCGGCCACCAGCGAGTTCACCATGTCGCCGCGGTAGGACCGCAGGCCCAGCGCGTCCAGATCGGCCGAGCGGGGCTTGGCGTACTGCCCGGCGATGCGGGCCACCTTGACCACCGGCAGGCTGGCGCCGTAGGTGAGCACCACAGCCATCTGCAACAGCGTGCGGATATTACCGCGGATATGCGGTTCGGTGTTGTCGGCGAAGGTTTCGGCGCAGTCGCCGCCCTGTATGAGGAATGCCTCACCGCGAGCCACCTCGGCGAGGTGCTCGCGCAGTTCTTCCACCTCGGCGGGCACGCAGATCGGCGGCACGCTCTCGAGTACGGTGCGCATCTTCGACGCCAGGTCCGGATCCCACGACGGCTGCTGCAGGGCGGGGCGCGCGAGCGCATCGTCGAGTCGCCGACGCAGTTCGGCAGGCAGCGGAGGCAGTTCCGGCAGGCGGTCGATCGGTACGTCGACGGTCCAGTTCACCAGCTCAGGATAGTGACTTCGAGCGACACTGTGGTAACGCGGAGGTAGGGGGGTGCGCAAGCACACTGCGCCGGGCCGTAACCTCGATAAGCCCGCGGTACCGAGTGCGGGCGCCGCTGCCGGTGGAGATTCCGCCCGGCCGACCACGAGGAGCGATCGCGCTGAAATACTTTTACGACTGCGAATTCATCGAGGACGGTGTGACCATCGACCTGGTCTCGATCGGCGTGGTCTGCGAGGACGGGCGCGAGTACTACGCGGTCTCAACGGAATTCGATCCCGGGAAGGCGGGGCCCTGGGTGCGGCGCAACGTGTTGCCCAAGCTGCCGCCGCCCGCGTCGCCGCGGTGGCGCCGCCGCGCGCAGATCCGCGACGACCTGTACCGCTTCCTGGTGCCGCGGCCGACCGTGGAGCCGGAGATGTGGGCCTGGGTCAGCGCCTACGACCACGTGGCCCTGTGCCAACTGTGGGGTTCCATGGTCGACCTGCCCAGCACCCTCCCCCGCTACACCAACGAACTGCGCCAATACTGGGAGATGTCCGGCCGCCCGCCGCTCCCTCCCGTCCCCCCGGATGCCCACGACGCCCTCGCCGACGCCCGCCACAACCTGGCGAAATACGAAGCGATAGAGGCCCACCGCCGCCGCGAAGCCTCCTAGGCCGCTAGCCCGCGAGGGTCTCCGGCATGCGGTCGGCATCCGGGCGGGTGTCGGCGGGGGCGGACTTCTTGAGGCTGGAGGCGTAGACGTCCACGTACTCCTGGTTGCCCATGCGCATCAGTTCGTACATGATCTCGTCGGTGACGGCGCGCTCGACGAAGCGGTTGCCGCCCATGCCCTCGTAGCGGGAAAAGTCGATCGGCGCACCGAATTTTACGGTGACCTTGCGCGCGCGCCACGTGAACGGGCCGGGCGGGCACACCTCGTCGGTGCCGATCAGCGCCACCGGGATCACCGGGACACCGGTCTCCAGGGCGAGGCGCGCCACGCCGGTCTTGCCCTTGTACAGCCGCCCGTCGGGCGAGCGGGTGCCCTCCGGGTACAGGCCCACCAGGCGCCCCTCACCCAGCAGCTTGCGCGCGGTGTTCAGCGCGCTCTCGGCGGCGTCGGCGCCGCTGCGGTCGATCGGGTACTGACCGGCGCCGGAGAAGAACCACTTCTGCAGGCGGCCCTTGAGCCCCGGGGTGGTGAAGTACTCGGCCTTGGCCAGGTAGGTGATCCGGCGCGGGCTCGCCAGGGGGGTGAACAGCCAGTCGGTGAACGACAGGTGGTTCCCCGCGAGGATGGCTGGGCCGTCGACCGGAATATTCTCGACACCCTCGGCCTTGGGCCTGTTGACCAGGTGCATGAACGGTCCCGGAAACACGAACTTCAGCAGCCAGTAGAACATCGCGTCCTTTCCCAGTGAGCATGTACGGGACCGGCCTCCTTGCAGGCACCTCCGTCGGTGCCGACTCTACCGCCGCCGAGCAGCTGTGACCAAGCCCGCACGAGCGATTTCACACAGCCGGAACCACACTCGTCAGCACCGCGCCCCGGCGTGGCCGCCGGCGGCCGATCCCCGCCGCACGGCGGGGTCCGATTCGCGCCTCTCGGTGGTGTCCGATTCGCGTCCGCCCGCGGCATTGGTGCCCCGACCGGCGGCCGTGCCGGACCCCCGACCCGCCGCGTTCGCGGACCCGCGGATCGCCTTGCGCTCGGTGCGGGCCGTCGCGGTTCCGGGCGGGGCGCTGGCTCCCCCGCCCTGCTGGTCACCGGCGGCCATCCGGGAGTTTCCGGCCGCACCGCGTTTTCCGTCCCCCCGCTTCCCGTCGCCGCTCGTCTCGGCGCCGACCTCCGCGGCCCGCGCACCCCTGCCGACCGCGGGGTCCCGCCGGGAGCCCTTCGACTCCGGGCGCAGGGCCGCCCGCGCCAGTTCCGCCGCGCCGATCATGCCCGCCGCCTCGCCCAGCTGCGTGGTACGGATGCGGGCCAGCGGCCGATGCCGGGCGCCGGTGATCGCGCTCGCGTAGTGCTCGCGGGCGTCGTCGAGGAACAGCGCCGCCGACGAGCTCACCCCACCGGCGATCACGATCAGGTCCGGATCGAAGATATCGCCGACGAAGGCCAGGCCGAGCCCGAGCCAGCGCGCGAAGTCGGCCATCACCTCCGCGGCGACCGGATCCCCGTCCTGCGCGGCGCCCGCCACCTGGCGCCCGGTCAGCGAGCCCGGATCGCGAACCACCTCGCGCGCCAGGATGGTCGAGCGCATCGGGTCGGTGGCCAGCATCTCGATGGCGGTGTCCACCAGAGCCGTTCCGCTGCAGTACCGTTCCCAGCAGCCGCGTTTGCCGCAGGGGCAGGCGCGGCCGTGCGGCACCACCTGCAGATGCCCCAATTCCGGTGCCACACCGTAACTTCCGCGGTACAGGCGGCCCTCGACCAGCAGCGCCGCGCCGATCCCGGTGCCGATCGCCACCAGCACGCCGTTGTGCGCCCCGGCGGCGGCGCCGAACCGGTACTCCGCCCACATCGCGGCGTTGGCATCGTGTTCGAGGATGACCGGCAGCCCGAGCCGCTCGGTGAGCCGGTCCGCGACCCCGCTGTCCTCCCACGGCAGATGCGGGGCGAACCGCACCGAGGCGCGGGTCTCGTCGACGAATCCGGCGACGGCCAGGCCGACCGCGCCGATCGTGTGCCGGGCCCGCAGTTCCCGCACCGCGCGGTCCAGCCCGTCCTCCAGGGCCTGTTCCGAATGCGGGGTGGGGGCCTGCACGGTGTCGAGCACCTCGCCCGCGCCGTCGACCACCGACGCGCGAATGTTGGTGCCGCCGACGTCGATGCCGACGGTCAGCGGCGTCTCCCGCCCGATGCGCGTGGTCATACCTTGATCTGCACCGGGATCGAGACGTACCCGGATCCGCCCGCACGGGCGCCGGAGGACGCCGGGCCGCGTGAAGTACGCTGCGGCACATCGCTTTCCGGTGCTACCGGATCCACCGGCACCCCGGCCAGGGCCTCGCGCAGCACGGTCACCACGGCGGTACCGTGCTCGGCGATCGCGGCGACGACGTCGTGGTGCTCGCCGCGGACCAGCGCGGCCGCGGCGCACAGCGGGCACCAACTGCAGCCGCCCCAGTCGGCGCGCCCGTCGGCGGCGGCCCGGCGCAGCACCGGCTCGACCCGCTCCAGCACCGCCTCCGCCAGCAGCCGCATCTCCTCGGTGAATTCACCGAGATGGTCGTCGTGGCGGTGTTCGTCCGGGCCCCCAGACCCCGCGCCCGGTTCCCTCGCGGCTTCGTCGCGCTGGCCGGAATGCGCGGCGCCCGAGGGTGATTCACCGGCCGGTCCCGCCGCGGGCCCGCCCGGGGTCGCCCGGTCGGCCCACGGCTGTTCCGGCGCGTCCCTGCCGTCGTCGAACTCGCTCATAGCTGTGCCCCACCGCCACCCGGCTCCGCCATGGGTGAGAACCCTGCCATGGTTTCGTTCCGCCCGCTCATCGCGGCCACACCTCGGGGTCGGGGCGGAAGCGGACGACCAGTTGATCGCCGTCGAGTTCGGCGCCGTCGACCGTGCACCGGCGCAACACCGGCGCCAGGCGCATGCGGCGCCGCACTCCGTCCGCTCCCACGATCAAATCGTCCTCCACTCGTCCCAGTCGCAGCGTCGCCGGGTCGACCACGGGCAACCGCATCCGCAGCGTGAACACCGACTGCGGGCCGGTACCCGACTCCAGCCGCACCACCGGCTCGCCGTCGCGCGCGTGCGCGGTGTTCGCATCGTCGCCAAGCATAGGGTCTGCCGAAGTGACTACCCGGTTCCCGCGCGAATCCACCGCATACGACAATTCGGTCAGCGAATCGATACCCACCGGTTCCGGGCCGCTGTGGTGGGCCACCGTCACCGCCACGCCGGGCAGCCGCCCGCGCAGTTCGTCGATCACCTGCAACTGCTCGGCGCGACGGGCCTGATACCAGCGCACGGCCGGATGCGCGGCGCCGTCCGCCTCGGGCACCGGCGCCAGCACCTTGTTGACGATCACCTCGTCCAGGCGCAGGCCCAGCAGCGCCGCCGCCGACCGCACCCGCGCCGTTTCCGCGAGCGCCACCCGCTCGGCGCCGGTGATCAGCCGGGCGCCGGTGCGGGCGCGGTCGGCCAGCAGGTCCCGCACGCCCGCGACCGCGGTCGCGACCCGTTCCACCGCCGCCGCCAGCACCGCGCGCCGCAGGTCCGGACCGCCCGCACTCAGGGCGCGGGACTGCGCGGGCCAGACCCGCTCCAGATAGCCGAGCAGGGCCTCCGGCGCGGTCACGAGGCGCAGCATGTCGGCCGAGGGCGGGCAGTCCACGACGATCACGTCCCAGTCGTCCTCGTCGGCGAATTCCGCGATCTCGGTGAGCATCAGCAGTTCCTGCACGCCCGGCAGCCCGGTCAGTTCGGCCGGGTCCAGCGCGGCCAGGTCGACCCCGTGCTCGTGTCCGTCCCCGCCGCCCAGCACGCGCACCATGTCGCGGAACCGGTCCTCGAGCAGCGCCAGCGAGTCGATCTCGATCACGTCGAGTCCGGGCAGGACCGCGGCCACCCCGGCGACGGTGCCCGGGTCGTGCGGGAACCGGAATCCGAGCGCGTCGCCGAGCGAATGCGCCTGGTCCAGGGAGGCGATCAGCACGCGGGCCCCGGCGCGGGTGTGCGACATCGCCGTCGCGCAGGCCAGGGTCGTCTTGCCCACGCCACCCTTGCCGATGAACAGCTCCAGGCGGGTCCGGTCCGCCGAACGATCCGCAGTCACCCGCCCGTCAGCCTTCGACCCGTTTCTTGAGTTCCTTCAGCGCCGTATCGGTGATCACCTTCTCGGCCTTGCGCTTGAACATTCCGATCATCGGGATCGTCAGGTCCACGGTCAGCTCGTAGACCACCTGAGTGGTGCCGTCGGGCTGGTCGATCAGTTCGTAGGTGCCGTCCTGGGCCTTCTGCAGATCGCCGCTGACCAGTTGCCAGCTCACCGCCTTGCCGTCCGGGCGCCAGGTGTAGGACAGCAGGTAGGTGTCCTTGACGACGCCCGCGTCGAGCACGAAGCGCGCGGTGCGGGCGCGGCCGTCTGCGAATTTGTCGACGATCTCCACCGACCGGGCCGCCGATACCCACTCCGGATACGACTCCAGATCGGCGATGACGCTCATCACCCGATCCGACGGGGCGTCGATGATGATCGACCTCTGGGTCCGGTCGGCCATGAGTGCCTGGGTGTCCTTTCCGGCTTGCGGTGCGGGAGAACAGCTTTCGGACTGTGAATCAGGCCGAGACGGCGGCGGGGCGGGGGCCGATTCCGGCCGCGCGGCCCGCCTCGAGCCGGGCCTTGATCTCGAACGACATCTTCTTGCCCGCCACCCGGCGCGCCCGGTTGGCGGCCGTCAGCTCGCGCGCGGGCAGCCTGGACGCGTCGCCGGGTTCGGCGTGCAGGAAGTAGTGCAGGATCACCCCGTCCATGCAGGGCTGCAGCCACACCTCCATCGTGCCGTCCAGCGGGCCGCGCACGGTCCAGCGAATCCCCTTGTCGCCGCGGTTCTCTCGCTCCTCGAGGGTGAGGTCGGGCCACCACTGCCGCCAGCGGGAACGGTCGGCCAGCACCTCGGCGACCGCGGCGCCCGGCGCGGCGACGAACGTCTGATCGGCGACCTGGATCGTGCTCATAACGGGTGAGCCTAATAGGCGCGGGCGGCGCGGGCGTCGTCAGCCCGATCGCGCGTTCGCATCCAGCAGGGTGCGCAGGCGGCCGCCGAGCACATCCCAGCGCCACTGGTCGGCGACCCACTCGCGGCCCGCGGCGCCCATGCGGGCGGCGGCGTCGCGATCGCTCAGGATGCCCACGATCGCGTCCACGATCTGATTGTGCGCGCGCCCGTCCACGACGTGCCCGGTCCGGCCCTCCAGCACGGTCTCCGGCGCCCCGCCGGAATCTCCCGCCACCACCGGGACGCCGGTCGCCGAGGCCTCCAGGTAGACGATGCCCAGGCCCTCCACGTCCAGACCGGCGCCGCGGGTACGGCACGGCATGGCGAAGACGTCGGCGAGGGTGTGGTGGGCCGCCAGCTCCGACGCCGGTACCCGGCCGGTGAACACCACGTGGTCGTCGAGGCCGAGCGAGTGCGAGAAGGCGCGCAGCTTCTCTTCGTAGGGACCGCCACCGGCGATCACCAGCACCGCGCCGTCGACGCGTTCGATGATCTCGCGCATCGCGATGAGCAGCATGTCCTGCCCCTTGCGCGGCACCAGCCGGGACAGGCACAGGATGGTGGGCCGGCCCCCCAGCCCGTAGCGGGCCCGAAGTTCTTCCCGCGCCGCCGGATCCGGGCGGAACACCGAGGTGTCGACGCCCGGCGGCAGATACTCCAGCGCCGCCTGCGGACCGAACGCCGACGCGAACCGCCTCCGGGTGTACTTGCTGACATAGGTGACGACATCGGTGTGGTCGCCGATCGCGCGCAGCGACTGCCGGGCCGCCGGAAGCATCGACCAGCCCACCTCGTGGCCGTGCGTGCTCGCCAGGATCCGCCGCGCGCCCGCGCGCCGCAGCAGGGGCGACATCAGCGCCAGCGGCGCCGCGGCGCCGAACCACACGGCGTCGCACCGCTCGTCGCGCAGCAGCTTGGCCGCCCGCCGCAGGACCAGCGGGGTCGGCAGCATCAGCGTCGTGGGGTGCCGCACCACCTGGAAGGGCTGCTCGGCATCGAAACGCAGATGGCTGTCGCCCTTCCACCGCGGCGCGTACACCACCAGTTCGTCCGGCGGCAACTGCAGCGCCAGCGAGTGCACATACGACTGGATACCGCCCGGCCGTGGCGGGAAATCATTGGTAACCAGCAGGGTGCGCGCCATGGGGGCAATCCTATCCACGGGGCGGATTCCCTTGACGCGCTAGGCGAGAATGCGGGAACGGATCCAGTCTCGCCAGCGGGCGACGAACTCGCCGTGGCCGATGCCGAGACAGGAGCGCAGGGTGTCGTCGACCGCGTGGGCGTTCTTCGGTCCGGTCGCCATCCGGTGATACAGGTCCACCAGCTTCGGCTCGCCGAACTGGCCGGCGGCGAACGCGTTCGCGGACCAGGCCTCCTCGTAGGCCAGCGCGGCATCGGTACCGGCCGCGGGCGCGAAGGCCGCGTCGGCGGGCAGATCCTCCGGGAAATCGCCCGTGCGGGCGCGGGCGGCCAGGGTCGGCGCCTGCTGGGCGAACGGATCCCGCTCCTCGCGCCGGGCCGAGTACTCGGCGAACCCCTCCAGCATCCACTGCGGTGAGCCGTCGGTGGTGCGCGCCCGCGCGGCGACGTGCGTGAGCTCGTGGCGCAGGGTGTCGCGGAACCCCTCCGTGCCCAGTCGGCGGATCGCGTCGGGGGCGAACACCACGCGCTGCCCGGTGGGCCGGGTCCCGGGCCGGAAGGGATCCGAGACCGAGGCCGCCGCCACCGCCGCGGACACCGTCCCGGTCGCGTGGGTGAGCGCGGCGAATTCGGCGGGGCTCGAGGCGATCGCCACCACGGCCGACTGCGGCCACTCCGGCCCCCACAGCGCGGTGATCTCGGCGACCGCGGGACCGATCTCGCGGGCCAGCGTGTCGACGTCGCCGCGCTGTCGCGAATGCCCGAACACCGTCGACAAGCGGCCGTTATCGCCCAAGACCTGCTGGGTGACAACGGGTCCGTACGATTCCATGACCCGGCGCAGCTCGGCGAGCTGCGGGTCCGGATCCGCGGGCGCCGCGGCCTCGGCGGCCGCGGGCATCGGAGGGATCCTGGTCAGCGCCGCCTTGGGCAGCAGGACCAGCGCACCGCCCGCCGCGGTCAGGGCGACGACCATGGCGACGGTGGCGACGAATTCGAATCGCCGCCGCGCCCGCATCCAGTCACGGACCCGCCACCACGCGGTCATACCGCGCCTGTGCTGCACTCGTTCATGCCTCGGCTCACCTCGGTGTGATTACGACATGCCCTTCCAGTAACGCCGTGCGGAGTTATACGGGGTCGAGTCCATCGGCGCCACCGCGACCGGAACGCCGAAGGTCGAGGCGTGCAGCATCAGGCCGTTGCCCGCGTAGATCCCCACGTGCGTGATGTCGGGATAGAAGAAGACCACATCCCCGGGCTGCAGGTCGCCTTTGCTCACCGGCGTGCCGACCGACGCCTGCGCCTGACTGGTGCGCGGCACGTTGATGCCGACCTGGTGGAAGGCCCACTGGACCAGGCCGGAGCAGTCGAACTGGTCGGGGCCGGTGGCGCCCCAGACGTACGGGTCGCCGATGCGGGTGAGCCCGGCGGCCAGCGCGCTGGTGCCACTGCCGGGGACTAGGCCGTTGAGCAGCCGGTCGCGGTCGAAGCCGGGCGGGAACAGCGATCCGGCCAGCGCGGATTTATCGCCCGCCGACAGCTGACCCCAGGCCCCGATCACATGGGCGATCGACCCCTGCAGGTCGGCGCGCTTGCGCTCCAGATCCGTGCGGACGGTGTCGGCCTGCTGGGCGGCGGTGCGCGCGGCGTCGGAGGCGGCGCGGGAGGTGGCCTGGGCCGCGGTGGCGGCGTCGGTAGCCTTCTTGTACTGCGAGACCTGGACGGCGGTCTGGGTCGACATCACGTCGAGGGTGGACATCTGGTCCAGCAGTTGCTGCGGCGAATTGCTGACCAGCACCGAGAACAGCCGGTTGGTGCGGGCGCCCTGGTAGGCGGCCACCGCGGTGCGGTCGATGGCGGGCTGGAACTTGCGGACCTCCGCCTGCGCCGCGTCGACGACCTGGGTGGCGCTCGCCAGCTTGGCGTCGGCGTCGGCGGCCGCGGCCTGCTTCGCGTCGAGGTCGGACTGGGCGGCGAGCGCCTGCTGGTTGAGCTGCTCGGCCTGGTGCGACAGCTCGATCAGCTGCTGCACGGCGTCGTTGGCGCTGGTCGGGGCGGCGACCGGGTCGGCCGGTGCGCCGCCGGTACCACCTCCGAACACCAGGACTCCCACCGCCAGGGATCCACCCACCAGGCGTCTGGTTCGATTGTTGCGGTGATGCGCAGTCACTGCCTGCCGTGCCCCGTTCTCGCTGAAGTCCGATGCGGTGTCCGCGGAACCTGCCACGCGGAAATCACGAAGGTCTCGATCAGGTTACGGAACGGCTACCGTCCGTGTCCAGTAGGCCACGAAATGATCACGACCGGCTCGGGCAGGTGGCTCGCTGGACCACGCTGTCGCGCGAGCACCCGCCCGTCCGGCGCCGTTCCGTCGGACCGATCTCAGTAGCGGCTGGCGCCGTCGACCGGCATCGAGGAGATCGGCGCGACGGCAACCGGCTGGCCGTAGGTGGAGGCGTGCACGACATTGCCGTCGCCGACGTACAGGCCGGAGTGGCCGCCGCCATAGAACGACACCACGTCGCCGGGCTGCAGATCGTCCATCGACACCGGGGTGCCCGCCCCGGCCTGGGCCTGGCTGGTGCGCGGGAGATCCACGCCCGCCTGCTCGTAGGACCACTTCACCAGGCCGGAGCAGTCGAAGGCGTCCGGTCCGGTGGCGCCGTAGGAATACGGCGTGCCGACGCGGGTCATCGCGGCATCGGCGGCGCGCTGGCCCGCCGACTGCGCCTGCGGGGCGGGGGCCGGACCGACGCCCGGCAACTCGACGCCCGGGGGCAGCACGCCCGGCGGGATGGCGCCCGGCGGAATCGCGGCGAGCATCTGGTCCGGCACGTCGACGGTGCCGACGCCCGGCACGGTGACCGGCGCCGCCGAGGCGGGCGCCGCGGGGAGCAGCAGTGCGCTGAGGGTGGCTGCGCCAACGGCTCCGGCAGCCACGGCCCGGTGTGCGATGCGCCCCTGGCCCTGTCGCTTGTTCGCCATGATGCGGTACTCCTCATCCGCCCCACGACGCCGCACCCGGTGGTGCGTCGGACTCCGTGAGGTCTCAGGAAGATTACGAGCACATAACGGTGCGTTGTAAAGCCGCGAACAAGCGAAACGGGGCTGGACAAGATTGGTGGACGGCACTGCGTGCGACATATCTCACACCAATCACGAAACGATAACACGAGACGGCTACCAGGGTGTTTGCCGTCGGCTGCCGAGCCCCGCGACCGGCGTGCCGCTCAGAGGTTTACACCGCGGTAATTCGGGAAATCAGCATGTCGGGTGGATCCTCACGCCTTAAAGGCGACCGATCAGTCCGCATTCTGTGACCACCCGCCGCGACGCGGTGCAGCATGCCCGCGGCAGCGCCCGGTCGTTATCCGCGAAGTCCCGCGAATTGATCCGGTTTACGCATGAATGTGACCCTGGTCACATTTCCTTGGATTCCGGCACTTCGCGCCCCGAGGCCCGGACTTTCGACCGGGACT
The DNA here is from genome assembly GCF_054782435.1 of Nocardia thraciensis. NCBI lineage: Bacteria > Bacillati > Actinomycetota > Actinomycetes > Mycobacteriales > Nocardiaceae > Nocardia > Nocardia thraciensis. Next base: position 218,703 of record NZ_BAAGSM010000023.1, read on the forward strand.
TCAGGCAATTGCCTCGTCGCGGCGTATGTGTCGGACCTCGTCGTTACGCTGCCCGCCGTGCCCGACACCGCGTTCGATGCGACGTCAGGGTCCGTCGCGCCCCGTCCCGCCCAGCTGGCGTTCGACGACCTGGATACGCCGCTGTACGACACCACGTTCGTGGTCGTGGACCTGGAGACCACCGGCACCAGCCCGGAGCGGGACGCGATCACCGAGATCGGTGCGGTGAAGGTGCGCGGCGGCGAGGTGCTGGGCGAGTTCGCCACCCTGGTCGACCCGGGCTGCGCGATTCCGCCCCAGGTCGTGCACATCACCGGGATCACGACGGCCATGGTGATGGAGGCGCCGCGTATCGACGCGGTGCTGCCCGGATTCCTGGAGTTCGCCGCGGGCTCGGTGCTGGTCGCGCACAACGCCCGCTTCGACACCGGATTCCTGAAGGCCGCGGCGGCGCGGTGCGCGGCGACCTGGCCCGCCTTCCAGGTGCTGTGCACGGTGCAGCTGGCGCGGCGCATCCTGGCGCGCGACGAGGCGCCCACCGTGCGGCTGTCGGCGCTGGCGCAACTGCTGGGCGCGTCCACCCGCCCGACGCACCGCGCGCTGGACGACGCCCGCGCCACCGTGGACGTGCTGCACGCGCTGATCGAGCGGGTCGGCAATCAGGGCGTGCACAGCCTGACCGAGCTGGTCGACTATCTGCCCGAGGTGAGCCGCCGGCAGCGCTCCAAACGCTTCCTCGCCGCCGACCTACCCGCCGCGCCCGGGGTGTATCTGTTCCGCGGGCCGTCGGAGGAGGTCCTCTACATAGGGACGGCCGTGCATCTGCGGCGCCGCGTGCGCAGCTACTTCACCGGATCCGAGACCCGCACGCGCATGCGGGAAATGGTGGCGCTGGCCACCCGGGTCGACCACGTGCGGTGCGCGCACGGGCTGGAGGCCGGGGTGCGGGAGCTGCGGCTGCTGGTCGCGCACGCGCCGCCCTACAATCGGCGGTCGAAATTTCCCAGGCGGGCGTGGTGGCTCACGCTCACCGCCGAGCCCTTCCCCCGCTTCGCGATCACCCGCACACCGACCTGGGACGCGCTGGGCCCGTTCGGCTCCCGCGCCGATGCCGCCGAGATCGCCGCCACTGTCGCCGAGTACTGCGGGCTGCGCACCTGCACGACGCGGATACCGCGACACGGACGGCACGGCGCCGACTGCCCGCCCGCGGCGATCGGCGGCTGCCCGGCGGGCGTCACGGGCGAACTCCGCGACGCGACGGACTACGCATCGGCGCCCCGGTCGGTGCGCGAGCTGTTCACCGGCGGCGACGACGCGGCCTTGCGCGCCATCCGGGGCCGAATCGAAACCTACGCCGCCGCAGAGCATTTCGAGGCCGCCGCACGGTTGCGTGACCACCTCACCACGGTCGTGCGCGCACTGCGGAAGACCCAGCGACTGACCGCCCTGGCCCGCATCACCGAACTGATCGCCGCGCGGCCCGACGGTTCCGGCGGCTGGGAGTTCGCGGTGGTCCGCTACGGCCGCCTCGCCGCCGCGGGCACCGCCGCCCGCGGCATCTCCCCTATGCCCGTGGTCGAATCCCTCGTCGCCGCCGCCGAAACCGTGGTCCCCGCGCGACTCGAGACGGTATCGGACCGCACCGCATCGCCGACAAGTTCAGCGTCCGTAGCGAGGACCGCGCCGCCGGGATCCGGGACACTCGGGCTACCGCTCGATCTCGGTTCCGACGCCGACAATCTCCTCGCCGACCCGCGTTATCCCCCGCTGCGCGGCGCCTCGCCAGAGGAGACGGCACTCATCGCCCGCTGGCTCGAACAACCCGGCACCCGCATCGTCCGCACCACCGACGGCTACCACGAGCCCCGCCTAGGCGCCGGTCCCTGGCTGCGCTGGCTAGAGCGCGCCGAGGCGGCCACCCGCACGGAAACCGCCGCCCACGACTACCTCGCCCATACCTGACCGACAGGGCACGGGTTGTTTGCGCCGCGGGCGTCGGGGCGGGCAATAGACTCGGCGGCATGATTACCGCGATCGTATTGATCCACGCCGAGGCCGCCCGCATTCCCGAGACCGCGCAGGCGCTGGCCGATCTCGACGGGGTCGCCGAGGTGTATTCGTGCGCCGGAGACGTCGACCTGATCGCGGTGGTGCGGGTCCGCGACCACGAGCAGATCGCCGAGGTGGTGACGGGCCGGGTCAACAAGACCCCCGGCGTCCTGCGCACCGCCACCCACATCGCCTTCAAGTCCTACTCCCGGGCCGACGTCGAAGCGGGCTTCTCCATCGGCGAGTAGAAAAGCGAAGGCCCCGAGTCGGTTTCGACTCGGGGCCTTGGCTGTGGAGGTCAGTGGTCGTGCTTGCCGCTGCCCTCGCCGCTGCTCTGCTCCTGGTACTCGGCCAGGATCTCCAACTGTTTGTGGTGCTCCTCGCGCTCGTAGGCCGTGAGCTGGTCGGCCTGCGGCGCCGGATCCGCGCTGAGGAACGAGCCCAGGCCCGGCTTGCCCGCCCAGCCCAGCTTGTTCATCTTCTTCGGCACCGGGGCGCCCTGGTATTCCAGCGGAATCGGATGGCCGTGGTCGTCGACCGGGCCCAGCGGCTGGTGCACCTCGATGTACTCGCCGTGCGGCAGCCGCTTGATCACACCGGTCTCGATACCGTGCTCGAGCACCTGCCGGTCACTGCGCTGCAGCCCCAGACACATCCGGTACGCGAGGAAGTACGCGATCGGCGGGCCCACCAGCAGCGCGATGCGGAAGAACCACGTCGTCGCGTTCAGCGAGATGTCGAACTGCAGCGAGATGATGTCGTTGACGCAGGCCAGGGTCAGCACCAGGTAGAAGGTGATCGCCATGGCGCCGATCGCGGTGCGCACCGGCACGTCCCGCGGCCGCTGCAGCAGGTTGTGGCGGGCGGTGTCCCCGGTGAGGCGCTTCTCGATCCACGGGTAGGCGATCAGCACCGTGAACACCAGGCCCATGATCAACGCCACCCAGAACGCCGCCGGAATGGTGTAACGGCCCAGGTACAGCTCCCACGGCGGCATCAGGCGCGCCATGCCGTCGGTCCACATCATGTAGAAGTCCGGCTGCGAACCCGCCGACACCTGGGAGGGGTTGTAGGGGCCCAGGTTCCAGATCGGGTTGATCTGCAACACGCCGCCCATGATCGCGACGATGCCGAGGGTGAACATGAAGAACGCACCCTGGTCGGCGGCGAACACCGGCACGATGCGGGCGCCCACGACGTTCTTCTCGGTGCGGCCCGGGCCGGGGAACTGGGTGTGCTTCTGGTACCAGACCAGCGCCACGTGCGCCGCGATGAGCGCCAGGATGATGCCGGGCAGCAGCAGCACGTGCGCGATGTACAGGCGCGGCACGATGATGTCGCCGGGGAAGTCACCGCCGAAGATCAGCCAGTGCAGCCAGGTGCCGACCACCGGCACGCCGATCGTGATACCCGAGAACGCCGCCCGCAGGCCGGTGCCCGAGAGCAGGTCGTCGGGCAGCGAGTAGCCGAAGAAGCCCTCGAACATCGCCAGGATCAGCAGCAGCGAGCCGATCACCCAGTTCGCTTCGCGCGGCTTGCGGAACGCGCCGGTGAAGAAGATGCGGAACAGGTGGATGATGATCGACGCCGCGAACAGCAGCGCCGCCCAGTGGTGCACCTGCCGCACGAACAGCCCGCCGCGCACCTCGAAGGAGATGTCGAGCGCAGTCTCGAACGCCCGCGACATGGTCACGCCGCGCAGCGGCTGATAGGCGCCGTTGTAGACGACCTCGCTCATCGACGGATCGAAGAACAGGGTCAGGTAGATGCCCGACAGCAGCAGAATGATGAAGGCGTAGAGCGCGATCTCGCCGAGCAGGAACGACCAGTGGGTCGGGAAGACCTTGTTGATCGACCGCTTGACGAATGCCGCCATGTGGTAGCGCTCGTCCATTTCGTTGGCCTGCGCGGCCGCTTTAGAACTCATGAACGACGCTCCCAGTAGGCCGGGCCGAGCGGCTCGATGAAGTCGCCCGCGGCGACCAGGTAGCCCTCGGAATTGACGGTGATCGGCAGCTGCGGCAGCGCGCGGGCGGCGGGGCCGAAGACCGGCTTACCCCACTCGGTGGCCGAGAACTGCGACTGGTGGCAGGGGCACAGGATCCGGTTGGTCTGCTGCTCGAACAGCGAGGTCGGGCAGCCCAGATGGGTGCAGATCTTCGAATATGCGAAGTAGTCGCCGTAGTTGAAGCTCTCCTGGCCCTTGCGCTTGATCGCCTTCTGCGCGTCCTCGGTGCGCAGCCGGATCAGCATGACCGCGTTGCGGATGCCGCGCAGCGATTCGAGGGTCTCGTGCTCGTCGCCGCGCCACTCCTCTTTCCAGGGGAAAACGGTCTCCATGGCGCCCGCGTCGAGATCCTCCGGCCGCACCAGCACGATGTCCTCGGGGCGCCCGGTGTCCTTGCGGATGTAGATGGTCTGGCCGGGGTAGTCCGGCGTCCAGCCCGACACCCACAGCGGCGACTTGTCGCCCTTGGCCCACGGGTTCTTCACCAGGCCGCCGACGAACAGGAACAGCGCGCCGATGCCCAGCACGCCCACGCCCAGGCCCGCGGTGCGGGTGATCATCTTGCGGCGGCCCAGCGTCGAGGTCTCCCCCGCGTCCTTCAGCTGCGCGACCAGCGTGCGCCGCTCCACCTCGTCGGACTTGCCGTCGTGGCGATCCTGGATGGAGATTTCCGGCGGGATGAACTTCTTGCGGATCAGCACCACCGCGATGCCGATCGCCAGCACCGCCACGCCCAGCGTGATGCCGTACAGCGGGGTGGTCAGCGAATAGATCCCGGCACCGTCCTCGTGCCGACTCTTGTACTCCCAGGGCCAGAACAGGAAGACGCCGATCAGTGCGAGGGCCGAGATCGCCGAGATCGCGAACCACAGCGACACCTGCCGCTCGGCCCGCTTCTCCGCGCGGGTGCCCGGAACCGGCCAGCGCGGGGCGCGGTAGGCGACGTCGACGCCGTCGCGCTTGGTGCCGAGCTCGACCAGCTCGGACTGCGACATCGCGTCGAGCTGCTCCTCGGTGGGGTTCAGGTCGTCCCCCGGCTTGCCGTCAGCAGGCGCGCCCATGTCGTTTTGCTCCTTATCACTCATGAGCGGGATCCGATCCACATCGCCGAGCCGACCAGCGCCACGATGCCGACCACCCAGATGGCCAGGCCCTCGGTCGCGGGGCCGAAGCCGCCGAGGCCGTAGCCGCCCTCCGGTTTGGACTCGGTGCGGTCCTTCACGTAGGCGACGATGTCGCGCTTCTCCTCCGGCGTCAGCTGGCGGTCGGAGAACTTCGGCATATTCTGCGGGCCGGTCAGCATCGCGGTATAGATCTGCTGCTCGCTGGCGGGGCCGAGCGGCGGCGCGAATTTACCGGACGAGAGTGCGCCGCCCTTGCCGGTGAAGTTGTGGCACGACGCGCAGTTCATCCGGAACAGCTCGCCGCCGCGGCCGAGGTCGCCGCCCTTGATCAGCGACTCCTGCGCGATCTCGCCGTTCGGGTCGCGCACGACCGTCGGGCCGCCGCCGTTGGCCGCGATGTAGGCGCCCAGCGCGTCGGTCTGCCGCTCGTCGAACTTCGGTGGCTTGCGCTCGAGCTGCGCGCCGTTGGCCGCGGCGGGCATGCGGCCGGAGGAGACCTGGAAGTAGACGGCGGCCTCGCCGACGCCGATCAGGCTGGGGCCGCGGTCCTGCACGCCCTGCAGGTTGGCGCCGTGGCAGGTGATGCAGGAGGTGTCGTAGATCTGCTTGCCCTCGCGGATGATCGCGGACTTGTCCTCGTTCGCCGTCGCTACCTGCGCGTCCGGGGTCAGCGCGGACGCCGCGAATCCGGCTCCGACAAGACCCATCAGGAGAACCATGCCGCCCGCGACCTTGCGGCGCGTCCGGCGCTGCTTGCGGGTCTTGGTGGCCTGGTTATTCCGAGCGCTGCCGACCCCGGGGCTGACGGGATCTGGCGCTGACGGGGGAGATGAACTCATCTGTGTCCCTTTGGAGTAGACGGAACCGACTGATGCTTGGGCTGGTGCTCGTCGAAGAGCGTAGGCGTCCCTATCGGACGAAGTAGATCGTGGCGAACAACCCGATCCACACGATGTCGACGAAGTGCCAGTAGTAGGAGACGACGATCGCCGCAGTGGCCTGGGCCGGTGTGAACTTGCTGGCCTTGGTGCGCACCAGCAGGAAGATGAACGCGATGAGACCGCCGATGACGTGCAGACCGTGGAAACCGGTGGTGATGTAGAACACCGAGCCGTACACGCTGCCCGAGATGGTGGTGCCCTCGTGCACGAGGTTGATGTACTCGTAGCCCTGACCGCCGACGAAGAAGGCGCCCATCAGGAAGGTGAGGACGTACCAGCGCCGCAGCCCGAACACGTCGCCCTTCTCCGCCGCGAACACGCCCATCTGGCAGGTGAACGAGGAGGCGACCAGCACCGCGGTGACCGGCACCGCGAGCTTCAGGTTCAGCTCCGTCGGCTCCGGCGGCCAGTTGCCATGGGCCTGGGCACGGGCGACGAAGTACATGGCGAACAGCCCGGCGAAGAACATCAGCTCGCTCGACAGCCAGATGATGGTTCCGACGCTGACCATGTTGGGCCGGTTCAGCGAGTGCACGCGCTGAGTAATGGCCGATCCTGGGGTGCCTACTGCGGTCGTCACGCGGGTAAGTATGACTCGTCGTAGTACGACAGGCGTAGCCGGGTACGAAACTTACTGTCGCGTGTCGGAAATCCCACGGCGAGAGTGGGTCTCGCCACGCCTCCGGCGTGTCACGCGAATGCGCAGCTCGGAGGCGGTACGCGGGCGCCGCGACCAGGGTCTCGAGTGGCCCCGCGACCAGGGGCGCGAGAAAACGCCCCACCCCACTAGGCTGCTGGCAAGCGGAAATCGCGACAGGAGACAGTGATGAGCGCGCGCACCTGGCCCCAGATCCTCGGGGCCCTCACCGATGGGGTCGACCTGACCACGGACGAGGCGGCGTGGGCCATCGACGAGATCTTCTCCGACAACGCCACCCAGGCGCAGATCGCCGCGTTCGGCGTGGCGATGAAGATGAAGGGCCCCACGGCCTCGGAGCTGTCCGGTCTGGCGGCGGGAATGCTGGGCCACGCCCGGCGGGTGCCGCTCGAGGGCCGGGCGGTCGACATCGTCGGTACCGGGGGTGATCGGTCGGGCACCGTCAATATCTCCACCATGTCCTCGATCGTGGTGTCCGCCAGCGGAGTTCCGGTGGTCAAGCACGGCAACCGGGCGGCCTCGTCGAAGAGCGGCGGCGCGGACGTGCTGGAGGCGCTGGGCGTGCGCATCGCCCTGGGACCCGAGGCGGTCGCGCGCTGCGTGCGTGAGGTCGGTATCGGATTCTGCTTCGCGCCGCTGTTCCACTCCGGGCTGCGGTTCGCGGGTCCCGCCCGCAAGGAGATCGGCGTGCCGACCGTGTTCAATGTGCTGGGCCCGCTGACCAACCCGGCACAGCCGCAGGCCGGGCTGATCGGCTGCGCGTTCCCCGACCTGCTCCCGGTCATCGCGGGCGCGTTCGCCGAGCGCGGGAACAACGCGCTGGTGGTGCGCGGTAACGACGGGCTCGACGAGATCACCACCGCGGACACCACCACCGCGTGGGTGGTCACCGGCGGGCATCTCACGCAGACCACCATCGACCCGACCCGGATCGGTATTCCGCGGGTGTCCCAGGAGTCGCTGCGCGGCGGCGACGCCGAGGCGAACGCGGTCATCGCGCGCAATATGCTGGCCGGTCAGCCGGGTCCGGTCCGCGATGCGGTGCTGCTGAACTCGGCCGCCGCCATCGTCGCCTACGAGCTGACCCCGGAGACCGCCGACAAGGACATCCACGACGCGCTGGGCGGGGCCGTGGACCGGGCGGCGCACGCCGTCGACAGCGGTGCGGCGACGCGGTTGCTGGACCGCTGGATCGTCCTCACCAGCGAACTCGGTTCGGACTAGTACAGATATCGGGCGATGCTCTCGGCGACGCAGGCGGGCTTGTCGGCGCCTTCCAGTTCGATGGTGATGGTGCGCTCGGCTTGGAGGCCGCCCGGGATGTCGCGCACCGCGTCAAGGGTGACGCGGGCACGGATGCGACCGCCGGAGGGCACCGGGGTGATGAAGCGAACCTTGTTGAGGCCGTAGTTGATTCCCATCCGGATGCCGCCGACGGTGGCGGCCTGGTTGGCGAGCGGCACCGACAGTGACAGGGTGAGGAAGCCGTGCGCGATGGTCCGGCCGTAGGGGCCCGCGGCCGCTCGGTCCGGATCGACGTGGATCCACTGGTGGTCGCCGGTGGCCTCGGCGAAGGTGTCGATGCGGTCCTGCTCGACGCGCAGCCAGTCGCTGACCCCGATCTCGGCGCCCACCGCGGCTTTCAGCTCCTCGAGATCGGCGAAATCCGTCATGTGAAGCGCTCCTTCGGTTCTCGCTGGCGGACCTTGTACCGTGCCACGGCGACTCCCCTACAGTCCCATACCCTTATCAGGGCAGCCGGAACTCGTCTCGAATCCGGTCCTCGGTCAGGCCGTAGTCCGACAGGTCGTACCGGTGCGCGGGCCTGCGGTCGCCGGTGCGGCTCTCCTCGTCGAGGGCGGACATCGCCGCGCGGGCGGCGTCGGTGAACTCGATGCCGAACGCCCGGTAGATGGCTTCGACGGTCCCGAGGGGGTCGGCGCGCAGGTCCGTGAAGTCGATATCCAGGAATTGCGCCTGGTCGTAACGCTTACGCGCCGTGGTGAATTCGTGCAGTCCCCGGGACCACAGCTCGAGCTGGCTCTCGCCGATCCGGGAGCCGGTGAAGGTGTGCGACCAGCCGCGCGCTGCGTGTTCGGACAGGCTGCACACCGAGGCCAGCACGGTGGCCGGGTCGCGGTGGGTCTGGATCACCAGGGCGTCCGGGTACACGGCCATGAGCGCGTCGAGCGCGAACAGGTGGCTGGGGTTCTTCAGGATCCAGCGGCGCTCGTCACCCAGGCCGATGAGCTGCAGGTTGCCGCGGTGGCGGGCGTAGGCGTCGGTCCAGTCCTGCTGCCGCAGCCACCGCGAGTAGGTGGGCAGGTAGGCAAGGCACTCGTAGGACACCGATTTCACCGTCTGCCGCAACAGCTGCCAGCATTCCTCGACCTCGGCGGCGGTCATGTAGTGCAGGCCCATGAACTCGGGATTCTCGATGTGATGCTGGGCGAATCCGGCGTCGATCTGCCGGTAGACGGGGTTGTCGGCCCAGGTCTCGCGCGGCGGTCGGGGCTGCGGGAACTCGGTCAGCCACATCTCCAGCGCCTGGTGGCCGGGGTCGGCGGCCAGCAGGCGGTGCAGCGCGGTGGTACCGGTGCGGGGCAGCCCGGTGACGAAAATCGGCCTGGTGACCGGGGTTTCGGCAGAGCCGGGATTGGCCTTCCAGGAGGCCTCGCTCAGCGCGCGAGCCACCAGGGCGCCGCGCAGGAAGTAGCGGTTCATCTTGCTGCCCAGCTCGGTGAGGTCGGCATCGCGCCGATAGCTCTCGAGCAGGATGCCGAGGGCCTCGTGGTAGTCGCGGGAACCGAAATCGGTCAGGCCGCAGGCTTTGGTTGCCGAGGCGTGCAGATCCTCGACCGTGCCTACGTCGGTGCGGGTGGTCATAGCGCGATCCTTGGTTCAGGCGTGGTATTCGCCGCAGTTGACGTCGAGGGTCTGGCCGGTGATGGCGCTGGACCAGTCGGAGGCGAGAAACACCACGGCGTGGGCGATTTCGTCCGGTTCGGGCAGGCGTTTGAGGTCCGACCGCGCGGCGGTCTGCTCGTACACCTGGTCGACGGTGATGCCGTACTTCTTGGCGACCTCGCCGAAATACCACTTCAGCTGGTCGCTCCAGATGTAGCCCGGCGCCACGCTGTTGACCCGGATTCCCTTGTCCCCCAGTTCGGTCGCCAGGGTCTGCGACATGGCCAGCAGGGCGGACTTGGCCATCTTGTAACTGCCGTAGCGCGGTTCGGAGTGGCGCAGCACGGCCGAGTTGATCATCACCACCGCCCCCTCGGTCGCGGCCAGCGCCTCGGTGAACGCCTGCGTCATGCGCAGGCCGCCCAGCACGGTGAGGTCCACGCTGTCGCGGATCTGCTGAAAGTCGGTGCGGGCCAGCGGTTTCATCGACGGCACCGAGAACGCGTTGTTGACCAGGGCATCGACCCGGCCGAACGCGTCGACGGTGCGCCGAACCAGATTATCGACCGCCGCCTGGTCCGCGATATCGGTAGGCACACAGAGGGTTTCGCCGCCACCGGCCTCGATCTCGGCGGCGACCTCCCGCAGGCGGGATTCGGTGCGCGCGGCGAGCACCACCTTCGCCCCGGCCGCCGCGGCCTCCAGACAGATGGACCGACCCAGGCCGGGGCCGACCCCGCTGACCACGACGACCTTGTCCGCCAGCAATGCGGTACTCACGCTGTTTCCTTCCTCGCTCATCCGAGCATCCGTGCCGCGAAACCGCGCTGCCGGGCGGCGATACGATCGCGCCAGCCCGCCTCGTCGACGGCGTTCAGTTCGTAGTGCGGCAACAGATCCCGGACCTTGCCGAACGGCACCACCTCGGCCACCGGACCGTCCGCGGGGGTCATCGCGCGGTCGGTGCGCTGCCAGCGGAACTGCAGGATGCCGTGTGCGCATCCGGTGGTCTCGATCCAGTTCGCGACGCCGGGATCGCGCGCGGCGACCACCATCCGGATCATGCCGTCCGGATCGACCTGCGCTTGGGCGCTGTTGAGGCTGGTCTGGTGGTGGACGTAGTCGAGCGAGATGTACCAGCGGCTGCCGAGCTGGAAACCTTGGTAGGGCGCATCGGATTTCGGCACGGTGATCAGCAGCGCCTGATCGTCGTCGAGGTCGAAGTGGCCGACCGAGGAGTACTGGGTGCTGAGCCCGCCGGGCGTGAGCCGCGGTTCGGTGAGCGTGTTGACCGGCAGGTCCAGGTAGAACCATTTCGGGAAGTTGAACCAGGTGTGGATGCGCTGCACCAGCATGCGCGCGGCCGCCCGGTAGCGTTTGCGCAACTGCTCGACACTCGGTGCGGCAGGGGCGGTACCGAGGGTGTCGACGCGTTCGATGCGGATGGCGCCCTTGTGTTCAGCGTTCCAGTCGCCGTACACCTCGCGCACCGCGAGCATGGAGGCGCTCTCGCCCAGCACGAAGTAGTTCGGGCCCGGATCTTGTTTCGGCGGACCGAATCTCAGCTCGTAGGAACCGTCCGGGGCGATGTCGATCCGACGGTCGTCGAAGGCGTCGTCGCCGCCCGGGACATTGGTGGCGGTGTAATCGCCCTGGAGGACCTGGAAACTCAGATCGACGGTGCTGCCCCGCGTCCCGGTGATCAGGTATTCCACGTCCGGCTCCACGTTCGCGTGGTAGTAGAGCGTATCCGGGTTGTCCAGGCCCATCTTGGTATACGGGCCGGTGGAGGTGACGAAGGACGGGTGGCTGGTGCCGTGCACGCCGGACAGCTGCATGACGGCCTGGATGCTGCCCGCGAGGTACTCGTAGCCCTCGGCCAGATCCCGCTCGTCGCGAATGAAATCGGCTGTGGCGATGAGCCTTTCGGCCTCGGCGATGGCGGTGAGCAGCGGCTCGGTCAAGGGCGGATCTGGCTGGGATGGTTCCATCGGATTCCTGTTCTCGAGGCGGACTGTGCGTGCCGCGCGGCTACAGCCGCAGGTGGTGACGGATGTGCGCGGCGATCTCGGCGGGCGTGCCGTGGTCGGGGGTGACCACGAGGTCCGGATGTTGGGGCGCCTCGTAGGGCGAGTCGATGCCGGTGAATTCGCGCAGTTCGCCCGCGCGGGCGCGGGCGTACAGCCCCTTCGGGTCGCGCCGCTCGCACAGCGCCAGGGGGGTGTCGACGAAGACCTCGTGGAACGGTAGTCCACGGTCGCCGTGCACCGCCCGGGCGAGCTTGCGCTGCGCGGCGAACGGGCTGATCAGAGAGACGATCGCGGTCACGCCCGCATCGGCGAACAGGGCGGCGACCTCGGCTACGCGGCGGATGTTCTCGCGGCGATCGTCGTCGCCGAAGGCCAGGTCGCTGTTCAGCCCGTGCCGCAGGTTGTCGCCGTCCAGCAGATACGCCGGGCGGCCCGATTCCACCAGCCGCCGCTCCAGCTCGACCGCGATAGTGGACTTTCCGGAGCCGGACAGGCCGGTCAGCCAGATCGTGGCGCCCGCGTGCGGGCGCTCGGAGCGGGTGACGGCCGAACTCTGCCAGACCACGTTCGCGCTGCGGCCACGGCCCGCCGCGCGCTCACCCGCATCCGGCCCGATCCCGGTGTCACGCGCCAGTATCATCCCCGCCGCCACCGTCTGGTTGGTCGCTTCGTCGACGAGGATGAAGCTGCCCGTGCGGCGGTTGTCGCGGTACGGGTCGGCCATCAGCGGCTGTCGACCGGACAGTGAAACTCGCGCGATATCGTTGAGCGCCAAGCTTTCCGCGTCCGTGACGCGGTGCAGCGTATTGACGTCGAGGCGGTAGTCCAGACCCGTGACACGCACCCTGCCGGACTGCGCGGCGGTGCGCAGTTCGTAGTCGCCGCCGACGCGCAGCTCCGTATCGTCGGAGAACCAGCACACCATGGCGTCGAGATCGCGGGCGATGTGCGGGCGATTTCCGGGGCGCGCCAGCATATCTCCGCGCCCGACGTCGATCTCGTCGTCGAGGGTCAGCGATACCGCCATCCCGGTGAACGCCTCGTCCACCTTGGCGCCGCCCGGGCCCCAGATGCGCGCGACCCGGGTGGTCCGGCCCGAGGGCAGGACCACCACCTCGTCGCCGGGCTTGAAGATGCCACCGGCCACCGTTCCGGCGTAGCTGCGCTGCGCGGCGTCGGCCGCTGTCCCCGACCGCCCCACGGGCGCGCTCGTGTCCGGAGCCGTACCGCGCGGACGGATCACGTACTGGATCGGCAGCCTGGCGTCGATCAGGTTCCGGTCCGAGGCGATGTGGACATCCTCCAGGTGGCGCAGCAGCGACGGGCCCGGATACCACGGCATATGCGGCGAGGAGTCGACGACGTTGTCGCCGTGCAAGGCCGAGACCGGCACGAAGCCGAGGTCGCCGACGGTCAGTTTGGCGGCGAAACCGGCGAATTCCGTGCGGATCTCGTCGAACCGGGTCTCCGACCAGTCCACCAGGTCCATCTTGTTCACGCACACCACCAGGTGCGGCACCCCGAGCAGTGCGGCGAGAAAGGCGTGGCGGCGGGTCTGCTCGACCACGCCGTGGCGCGCGTCGATCAGGATCAGCGCGAGGTCGGCGGTGGACGCGCCGGTGACCATGTTGCGCGTGTACTGCACGTGCCCCGGAGTGTCGGCGATGACGAATTTCCTTCGCGGCGTGGCGAAGTAGCGGTAGGCCACGTCGATGGTGATGCCCTGCTCGCGTTCCGCTCGCAGCCCGTCGGTCACCAGCGCCAGATCCGCAGCGGCAGCACCGCGTTGGGCGCTCACGCGCTCGATGGCCGCCAGTTGATCGGTGAACAGACTCTTGGAGTCGTAGAGCAGTCGCCCGATCAGCGTGGACTTGCCGTCGTCCACGCTGCCCGCCGTGGCCAGTCGTAACAGGTTGCGGCTCATCAGAAGTACCCTTCCCGCTTGCGGTCTTCCATACCGCTGTCGGAGATTCGGTCGTCGGCGCGAGTCGCGCCGCGTTCGGTGAGCCGGGTGACGGCGGTCTCGGCGATCACCGCGGCCGGGTCGGCGGCCGTGCTCTCGACGCACCCGGTGCAGGTGGCGTCGCCGACGGTGCGGAAGCGCACGGTGGCGTCGAGCACCTCCTCGCCGTCGCGGGGTGTCAGGAATCGCCCGGCCGCCAACAACATTCCGTCGCGGCGCAGCACGGTGCGGCGGTGCGCGTAGTACAGCGAGGGCAGTTCCACCGCCTCCCGGTCGATGTACTCCCAGATGTCGAGCTCGGTCCAGTTCGACAGCGGGAACACCCGGATGTGCTCGCCCGCACGGTGTCTGCCGTTGTAGAGGTTCCAGATTTCCGGCCGCTGCGCCCGCGGCTCCCATGCCCCGAACTCGTCGCGGAAGCTGAACACCCGCTCCTTGGCGCGCGCCTTCTCCTCGTCGCGCCGGGCCCCGCCGAAGACGGCGTCGAACCGGTGCTCGGCAATAGCGCGCAGCAGCGTCGTCGTCTGCAGACGATTGCGGGTCTCCCCCGGCCGCTCCACCACGCGTCCGGCGTCGATATCGTCCTGCACCCGCGCCACCAGCAGCCGCGCCCCGACCCGTGCCGCCGTGCGGTCGCGGAAGTCGATCACCTCGTGGAAGTTGTGCCCGGTATCGACGTGCAGCAGCGCGAACGGCAGCGGCGCGGGCCAGAACGCCTTGCGCGCCAGCTCCAGCATCACCGCCGAATCCTTGCCGCCGGAGAACAGCAGCACCGGCCGCTCGAAGGTGGCCGCGACCTCCCGGAAGATGTGCACCGACTCGGCCTCCAGGGCCGCCAGATGCGACAGCTCGTATCCCGTCCGCAGCACTGCGCTCACCCACTCACCGCACCGAACACCCACACTTGCAGTGTCGAATATTCGACGCTAACGTTCGATATTGTGACACCGACGATAGGCCGATCCGGGCCCGCCGGTCAAGAACCTGTTTCAGAAAATGGGTCCGCGACCGCCTCACCGCCCACCCGCCGCGTGGTCCGGGTGGTCGAGCTGTTGTCCCGCCATCCGGCCGACCACCTATCGCTGGCCCGCATCGTGCGCGATACCGGCCTGTCGCGCGCCACCGCGCACGCCGTGCTCACCCAGCTCACCGCGGACGGGTGGACGATCCGCGACGCCGACGGCAATTACGGCCTCGGCCTCGGGCTGCTCACCGTGGCGAGGCGGGCGGAGGCGGCCTTCCCGCTGCGTCGGCTCGCGCTGGATCCGATGCGGGAACTGTCTTCTCGGCGCGGCATCCCCGTCTTCCTCGCCGAGCGCGACGGCGACGCCATCCTCATCACCGAGGTCGTCGGCACCCCGTCGGTGCCGTGGATTCGCCGGGGCCGCCGACTGCCCCTGGCGCCGCCGGTGGCCCGCGAATTCGTCGCCTGGGCACCGGAATCCGAGCGCGCCGCTTGGCTGGGCCACGCCGACCCGGCGCACCGCGACCGCCTGCGGGCGGTGCTCGATGCCGTCCGCACCCGCGGCTACTCGGTCGAGCGCCTCGCCGACGATTCCGCTCCCATACTGGAAGCCCTTGCGGCCCTGCGCAATTCCCCCGTCACCGACCCGCTGCGCCACCGTCTGGGCGGCATGATCGCCGACCTCATCACCATCGACTACCTCCCGCAGGAACTGGGCGAGGAGAACGCGGTGGTGACCGTCGCGGCGCCGATCCGCCACGGCGACACCGTCTCCGCCGCGCTCGTCGCCTGCCCCGATACCCGCCTGTCGGCCACGGCCCTGGCCGACCTCGGGTCCGCACTCGAGTCCACCGCCGACCATCTCACGTCGGCTCTCACCCGGACGCACTGAACGGCCGCTGCGAACACCGACCTATCGCGTGAGCACCGGCAGGAAAGTGTCGGCAATGCGGCGGTATCCGGCGGCCGTGGCGTGGCCGTCGTTGTCGGTGCACTGGTATGCCCAGGCGCAGATGCGGGCCACGTTCCGGGGGATGGCACCGTAGCGGGGGTCGGCGGTCGGGGTGAAGTCGTGGGTGTCGAAGGCGGCGTTGACGTCGGCGACGGCTAAACCGTTGGCGTGGTAGGCAATTCGCCCCAAGGCGTTGAAGGCGTCCACGAGCGGCACCGAGGCGGCCGCGACAGCCCGGCCGGGAACGCCGGTGAGCCAGGCGGCCAGTCGGGGTCGTAATAGGCCATCGCGGCGTAGACCGGGGTGTCACCGCCCGCCTGCCGCAGCCGCGAAGCGATTCGCGACAGCTCGGTGAGCAGCGCCCCGCCGCCACGCATACCGCACGAAAGGTCGCCGTGGAGGACGCACCCGGCGTGGCGGACGAGCGGGAGCGCAGGATTCTTCGCGGGTGCGTCCCGATACCACTGTCCGTCCGGAGCCGGTGTCAGTTCCGCGTCGAGTTGATCAACTGCTGGCGCAGCCACGTCAGGGGAGTGGCGCCGCCGGGACCGACCACGTATCCGGGGTAGCTCTGGTGGATGCCGGACTTCACGAAATCGTCGATCTGCTGCTTGCGTTCGTCGTAGGCGGACGTGTTGAGTTGGTCGCCCAGCAGGCCGAGGCCACCCGCGGCGAGCGCGTCGGCCAGCAGGTTGGAACCCTGCTGCTGATACACGCCGAACTGGGACGGGTCCGGATTCGAGATCTGGGCGAAGAATCCGGCGATGCGACCGGCGAAATCGCCGTCCGGCATCGCGCAGTACAGATCGCCCGGGACGCAGAAGGTGTAGGTCTTGGGAGTCAGCCAGCCGAAACCGCCCACGCGCGAACCACCGGCGCCGGCGCCCAGCACGGGCGGGCCGATCAGGTTGTCGGTCGGGGAACGGCGCGGGTCGGCGATCAACCCGACCAGCGACACGCGGTTCGGCGGGACGACACCGAGCCCCGTGCCGATCTCAGCCGCCAGATCACCCGCGGCGTCCGCGCCCTGGCTGTAGCCGAGCAGCGCGATCTGCGTGGCGCCGCACCGCTGCGCCATCGCGGCGACCAGCCCGCGGGCACCGTCGACGGCCTCACGCTTGGAGCGGCCGTAGACGTCGCCCTCCCACGGGAACGCGGTCGCCGGGTAGGCGACGTAGTCCGTCTGCACGCTTCCGGGGAGGTTGTCGGTGACAGCCGACAGCATGCCCTGGCCCGGGTCGGACTTCGAGGTCTCCCACGTTCCGGGAACCGCCACGACGTATGTGTCGGGGCACTGCGGTGCGGCCTGCGCGGGCGTGGCCGCGGCGATCGGAAGTACGGCGATAACCGTGGCGGCCGCGCACAGGGCGGCGCCCCTCCATCTAGAAAACATCCTGCTACTCCGGGTGTTCACGGTCGGCATGGGTGGCCGACCGGCGAAATCTACTCCGTGAGTGTAGACGTCGGGACGGAATTGCGCCGGAGTAACCAATCAACGGGAGGAATGTCCGGTACGACACGGCACAGGTAGTCGGGCAGCTTCGCGAGGATTCACCCGTTTGTTGCGCGAATATTCACCTTCGGGGCCTGGATTCAGCTCGGCGCCGCGGACTCGCGCACGCTGCGCCCACGTAATCCGTTGCGGACCTGCGGGTCCGGCAGCAGCACCGCGGTGGTGAGGCGCGCCGCCACCCCTGTCAGGCGCCGAGCAGGCGAATCTCCGTATTCAACAGCTCCGCCTCGACGGCCAATTGCGAAGCCTCGGGCTGGTCGCCGATGCGCTCGGCCAGTTCGCCGCGGGTGACGACCTGCAGCCCGCTCTCGTCGCCGCCGGCGCCCGGTGCGAGCCGGATCTCGCCCTCCACCACGATCAGCCGCGTCCCCGGGCTGCCGGTCTGCAGCAGTTGCCGCAGGTCGGCCTCCGTCACCTGCGGACGTCGGCGCGACGCCGAATATTGTCCTGTGCCAATCTGTTCGTCGGTATTCATGTTGTCCCGGGTGCCCGGGCGCACCGGGCCGAAACAACCGGGTCAGAAGCGCAGCACCAGTCGCCCGCGCACCCCGCCGGCCTCCAGCAGGCGATGGGCCTCCGCGGCGCGCTCGGCGGCGAAGGTCCGCGCCACCCGCAGCGAAAGCACGCCCGCCCCGGCCAGGCGACTCAGCTCGGCCAGCTTGGCGGCGTCGCGGACGTGGTCGGTGACCATGACGTAGTGCACGCCGATGCCCCGTTCGGATTCCACCCCGCCGGTCAAGACGGGTGGTCGCAGCGCGACATAAGCACCGCCGTCGCGGACGGCGGGCAGCACGGCGCCGCCCAGCAGCGCACTGTCCACGACCGCATCGACGCCTTCTGGGGCGTGCTGTCGAATCCGTTGCGCGACATCGGTTCCGCGTGCCACGACGATATCGGCGCCGAGGTCGGCGACCAGCTCGGCATCCGCCGGCGCGGCGTCGGCGATCACCGTGAGCCCCAGGTGTTTCGCCAGCTGGACAACGTAGCCGCCCACCGCGCCCGCCGCACCGGTCACCGCGATCGTCCGTCCGGGTTCGGGCCCGAACGCCTCGAGGGCGATGAGGGCGGTCAGCCCGTTCATCGGAAGTGTCGCGGCCGCGGCCATATCCGCGCCCTCGGGCAGGCGGGCCACCGAATCACCGTGTACCACAATCCGTTCGGCGTAGGCGCCGCCACCTTCGAGGACCGGCTTGGTGACGGCGACGACGCGGTCACCCACCCGCCACCCGGTCTCCGGATCCGCCTCGTCGATCACGCCCGCCGCGTCCCAACCCGGCACATACGGCGGCGCGACGTCGCGATACCGGTCGTGCGCCCGCCCGGAGCGGGTCACGATATCGGATGGATTCACCGTCGCGGCCTCGACCCGGATGCGGACCTCTCCCGCTCCCGCATGCGGTTCCGGCAGCTGCACCGGCCGCAGCACCTCCGGACCACCCGGCTCGTCGAATCCGATCGCCAGCATCACCACTCCCAACCGTCGCTTGCCCCTGCCCTGGCAGCAACGCCGCGCACATACTTCGCTGTTCCCGAGCCCTCGACCGCCGAGGCGGCGATCAGTTCTGCCGCGGCACCGGTTCGGCCACGAAGCGGTCGATGAACTCGTCGATCGGTCGAATACCTACGAGTTCACCGGCGAGGTCGAGGTCGCCTACGTCGCGGATCCGCCCGCGGCGTACGCGGAGCACGTGGCGCGCTCCGCCGCGACATAGGCCGACCTCGCCCGCTAGAACGCGCTTCCGGTCGACGGCGGCACCACGGGCCAGCCGTACCAGCCGGGGTAGACGTATCCGGGACGGTTCCAGCTGTTCCAGCCGCCGTAGCCGCCGTAGCCGCCCCAGCCACCGTGGCCCCAGCCGCCATGCCCCCAGCCACCGTTCCCCCAACCGCCGCGATGGCCCCAGCCACCGCGGTGACCCCAGCCACCGCGATGGCCCCAGCCACCGTGGACTTCCTGTGCGGACCCGTCGGCCTCGAGCTGGACGGGCTGTTCCGGTGCGGCCGGTGCGCTCACCGCCGGGGAGGCGAGGGCGGGCGCGGCGACGGCCAGCGGCGACGCGGCCACGGCGAGCACGGCGGCGACGCGGAACACGGTCTGCCGGGAGCGTACGGGGATGTGATTCCGAGTCATCGGAACTTCCTTACCTGCGGTCGTTTCCAGCGGATGACCGGCGATCCGGCCAACCTCCTGCCACAAAGTAATGTACCGCTATTTAATGGCACGTTCAATGGGGTATTTACCACTCCCGTGTCGGTACCGGTCCGTCAGCCCCGCCGACCACGCAGGTAGTCGCGCACCACGGCTGCGCCGAGGCCGTCGAGATCGGGCGCCACCACGCGCCCACCGCTGCGCCGCGCCACCAGGTCGACGAAGGCGGCCAGGCGCGGGTCCTCGCCGAGCATGAACACCGTCACCGAGGCGCCCAGCTTGGCGAGGACGTCGACCTGGTTCATCGTCACGCCCAGCGTGCGCGGTTCGGGCGGCCAGTTGAAATACGCCTCGCCGTCGGGCTCCAGATGCGCGGTCGGCTCCCCGTCGGTGACCACGAGCACGACGGGCACCGCGTCCGGATGCCGACGCAGGTGCCGCCCGGCCAGCAGCAGCGCGTGGTGCAGATTGGTGCCCTGCTCCCAAATCGGTTCCTGCGCGGTCAATTCGCCGATATCGACGGTGGCGGCGTGCCGCCCGAAGGTGATCAGGCTCAGCGCATCGGAACGGAACCGGGTACCGATCAGGTGGTGCAGGGCGAGGGCCGTGCGCTTCATCGGCACCCACCGGCCGTCCTGCACCATCGACCACGACGTGTCCACGCACAGCGCCACGGCCGCCCGCGCGCGCTGCTCGGTCTCCATGATCTCGACGTCCGAGACATCCAGCGCCACCCGGCGACTCCCGGACGACGCCGACCGCAGCACCGCGTTGCGCACGGTCCGCGGCACGTCCCAGGGCTCGGTGTCGCCGAACTGCCAGGCCCGCGCGGCGCCGGTCGGCTCACCCGCCGCACCGGCCAGCGCGGTGTCCCGCTCGCCGCGCCGGGAACGCAGCTGGCCGATCACATCTCGCAACGCCGTCTCGCCGAGCCTGCGCAAGGCCCTGGGCGTCAACCGCAGCGACCCGTCGGGCGCGCGCTCGAACAGCCCCTGCCGCCGCAGCTCCCGCTCCAGCTCGGCCAGCCGGGCGGCGTCCACGCGGGCGTCGTCGCCGAGCTGACGGGCCAGCGCGTCCAGGTCGATGTCCCCGAGCCGGGCGCCCGGGTAGGACTGGCCGAGTTGCTCTGCGAGAGCATCCAATTCGGCCAGATCCTGTAGGGCCTGCGCGCCCTCGCCGAGACCCAGGGGATCCTGACCGCGGAATCGCCGCGCCGAATCCCAGTCCTCCCCCGGACGCAGTGCCCGCAGGTTCGCGTCCAGCGCGGCGATCTGCCGGGCGATGCGCGGGTCGCCGAACGCCTGGCCGGTCAACTCGGACAACTCGGCCCGTTGCTGTTCGGTCATCGAGTTCATCATGCGCTGCGCCGCGGCGGCGCGGGCGGCCAGTGCGTCGATCAATTCCTCGGTGTCGCGCGGGTTTTCGGGAAAGAACTCACCGTGCTGCGCCATGAAATCGGCGAACTGCCGCTCGGTGTCGTCCCCGCGGGCGTGCGCCGCGAGCAGATCGTTCAGGTCCGACATCATCCGGCGGATCCGCTCGACATCCTCCGGCGTGGTGTGCCGCAGCGCCTGCTTCATGCCCTGGAAGCGGGACTCCAGCAGATCCCGGCCGAGCAGGTCGCGGATCTTCTCGTAGTTCGCCCGGCCCGTATCGGATCGCCAGGGGTATTCGGCGAGTTCACCGACGGCGGCGGCCGTGCTCGACGGCAGCGCGTCGAGGCGCGCCTCGGCGAACCGGGCGTCGTCGGACGGGTCGGGGAACAGCGCACGACGCTCGGCTTCCAGTGCCTCGTCCAGCAATTCGCGAAGCTGCCGCAGCGAACCGTCGAGTCGATGCCGCCGGGAGATCTCCGACCGGCGCTGCCACAACCGGCGGGTGAGATCGTCCAGCCCCGCCGTATCGCGCAGGCCCCGCCGCAGCAGTTCCTCGAGCGCGCTGCGCGGCGAACTGCCCTCCATCACATCCCGCCCGACCTGATCCAGTGCCTCGCGGAGGTCGAGCGGCGGCGCCAGGGGATCAGGTCCGTCGTGATAGGGGCCGTAGGAGTAACGGTCAGCGGAAGTCATTGCGTCTCATCGGTTGTCACTGGCCGTACACCGTCATGCCGTCGTCGGAGTCCTTGGCGATTTGGCGGGCCAGATACAAAGACTCCAAGGCGAATTCGACCGCTGCGGCGATGCGGGCCGGGGTGTCGGCGGCGTCGACGCCGAGCCTCGCGGCGACCTCGTGCAGCACGGGGAGTTCCGGCAGGGCGGACAGGACGTCCCGGCCGGGCACGCTCTCGCCGGTGGTGACCAGGTGGCCGTCGCCCACGGCCTCCGACAGCGGCCGCAAGTTCAACCCGCCCAACCGCTCCCGCGCGGACTCGGCGAACGACCGGCGCAGCAGGTGGGTGAGGTGTTCCTGTTCGCGGCCCTCCTCGCCCGATTCGAACTCCAGCTTGCCGCGCAGCACCGCCGGTACCGAGTCGAGGTCGACGGGGCGGGCGACGGCGGGCCGCTCGCCCGTGATCGCGGAGCGGCGCAACGCGGCCGCGGCCACCGTCTCCGCGGCCGCCACCGCGAACCGGGCCGACACCCCGGATCGCTGATCGATCGCCGGGGATTCGCGCAGGTTCCGGACAAACCGGGCGATCACCTCGATCAGCGGATCACCCACCTCGGCTACCAGATCGGCCTCCTGCCGGACCATCGTCACCTCGGCCTCGATCGTCAGCGGGTAGTGCGTGCGGATCTCCGCGCCGAACCGGTCCTTGAGCGGGGTGATGATCCGGCCGCGATTGGTGTAGTCCTCCGGATTGGCGGTGGCGACGAGCAGCACGTCCAGCGGCAGCCGCAGCGTGTAGCCGCGGACCTGGATATCGCGCTCCTCCATCACGTTCAGCAACGCGACCTGGATACGCTCGGCGAGGTCGGGCAGCTCGTTGATCGCGACGATGCCGCGGTGGGCACGCGGAACCAGACCGAAGTGGATGGTCTCCGGATCGCCGAGGCTGCGCCCCTCGGCCACCTTCACCGGATCGACGTCACCGATCAGGTCGCCGACCGACGTATCGGGCGTGGCGAGCTTCTCGGCGTAGCGCTCCGAGCGGTGCCGCCACGCCACCGGCAGGTCGTCACCGAGCTCGGCCGCCAGGCGCCGACCGGCCGGGCTGATCGGGTCCAGCGGGTGTTCACCCAGTTCGGTGTTCGCGATGACGGGCGTCCACTCGTCGAGCAGACCGGCCAGCGTGCGCAGCAGGCGGGTCTTGCCCTGGCCGCGCTCCCCCAGCAGCACCACGTCGTGCCCGGCGAGCAGCGCGCGCTCCAGCTGCGGCAGCACGGTCCGATCGAAGCCGACGATGCCCGGCCACGCGTCCTCGCCGGAACCCAGCAGCGCCAGCAGGTTGTCGCGGATCTCGGTCTTCACGCCGCGCGGCTCGTAACCCGCCGCGCGCAGCTCACCCGCGGTGGCGGGCAAGTGTTCTGGAACAGTCACGACATCGACGCTACGACGATTCCGCGATCACGTCGACGTGGAGTAACTCCAGCAAAGCCGCTGGAAAAGCGGTTGACAGCAGGAGCGACACGGCATTCGGGACCCTATGTGGCGTCGTTGTCCAGCAGGTTGCGCGGCGCGGCCTGACGCCACGAATCGGTGATGATGGTCTCCAGCTCGTCCCGGTCGTCGAGGGCGGCCAGGCGCACCCGGACCCAGGCGTTGTTGGCTTCGTGGGAGGCGATCCAGAACTTGCCGGGCTCGGCCAGGACCAACTCGTCGCGTTCGAGGACGGGGCAGCGCACGGCCATCGAGGTCTCGTTCTCCGGCAGCGTGAGATACAGCTTGCCCGCGACCCGGAAGGTCGGCATCCCCCAGGTGAATTGCTCGGCGGTCTCCGGCAGCGAGAGGGCGAAGGTGCGGACATCATCCCCAGTCGAACTCATATGCGGGATCTTTCCAGGCCTACACCCCGACCGACATTCACGTGTCCATTTCGACCGAATTGTGAGATTGGACAACATTTCTCGGAGACGGGAGCGACGGGTGTCGCGAACTGTATTTTCGACACAGATCGATCAGCCTCCGCAGCCGACCATCGCCGTCGGCGGAGTGGGCCGAAGGGGCGGTTGCAGATGGAACACACGGCCGAAGCGAGCGGATGGGCCATCGCCGGTGCGATCGGCATGGTGCTGCTCATGGTGGTGATGTGGGCGGGGGTCGCCGTCCTGCTCGTCGGGCTGCGGAAACCGTTGCGGCCGTGGATGTTCTGGACCGGAGCCGGCGTGGTGGTACTCGGAGTCTTCGCGCAGATCGGCCACTTCCAGGAGCATGTGCTGCAAGCCGGATACTGGATCGGGCACTCCAACGCGCCCGCGTGGATGACGCCGTGGGGCACGAGTCTCGCCAACGGCTTCGGCCAGGTGAACCACGCGAAACCCACACTGGGAATGGAGATCCTGCATCTGGTCGGCAACTTCCATTTCCTGGCCGGGCTGGCCGGAGTCGCACTGCTCACCCACCATGCTATGCAGAGCAAGGCGCGGCGGTGGGGCCGAATGGGCGTGCTGATGCAGGGCATCCACGGCCTGGAACATATCGCCCTCACGGTGTCGGTCCTGCTGGGCAGCAAGGCGATCGGCCTGTCCACCATATTCGGCCTGCTCGAGGCCGGACCCGGGCTGTGGACCTTCCGGGTCTGGTGGCATTTCCTCGCGAATGTCGCGGGCACCAGCATCTTCGCCATGGCCCTTTACCACCTCTGGCGCGAGCGCGCGACCATCACGGCTTCCTACAGCGTGGCGGGACTCCCGCGGACGACGACCGCCCCGGCCGGTCCGGTCGAGGACGCGGTACCCGCACTGCCGTAGTACCGCACACTCAGATATCAGTTCCGCCATCTCGGCCATGTCGGTTCCCGTCTCGGAAATGTAACGACGGTCACACGGCGTCACAAATCGCACCTCCCGAACGTCTCATGGGCACACGGTTTCGTCGGCCGATCGGGAGGTCATGCATCCATGAGCACGGTGGCACACCAGGCGGACGCGGTAGACCAGCGCTACCACGCTGCCGCTTTCGTCAAACGGTCGATCAACAAGGTCTTCCCGACCCACTGGTCGTTCCTGCTCGGCGAGATCGCGCTGTACAGCTTCATCATCCTGCTGCTGTCGGGCGTGTATCTGACGCTGTTCTTCGACCCGTCGATGAGCGAGGTCGTCTACAACGGCGCCTATCAGCCGCTGCGCGGCGTGACCATGTCCCGGGCCTTCGAGAGCGCGCTGAACATCACCTTCGAGGTGCGCGGCGGCCTGTTCGTGCGACAGGTACACCATTGGGCCGCACTGCTTTTCGCGTCCTCCATGATCATTCACATGTGTCGGGTGTTCTTCACCGGCGCCTTCCGCCGCCCGCGCGAGGGCACCTGGGTGATCGGTTCACTGCTGCTGATCCTGGCGATGTTCGAGGGCTTCTTCGGCTACTCGCTGCCCGACGACCTGCTCTCGGGCACCGGCCTGCGCGCCGCGTTCTCGGGCATCACCATCAGCATTCCGATCATCGGCACCTGGCTGCACTGGCTGATGTTCGGCGGCGACTTCCCGGGCGATCTGATCATCCCGCGCCTGTACATCGCGCACGTGCTGTTGTTCCCGGGCATCATGCTTGCGCTGATCGCCGCCCATATCATGCTGATCTGGTATCAGAAGCACACGCAGTACCCGGGGCCGGGCCGCACCGAGAAGAACGTCGTGGGCGCCCGCATCGTGCCGGTGTTCTCCCTCGATCAGACGGCGTTCTTCATGTTCACCCTGGGCGTGCTGGCGATCATGGGCGGCGCCCTGCAGATCAATCCGATCTGGAATCTGGGCCCCTACAACCCTTCTCAGGTCTCCGCCGGTACCCAGCCCGACCTCTATCTGATGTGGACCGACGGGTTCCTGCGCCTGTTCCCGGCGTGGGAGGGCTACATCTTCGGGCACACCGTCCCCGGCGCGTTCTCGATCGCCCTGCTGATGCCGTTGATCTTCGGGCTCATGACGGCCTACCCGTGGATCGAGAAGCGCCTCACCAAGGACTACGCGCACCACAACCTGGTGCAGCGGCCGCGCGACGTGCCGGTGCGCACCGCGATCGGCGCCATGTCGCTGACGTTCTATCTGGTGCTGACCCTGGCCTGCGTCAACGACATCATCGCCCTGCAGTTCGACATCTCGCTGAACGCGACAACATGGTTCTTCCGCATCGCCCTGCTGTTCGGACCGCCGCTGGCCTATTTCCTGGCCTACCGACTGTGCCTGGGTCTACAGCGCAGCGACCGGCAGGTGCTCGAGCACGGCATCGAGACCGGCATCATCAAGCGACTGCCGCACGGCGAGTACATCGAAATGCACCAGCCGCTCGGCCCGGTCGACGACCACGGCCACCCGATCCGGCTGGAATACCAGGGCGCCCCGGTACCGAAGAAGATGAACAAGCTGGGCTGGGCGGGCAAACCGGGCCTGGGCTCGTTCCTCAGCGCGGACCCCACCGCGCAGGTAGCGGACCTCACCGCCGACGAGCACGAGCAGGAGCGCAAACAGCTCGCGGTGCTGCGGGACTATCAGGACCGCAAGGGAATCGGCCGCAACGGGAGCGGAGACGACCGATGAGACCGTGGCGCAACCGATCGGCGGCGGAACCCGAGACCGAGGACTACGGCCTGCTGGTCGTCGCCGCCACGGCGCCCAGCGACGACGCGGCCCGCGTGGTCCGGAACCTCCTGCGCGCCAATGGCATCCGTTCGACTGTCGGACCGGCGTTCCGGCACCCGGAACGCCACCACCGCCGCGTGCTCGTCTTCGCCGAAGACGCCGCGCGAGCCTATCGAGTGATATGCGCACACACGAGGTGACCCGCGCGCCGCCCTCGGAGAACAGCGTGGTCGAGGCCCGTCGTTCGCCAGCCGGATGCTCATATGGTAAATCGGACATATGCCCCACACGAACCCCATCAGTGCCTGGAAGTCCCTGCGTGACGGCAACGACCGATTCGTCGAGGGAGCGCTGCAGCATCCCGGCCAAGGAGCCGCGGACCGGGCCAAACTCGTCGGCGGACAGCAGCCGTCCGCGATTCTCTTCGGATGCGGCGACTCCCGCGTCGCGGCCGAGATCATCTTCGACCGCGGGCTCGGCGATATGTTCGTCGTCCGCACCGCCGGTCACGTCGTCGACTCGTCGGTCCTCGGGTCGATCGAGTACGGCGTGGCGGTGCTGAACGTCCCGCTGATCGTGGTGCTCGGCCACGACAGCTGCGGGGCCGTGCGCGCGACCATCGACGCGCTCGACGGCGAGGGCGTGCCGGGCGGGTTCATCCGCAGCGTCGTCGAGAAGGTCACGCCGTCGATCCTCATGGGTAAGCGCGAGGGCCTGACCGGGGTCGACGAACTGGAGGCCCGCCACGTCGTGGAGACCACCCGACTGCTGATGCAGCGATCCTCGATCATCGCCGAGCGTGTCGCCGCCGGAGAGTGCGCGATCGCCGGTGTCACCTACACACTGGCCGACGGCAAGGCGCAGCTGCGCGGCGTGATCGGCGACATCGGCGAAACGGCAGTGCCCATCGAACTCTGAGCGGATCACCGCGACGGCAGGACCTCGACATATCCGTCCGCGCCGTTCACCCGGGATGCGGTCCCCGTCGCGGATCAGCTCGGTGGCATGCTCCACGCCGACGACGGTAGCCGCGCCGACGTGTCAACTCTTCACACCTTCCGGACGAATTCGATCCGATCAAGATTCCATAGCACCCTCGGCATACAGCAAACCTTCGGTATACGTTCGGGAACGGTCAGATCAGACGCGCTACACACGCTCGGCCGAAATGGAGAACCTTACGGAGGGGTTGTGGCTGCACCGGAACTATCCGCTGTCGATTCGGGCGACAACCGTGGTCTCGCCGAGCACGGAACAAGGCATACGCCGCCCGTTCTCCCATTCGCTCCGGTCCCAGTAGCCGAGTCGCACGAACGTCTCGACCGCGCCGCCCGCACACCCAGCGGGCATACCGTCCTCGTCTGCGCCCCGAGCGTCACCGCCGACACGGGCGTCTCGATCAACACCGTCGAGACCCACCTGCGCGGCATCTACCACAAGCTCGGCGTCCGAATCCGCGCCGACGCGATCACCGGCCTCATCTGAACCCGTCGGAACCGATATTCCCGTGACCGAAACGAGGCATCCATGACCACATCGCCGAACTTCGACGACGCCACCGACTTCGACGACGCCGCAAGGGGTTTCGTCGCCGCGCTCGATCCCGCCCTCATCAAGACGGCGGACGGGCGCACGGTGTGGGACGGCGACGCCTACCGCTTCCTCGACGCCGAGTGCCCGCCCACGGCGAACCCCAGCCTCTGGCGACAGGCACAACTGTGCAACAAGCAGGGCCTGTTCGAGGTGGCCGAGGGGATCTATCAGGTACGCAACCTCGACCTGTCCAATATGACCCTCGTCGAGGGCGACCAGGGCGTGATCGTCATCGACCCGCTGATCTCGGCCGAATGCGCGGCGGCCGCCCTGGCGCTGTATCGCGCCTATCGCGGGGACCGCCCGGTCACCGGCATCATCTACACGCATTCACACGCCGATCACTTCGGCGGCGTGCGCGGCGTGCTCCCGGAAAGGCACGAACCGGTTCCGATCCTCGCGCCCGCGGGCTTCCTCGAACATGCCGTGAGCGAGAACGTCTACGCCGGAAACGCCATGACCCGCCGCGCGATCTTCATGTACGGCGGCGCACTCGCCAAGGGCCCGCAGGGGCAGATCGGCTGCGGGCTGGGCATGACCACGTCCCTCGGCAGCATCGGCCTCGTACCGCCCACGGTCGACATCACCGAGACCGGGCAGGAGGAGAAGATCGACGGGGTCAGCATGGTCTTCCAACTCACCCCGGGCACCGAGGCGCCGTCCGAGATGAACTTCCTGTTCCCCGACCGGCGGGCACTGTGCATGGCGGAGAACGCGACACACAACATGCACAACGTGCTCACGCTGCGCGGCGCCCTGGTCCGCGACTCTCGCGTCTGGGCGCACTACCTCGATGAGGCCATCGCGCTGTTCGGCGACAAGGCCGATGTGGCCTTCGCCTCCCACCACTGGCCGACCTGGGGCGCCGACCGCTGGACCGCCTGGCTGGCGGGGCAGCGCGACATGTACGCCTACATGCACGATCAGACCCTGCGACTGATCAACCAGGGCCACACCGGAGCCGAGATCGCCGAGGAGTTCGAGTTCCCGCCCGAACTCGACCGACTCTGGGCCAACCGCGGCTACTACGGATCGACCAGCCACAACACCAAGGCCGTCTACCAGCGCTACATGGGCTGGTTCGACGGCAATCCCGCGCATCTGTGGGAGCATCCCCCGGTCGAGCAGGCGAAACGCTACGTGGCCGATTACGGCGGCGTCGACGCCGTCGTCGCCAAGGGCCGCGCCTACGCCGACCAGGGCGATCTCCGGTTCGCGGCCACTCTGCTCAATCACGCCGTCTTCGCCGAGCCGGGGCACAGCGGCGCCAAGGACGCCTTGGCCAGAGTCTACGAGCAACTCGGGTACGGCGCGGAGAACGGGCCGTGGCGCAACTTCTACCTCGTCGGCGCCCAGGAACTGCGGCACGGCACCACACCGGCCGAACTCGACACCACCGATGCGGAGATGCTGTCGGCCCTGACCATCGACATGCTCTTCGACTCACTCGCCGTGCGCATCGACGGTCCTCGCGCCGCCGCGGCCGGGAACCATACCATCGACTGGGATCTCACCGACCAGGACCGCACAGTCCGCCACACCCTGTCCAACGGGGCACTCACCCACCGCACCCACACCACGCAGGCCCCCCTCCGCGGCGCCGCCGACCTGACCCTCCACCTCACCAAACGCCAACTCCTGCAAATCCTTACGGGCGCGGATCCCGACGGCGTCGCCATGGACGGCGATCCGCGCGTACTCGAAACCCTCACGGGGCTGCTCGACGTCCCGGACCCGCGCTTCCACATCGTCGAGCCCTGACGCGCCGGTCCGCGGGCGTAGTCCCCACTTGACCTTGACCCGAGGGCAAGGTGCAGCCGCCCGGCATGACCGATCGCCGACGCCATCGGCCACCCGGCCTTCCTGGGCTGGGCCGCACGCGCACCGGCCGCTACATTCCCCGGATTCTGGTTCGCCTGGCGGCACAGGGACATTCGGCTGTCGACCGGTATGCACGTCGGCGTGACAAACGATCGTGGCGACCATCGGCGCCGTCACCCTCGCGCTGGACTCGCCTGAGCGACGTCACCTCAGCGCGGACGACCGCACCTACCAGCGTCGGCAACTACAGGCATTCCGCACGCTGCGCCCGAACTCGGCGCTCGGCAAGGCTCGTGGCATGAGCGCGAGGGGGCGTATCCACCGTTCGGTTTCGACCTGGCAGCAGCCGTTTCCGGGGTTCGTTTCAGCCGAGCGTGAGGCACTGGTCGATCGGATCGCCGAACGCGTTCTGGCGCTGGGCTCCCATCGTCTGGCGGTGGGCATCGACGGATTGACGGCCTCGGGCAAGACGAGCTTCGGCCACGAACTCGCCGAGCGGATCGCGCGGACCGGGCGGCCCGTACTGCGGACGAGCCTGGATGATTTCAAGAATACGTGGCGGGACCGGCACCGCTACGATCGCGCGACCGGTGAGGGCCCATAGG
Organism: Nocardia thraciensis; assembly: GCF_054782435.1. Classification (NCBI taxonomy): domain Bacteria; kingdom Bacillati; phylum Actinomycetota; class Actinomycetes; order Mycobacteriales; family Nocardiaceae; genus Nocardia; species Nocardia thraciensis. The sequence continues at coordinate 248,654 of NZ_BAAGSM010000023.1, forward strand.
CTTCGGCGGTGTCGATGAAGTCCACCCCGAGTTCCGCGGCGTGCCGCAGCACGGTGATGGCCGCTTCACGGTCCGCGGGATCACCCCAGGTGCCTGGTCCGGTGAGCCGGATCGCGCCGTAGCCGAGGCGGTGCACGGTCAACTCACCGAGCCGGACGACCCCCGCACGATGGGCTGGCGGCTCGAGAGACAACGGGCCCACAGATCGAATCTGTCTATCGGTCATTCCCATATGCTCGCTATTGAAGTCGGCTTGAACGCAACCCAGAGATTCGAGTGGACCGAGAGCTGTACTCCCTCGCCGATGTGGCGCGCGGCGGGATCAGCGGGGGCGCCGGTGGTTGTCGACCGGTTGTGTGGCGCGGCGGTAGTCGGTGCCGGTGATGATGTCGGGCCGGATGACGATGAGGCGTTCGCGTTGTCGGTCGGCCGGTGAGCAGGCGGTGAGCGTGGCTTCGCGCAGGGCGTGCTGGTCGGGGTCGGTGATCTCGGTGGCGAGACCGGTGACGGTGACGAACCATCCGGCGCGGGTGCGATGGTCGAGCGTGTCGGCCTGATAGGTGACCACTTGGGGGTCGCTGCTGAGCGTCAGGGCGTCGGGAGCGGCGTGTACGAGGAGTTCGCCCGCGTCGAGCACGTGGTCGACGGGCCGCACGATCAGCAGCGCATACCTGCTGTAGACGAGACGGCCGAACGACACACTGCCCAACCTGCGCAGCGCCTCGTCGATCGACAGCGAATGGATGACAGGCGGCCCAGTCATAGCGATGTTCCCTCCTGTGGTGATGTCGACGGGCGGAGTATCCGGTTCCGTCGAGGACGGCGCCGGATAGTATCGAGTTTTGTTCTGCCCCAGGGGTTTCCGCCCGTCGAGTGGAGGGAACACGAAGTCTGGGATGGTGTATAAATCCTAGTTGGATTCGTCATCGATGACGGATCGCGCTTGCAATTCGAGTGTCCTCCGCACCCGGAGTTCGATGCTCGACCGCGGAGTGTGGACGTCTGATGGGCACTGAGAACAACACCGCCGACGACCGGTCGTCCGGCGGGCCATGGCCCTTGACGCCGGACAGCATGCTCGCGGGCTGGTCAGGAGCCGAGGTCGAGGAGTTCATGCGGTCCTGCGACCGTCTCGTCCGGCACCTTTTCGACGTCGGCCTGCGCCTGCACACGCTACGCGGCGGCCGTCCCGGCACCGCGCTGGATGCCGAACTGTCGAGCGTCCTCGACGAACTGGACATCCTGATCCGCGACTCGGCCATCGCCATGCTGACCCTGGCCCGCGCCTCCGGCAACACCAACCACCACCACGGCCGCCCCACTCGCCGCCGACGACGGTAACCGGACGCTATCCCGAACCGGGCCACCGCTGAGCCGGACACCGAACTGGTGGCTGTACATCGTCGGCTGGGACTGCTGTGATCGTCGGGTGAACGCACCTGTGTCGCCGTCCCGTCCGGCACCACGATCGTCGCAACGGTCCGGCCGGTGGGCGTACGTCGCGCTCGGTCTCGCGTGCATCGCAGGGGCCGCGACGTTCACGACGTATCAATTCACCTGCCCGTGGGACCCGCGTCAGGTTACCTTGACTGGGTCGCTGACCTGGGCCTTGTGGCCCATGGTCCCGGCGTCCCTAGCGCTCTTGCTCGGCGGCACGGGAAAGGTTCGCGCCGAAGACACGAGACGCCGACCCTGGCCCGCAATCGCCGCGCTGTTCATCGCGAGCCCTGCCCTCTTGCTGGCCCTGCACCAAGCGGCGCTCATGCTGGTTCTCGCCCTGGCGATGCGAGACTCCTCGACTTTCGACTGAGTCCGGACCGGCGGATCACGCAGGGGCGCCCAGCGGCGGGTGCTCGAGCACGCGGGGCTTGTACTCGACCAGTTGGATGCTGCCGTCGAAGGTGCGGTGGTCGATCATCTCGAGGGCGATGTCGGGATAGCCGTCGTAGATGCGTTCCGCGCCTGTGGCACCGGTGATCACCGGGAACATCACGACCCGGAAGCGGTCGACGAGTCCGGCTCGCAGCAGGGACCGGCACAGGCTCAGGCTGCCGATCGTGGTGAGCAGCCCCGAGCCACTCGACTTCATGGCGCGGACCGCCTCGACGGCGTCGTCGCGGACGAGTGTGGAGTTGGCCCACGTCAGCGGCTCCTCGAGCGAGGAGGAGAACACGACCTTGGACGCGCGCGTGAGCTCGTCGACGGACGCCTCTTCCTCCGGCCTGAACTCGTCCTGGCCATCCGGGACCTCACCGGCGGCGAAGCCCGACATCAGGCGGTAGGTGTTCGCTCCCATCAGGTGGGTGGCCTCGGGCTGTTCGCCGAGCCATGCGAGATACTCCGGCCCCTCGAGACCCCAGAACCCGGGCCACCCCTCTCCCGAGGCGTAGCCGTCGAGAGAGGTGATGAAGTCGACGAGAAGCTCCGACATGGCGATGTCCTTTCCTAGGGTGTCACCAACTTCGACCGGCCGAGAGCCGCAAACTCATCGGCCGCGTTCGTAACCGGAGATCGCTCAGCTCGCCGCCGTCAGCACCCGCCACGCCTTTCTGGGACGCGAGCGGGCCCGCGGAGCGGCGTAGTCGATCCGGCGGCGCGCCTCGGAGGCGCTGATCCGCAGTAGATCACTCAATAGCTCCGCTGTGTCCCGATAGCCGGTATCGGCGGCGAGACCACGGCGCTCCGCCTCGGCGACGGCCGAGACCATGGCCGCCCCCAGCCGACGCCGACGCCGTTCGGTTTCGACCAGGGTGCGCAGCAAGTCGACATCGGCCAGTTCCGCCCAGCTCCGCGCCGGAGCATCCGATGCCAGTGCAGTCGAATGTGTCTTCACCCGAGCCACCCTACCTCACATCTCGAACATACGTTCGATTAAAGCGGAGTAGATGCGCGCCACTAGCGGACGTTCGGGCGCTGCTCGACCGGCGTCGAGGACCAATGGTCCTCAATCGCTTCGACAGACCGATTTCAGCGAGTTCTGAACCGGCGGCCGTGGCTTGGGCCTCAGACCTGGGCGAAGCCGCCGTCCACGGCGAGTTCGGAACCGTTGACGTAGCTGGACGCGTCGGAGGCGAGGAAGACAGCTGCCGCGGCGATTTCCTCCGGTTCGGCCAGCCGGCCGAGCGGAACCGACGCCCCCGCAGCGGCGGCCGTCTCGGCTGAGATCAGGTCGACCAAACCCTGCGTGCGGGTACCGCCGGGGGAAAGCATGTTGATCCGATACCGACGCGCCCCGGCGTCGTGGGCGAATCCGCGAACCAGGTTACGGAGCGCGGCCTTGGACGCCCCGTACACGGGCAGGTACGGCTCGGGCCGCGAGGCCGCCGTCGATCCGGTGAGGATGATCGACGCCCCCGGCGAGAGCAGCGGCAGCGCCTTCTGCACGGTGAACAGCGAACCCTTGACGTTGGTGGTGAACATGGCGTCGAACTGCTCCTCGGTGATCTCGCCCAACGGCGCCACGATCCCGATCCCGGCGTTGGCGACCAGGACATCGATCCGGCCCGCCTGCTCGGCGACGGCCGAATAGAGCCGGTCGAGGTCTTCGAGTCGGCCCACGTCGCAGCGAATCCCGGTGACCTCGGGGCCGAGTTCGGCCTCGACCTCGTCGAGCTGCGCCTGGCGACGACCGGCGACGAACACTCGCGCCCCCTCAGCACGGTAGGCCCGCGCGATCGCCAGCCCGATACCCGCGTTCGCCCCGGTCACGACCGCGACCTTGCCCTCCAGCATCTTCATGACAGCTCCTGTACCGATTATTGACTGTTCGGTCCATAACCCTCCTCTATATGGACTGAACAGTCAATAACCTGAGCGGCGCTGTGTCGTACACCACTACGGCAGGAATGCTCAGGACGCAGGCAGCAGGCCGTCGAGCAGACCCTCGGCCATGGCCGACAACGCGGCCGGGTCCTGGCCGACTCGACCGAGCACGATCAGCCCGAGCTGCCCGGCCAGCACCGCGCGGGCGGTGACGTCCGCGTCGAGACGGGGCGCGACATCGCCCTCGCGCTGTGCTCGTCGTACCGCGTCGGCCAGCACCGCAGTGGTCGAGGCGTAGCTGCGCCGCGCCTCCGCGGCCACCTCGGCGGCCCCCACCGACAGCTCCATCGCAGTGTTGGCGAGCAGGCAACCCCGACGTGCCTGCACGCCGCTGGGATCACGCACGGGCCCGGTCACGAAATCCCGGATGACATCGATGCCGCGCTCGGCTTGCTCGAGCCAGCTGCGCAGCATTTGATCATTGGCCTCGTCATACATGCGCAGCACGCGCAAGAACAGGCTCTTCTTGTCTCCGAATGCTCCATACAAGCTCCCCTTGCCGAGCCCACTGGCCATCAGGAGATCTTCGAGCGATGTGCCCGCGTACCCATTGTCCCAAAACACCGCCTGCACGGCCGACAGCACGCGCGCTTCATCGAACTGTCGTGGACGTGGCACGTGGTCGATCCTACCCGTGCTGGACCGATCGGTCCAGTATAGTTGCGGGGGCCCGACCTGCACTACGGCTCACTGAACTCGATGCGCGTCATCTACGTCGAGGTAGCCGGTGGACCGTCGGTTCGCGATAGCGTCGAACCTGTGCGGCTCCAGGACGCGCACTCGCATCTGTGTCTGTGCTGTGAGGGAGGCCTTCAAGAGTCGGTGGATTCCGTCGAGGATCACGATTCGGCCGTCACGACGCAGGTAGGCGTCCACGGGATAGCGCAAGTCGGCGGCGTGGGTGCGTTGCCACTGCCGCTGGTAGACCTCCGGTCGGGCGGCGACCGTGTTCGGCGTGACCGCGAACGGGATCGCCTGTGCCGACCAGAACGGTAGATCGAGATGCCAGGCCAGCTCGGCGGTCGGTACGGTTCGCACAGGCAGGTCCAGCGCGTGTAGCCGCTCGAGGTCGAAATGGAAGTCCAGGATGACATCTCGCAACTCGGCAGGAACCTGAGCCAGAAGCGGGAACGGCGCACGGTACGGCACGACCCGACAGTATCTGACCGGCTCGACCGAGCCCGCCCGGCGTTAGAGTGCAGGAAATCGGGATCGACGAGAGCAGGCGGATGCACGAAGCACAGCTCGCGGCCAATGACGCGTGTTATTACTACTTCACGCGCTCGGGTCGCCACATCGACTGGCCGATGTGGTGGGTGTTCGAGAATTCGGGGGGCGCACCGTCGGCCGCCGATCTCGTCCGCCACGTCACCGATCGGGCCACCGCGCTGGAACCGCTGCGCCGCCGGATTCACGAGGTGCCCGGGGGACTGGGCCATCCGTTCTGGGGCACCGACGACAGCCCGGTCGAGAGCCACGTGACCGTGCATTCCGAAAGCCTGGACTGGGCAGGATGTCTCGAACGGATGGGCGCGGTCCTGGAGCAACCGCTCGACGCCCGGGTCAGCGCGTGGGAACTGCACATCTTCCCCGACGTCGCCGGAATTCCGGCGCTGACCGGCCCCGGGACCGTCGCCATGATCCACGTCAGCCATGCGCTGATGGCGGGCCCGGCCATGACGTCGCTGTCGGAGGCCCTCTTCGCACCCGGACCGCCCGCGCTACGCATCGAAGGACTCGGCCCGGCCGCGCGACGCCCGCCGGTACGGCTCGCGGCCGTCCTGGGCGCGCTGCGCTGGCCGGTGCAGCTGCTGCGCTTCGCGGCCGGGGTCCGGGCGGAGAACCGGCGCATCGCCCGCGAGAACGACGAGGGCGGGCCGAACCTCACGCCGCGCACGCCGACTGTCCTCAACCGGCGCATCGGCCCCCGCCGCGCCGTGCGGACCTTCCCCGTGGACCTGCGGACCGTGCGCGTCCCGGGGACCACCGTGACGGCAGTCGGCCTGACCGCGATATCCCAAGCGATGCAACGATATCTGGACAAACGCGGCGCGGAATGCCCCGACGATCTGGCGGCCTTCGTGACCATCGCGGTGCCCGACGCGACCGTGATGGGCGTCAACCGGGTCGGCGCCGACGTGGTCGACCTGCACCCGGCGACGACCGATCCGGCCGAGCGGACCCGAGCGGTCGACGCCACCCTGCGCGTCCGCCGCGGCTCCGCCACCAGCCGCCGCGAACTCAACCGTCTGGAGTTGACCGACATGCTGCCCAGTCGCATATACCGTGCCGCGCACGGGACGCTCCGACCACCCGAGGCGGCGCCGCCCACCGTCGCGCACACGGTCCTGACCAGCATCCGGTGCGAGCCGAGCGCCGAATGGTCCGTGCTGGACAAGCCCTTTCGCTTCGCGGGCATGCTGCCGCCGGTCTATCCGGACATCGGCCTGGCCCATTCGTTCGTAGGCGCGGGCGACGCCTTCGCGGTCTCGGTCGTCTGCGATCCGGCCCTCGTGGACGACATCGACGACTACTGCGACATCCTCCAGGAGGCGTTCGGCACCGTCACCGCCGCCCTCGCCGACTCGCGGTAAGCCCGTCGGCGCATCGGCGCCGCGGCCAGGAACTCGCCGGTAAGCCCGTCAGCGCATCGGCGCCGCGGCCAGGAACTCGCGGTCAGCCCGTCAGCCCGTCGGGATCGCGGCCAGGAACTCGCGGATGGCCGGGGCCACGGCGTCGGCAAGGTCGTCGGCCGTGCGCATCTCGGCGCTGAAACCCGGGCCGAGCCGGGCGTCCGGCAGGATCCGCGACAGCTCCTCCGCCAGCGCCGTGGGATGTCGCCGGTCGATGCCAGGAAACAGCAGGACCGGCGCCGCGATGGCCGCGAATTCGGCGGGACCGCGGAAGCTGCGGTCCCGCCCGATCGCGGCGGCCGCGGCGATACTCGCCGGATCGCTGCGCGGAATCGCCTCGCGGACAAGGGTTTCGATCACCGGCGCCAGCTGCGGCAGGATCGGCGCCCACGCCGCCTCGATGCCCGCCACGGTCACGGCATCGGCGAAGGCGTCCATCATCGCCGTCTCGGCCCGTTTCGCCTCGTCGTCCTCGATGTCCTCGACGCTGATCAGAATCCCCGCGGCGAACCGGTCCGGATAGGCCAGCAGCGCCCGTGCCGCCACGGTCGCCCCGAGCCCCGTCCCGCCGACCACGGCACGCTCAGCGTCCAGATGGTCGAGCAGGGCCACCACGTCCTCGGCGTAGCGCGCCCAGGTGTGCCGGGCCGGATCCGCGCAGCGCGACGCGCCGTAGCCGCGGACGTCGGGCAGCACGACGCGGTAGCGATCGGCCAGCCGATCGGCCAGCGGCAGCAGGCTGCGATGGTCCGGACCGCCGCCGTGCATCAGCACGACATCCGGCCCGGCGTTGCCCACCGTTGACGCGGACAACGGCCAGCCGTCATGACCGGAATAGCGGAACACAGGTCCTCCAAGAATCGTCGATGCTGATCAGGGTAGGGACGGGACCGGGTTGCCGCTTCCACCGAAGCGCCACGCGATGTCGGCAATCCGCCACGCCGCGCGTGTCGCGATCGCCCGCTCGAGTTCGGGGCAGACGAACCGCCGCGACTGTGGTTAGCTGTGAGGCCATGAGCCAGCGCAGTGAGCAATCCCCGAAACACAATGCGCCCGTGCGCATGCCGGTGCCGAGCAGCGGCGAGGCGACGGCGTGAGCGGGCTTGCGAGCGAACCGAGGACACGGCGCTCCCCGCGCGCGACGGAGCCGAGCGTCAGCGAGGTGCAGTCGTGAGCATCACCCTGGCCGATCTGCCCGATGAGTATCTTCCCCGCGATACCGCGGATGTCGTGCGCACGGTTCGCGACTCCCGCCCGCAGCCGCTGACCGTCCGCGGCGGTGAGTACGGCGACCACGCCGAGGACGAGCTCGCCCCGCCCGACCGCCGCGTCGTGCTGTCGCTGCGGCGGATGAACCGGGTGCAGGCGGTCGACGCCGACGCCCGGCTGGTCCGGGTGCAGGCCGGTGCGCGGCTGTCCGATATCGATCGCACGCTGGCCGCGCACGGTCTGGGGCTCCCGATCGTCGGCGACCACCGCGAGATCACGGCGGGCGGGTTCGCGGCGGTCGGCGGGCTCAGTGCCGCTTCGCATCGCTACGGCATGTTCAGCGATAACGTCGTCGCTCTCGAATACGTCGATCCGGACGGCAGATTCGGCACCTGCGGGCGCGCCCACCACGCCGACCGCTTCCGCCGCATCCTCGGCGGGGCCGGTCGCACCGGCATCATCACCGCGCTCACCCTGGAGGCCGTCGAGGTCGACAAGGACCACACCTGGCTGACCTCCGAGGCGCACCGCTTCCTCGACTTCGACACCTTCGTCGAGCATTCGGTCGCCGAGATCGAGCGGCCCGGCGACGCCATGCTCCAGGTGGGCCGCTGGGTCGACACCGCGCCGCTGCGGGTGTCGCGCCCCGTCGGCACCGGGCATGTGCAGCTCGGCACGGTGCGCTTCGGCCAGTGGTCGAGCCTGCACCCCACCACCGCCACGGCCTCGCTGCGGGCCCGGCGCGAACTGGGCTCCCGGGCGCGGAAGTCGCTGGGCGCCATCGCCTCCGCGGCGCGCGGCCCGGCGGGCATGCCCGTGCGCAACGCCGCCGCCGGTGCGCTGATGTTCTCGCCGAAGGTGCTGACGCTGCGCGACGCGGAGTATCTCGCCGATACCGTGATCACCTCCGCCGAGCGCGGCCCGGCCTACCGGGTGGCGGTGTTCGCGCCGCTGTCGACGTATACGGCGGTATTCCACCGCCTGCACGACCTGTTCACCGACTACCGCGAGCGCAGCGGCTGCTTCACCGTCATCTCCGCCATGACCTATGGCGTGCGCTCCCCTTATCTGCACGAACTATCCGGCGAGGACCACGGCTTCCTCACCTTCACCTGCCGGGTCCGCCCCACGGAGACCTACACGGGCAAGTCGGGCACCTCCGAACTACTCCGCGAGATCGACGCCGCCATCGCCGACATCTGCCACTCCGAACGCGCCCAGCGCTACGAGACGGACTAGGTGCGGGGGCTGCCCAGGGCGCTCAGCTTGCGGATCGGCGCGATCAGTAGCCGGTAGATCGGGCGGACCACGCGGCCGGGCAGGTAGCGGTGGCGTTCCTCCTGCCAGACCCTCGCGCGAGGGTTTCCCGCGGTGACCATCGGTCGGGGGCCGGGGGTTCGGAGCTGTGTAATTCGATGCGGCACAGGTGTTTGATGCTGATGTAGCCGTACTGGCTGGGGCTCACCAGCCGCATCGGAGCGCCGTGGTCGCCATCGAGCGGACGCCCGTCGAGTCGGTCGGCGATGAGCACATCATCGGCCAGGGCGTCCTCCAGCACCACGATCGACCGGATGCCGTCGAGGCCTTCGAAGACCACGTGGCTGATCGCGGCGCCCGGCTCGAGCAGCGGTTCGATCCGCGTGCGGTAGAGGATCCCGAAGGGGATTCCTTCCCACAGCAGACCGGTGGCCGACCACCCAGCGACACAATGGAAGTCGGCCTTGCGCTCTTGGCGCGGCAACTCGGCGAGGTCGGCCACCGACAGGGTCGATGCCTCGGTCACGGCCCCGCAGATCTCGATCACCGGGTCGGCGGGAACAGGCGGCGGCGGGTGATGCAGATGTGTGCCGAACCGAGGGAATCCGTCGACGGCACGTTGGCCCGGGGGAAGTGTCATGCCGATCCTCTGTCTTCGCGATGCCGCTTCTATTTGGAGCAGACGCTCCATATAGAAGAAACGTACTAGAACGAGGCGTCATCTCGCAAGCACGACCTTGGCGTGGTCGAGCAGCCGCCCGACATGCAAAACGCGGCGCCCCGGTCGGAGTCGACCGGGGCGCCGCGTTCGTCTTGTGCGCTAGTGCTTCTCGGGGCCCAAGTGGTACTCGAACACCAGGCCGCCCACCGTGATGAGGACGCAGATCACGCCGACGGCGATCAGCCACAGCTGGAAGAACGCGAAGCCGATCGCGGTCACCGAGGCGGCCGCGGCGATCAGGATGGGCCAGAAGCTGCCGGGCGAGAAGAAGCCCAGGTCGCCGGCGCCGTCCACGATCTCGGCGTCCTCGTAGTCCTCGGGCCGCAGATCCAGGCGGCGGGCCACGAAGCGGAAGTAGGTGCCGACGATCAGCGTCAGGCCCGCGGTCAGCACGATCGCGGTGGTCCCGGCCCACTCGACGCCGGTGCGCGACTGCGCGGTGAAGAATGCGTAGACGACGCCCACGATGATGAAGAACACCGTGAGCAGCTCGAAGATGCGTGCTTCGACCTTCATGTCAGTTCAGTCCTCACTTGCTCTCGGCCTGGGCGGCTTCGCGCGCGGTGCGGTCGGTGTCGAACGGGTGCGTGGTCACCGACACCGGCGACTCGCCGATGCTCGCCAGCGCCTCGGCGTTGGTCGCGCCCTTCTCCCGCACCTGCAGGTAACGCTCGAACTTCTCCGGGCTCACGGCCCGGACCTCGAAGTTCATCATCGAGTGGAAGGTACCGCACATCTCCGCGCAGCGGCCCACGAAGGCGCCCTCCCGCTCGATCTTGGTGATCTGGAAGGTGTTGTCGGAGTGGTTTTCCTTGGGGTTCGGCATCACGTCGCGCTTGAACAGGAACTCCGGCACCCAGAAGGAGTGGATGACATCCGCGGCCGCGAGCTGGAACTCGACGACCTTGCCGGTCGGCAGCACCAGCACCGGGATCTCCCGGCTGGAGCCGATCGTCTCGATCTTGTCGTAGTGCAGATACGAGGTGTCGTTGGCGGGCAGGCCGTTGTTCGGCCCCGGCCGCGGGTGACCGTCGACCTTGCGCTCCCGGTACTCCTCGATGATCTCCTGGTTCAGGGAGTTGCGCTCCTTGTCGGCGCCGTCGTAGATCTGGCCGCCCGGCAGCACCGCCTTCTGGTAGCCGAACTTCCAGTTCCACTGGAACGCGGTCACATCGACGACCACATCGGGGTTGGACACCTTCTCGTGCACGTAGTTCTGCACGACGACGGTGAAGTAGAAGAGCACCGCGATGATCACGAACGGGATCGCCGTGTAGGTCAGCTCCAGCGGCACGTTGTAGCCGGTCTGGCGCGGGAACTCCGGCGAGTTCGACTTCTTGCGGTGGAAGGCCACGGTCCAGAAGGTGAGGCCCCAGACCAGCACGCCCATCGCGAGGGCGGCGACCACCGACCAGGTCCACAGCTCGCGCATCCGGGTCGCCTGCGGGGTGACACCCGTGGGCCAGCCGAACCGCAGCACCGGGTTGTCGATCGAGCAGCCCGAGACGAGCAGCACGGTGATCCCCATGGACACCGCCAGCCCGGCCCGCCGAAGGGCGCGGCCCCGTCCGCCGGAGGTAGAGCCCCCGCCGGGGCGTGCCCCTGTCGCTTCGCTCGCCTTGTGCGCCACGCTCAACGCCTTCCTGGTCGTCCAACCGACTGCCGCCGCCCGGCGCGGACCGGGCGACGCAATATTCAGCACGTTCGGGGATCATGGGCGGACCGGTGCAAACGCGCGGCCACGCCCGGGAGTTCCCGAGTACTACGCAGCGTAGACCAAACCGGGTACCGCGTTGTGCCCGGGTCGCATTCGACACACCGACGACCTCCGGTTCCTCGGAAATCCCCTCCCGCACGCACCGCGGCTCGGTACGGCATACTCGGAGACTGGGTTTCGCTCGTCCTGCCCGCACCCGATCCCGGAAACGAGGTTCTCGACGCAGTGTGTGGACTGCTCGGATTTCTGACCGCTGACGTCGCGACCGACGACGTCGTCTCCCAGGTCTACGACGCGCTGCAGTGTGGCCGCCACCGCGGCCCCGACGAGCGCGGCACCTGGCACGACGAGCACATCATCCTCGGCTTCAACCGGTTGTCGATCATCGACATCGAGCATTCGCACCAGCCGCTGTTCTGGGGGCCGCCGGAGAATCCGGAGCGGTACGCGCTGGCGTTCAACGGGGAGATCTACAACTACCTGGAGCTGCGCGAGCAGCTGCGCGACGAGCACGGCGCGCAGTTCCGCACCGAGGGCGACGGCGAGGCGATCGTCGCCGCCTATCACTACTGGGGCACCGACGCCGTCGCCCGGCTGCGCGGCATGTTCGCCTTCGCGATCTGGGATACCGAGCGGCGCCAGCTGGTGCTGGCCCGCGATCCGTTCGGCATCAAACCGCTGTTCGTCGCGACCGGCCCGAACGGCACCGCCTACGCCAGCGAGAAGAAGAGCCTGCTGGAACTGCTTCCGGCGCTGGGCCTCTCGGACGAGCTGGATGTGCGGGCGCTGGAGCACTACACGGTGCTGCAGTACGTTCCGGAGCCGGAATCGCTGCACAAGAACGTGCGGCGGCTGGAGTCCGGGTGCTACGCGACGCTGGGTCCGGGTGAGACTCCCCGGGTCACACGGTATTTCGAGCCGCGGTTCCGGGTGGCGCCGTTCAGCTCCGCCGAGTCCCGGTATCACGAGATCGCCGAGGTGCTGAAGGATTCGGTCGCCAAGCACATGCGGGCCGATGTCACCGTCGGCTCGTTCCTGTCCGGCGGCATCGACTCGACCGCCATTGCGGCACTGGCGATTCAGCACAATCCGAACCTGCTGACCTTCACCTCCGCCTTCGAGCGCGAGGGCTACTCGGAGGCCGACGTGGCCGCCGAGACCGCCGAGGCCATCGGCGCCAAGCACTACATCCGGACCGTGAGCCCGGAGGATTTCGCGGGGGCGATCCCCGAAATCGTCTGGTACCTCGACGATCCCGTGGCCGATCCCGCCTTGGTGCCGCTGTACTTCGTGGCCAAGGAGGCCCGCAAGCACGTCAAGGTGGTGCTGTCCGGGGAGGGGTCGGACGAACTGTTCGGCGGTTACACCATCTACCGGGAACCGTTGTCGCTCAAGCCCTTCGAGTACCTTCCGCAGGGTCTGCGGCGACTGGCGGGCCAGCTGTCGGACCGCATCCCCGAGGGCACCCGGGGCAAGAGTCTGCTGCACCGCGGCTCGCTGACGCTCGAGCAGCGCTACTACGGCAACGCCCGCAGCTTCAACGATGCCCAATTGCGTTCGGTGCTGCGGGAATTCCGGCCCGAGTGGACGCATCAGGACGTGACCGGGCCGATCTACGCCAAGCAGGACGCCGACATGGATCCGGTGGCGCGCATGCAACACCTGGACCTGTTCACCTGGCTGCGCGGCGACATCCTGGTCAAGGCCGACAAGATGACGATGGCCAACTCGCTGGAGCTGCGGGTGCCGTTCCTGGACTCCGAGGTCTTCGCGGTCGCCGAGAAGATCCCCTTCGACCAGAAGATCACCAAGGAGACCACCAAGTACGCGCTGCGGCGGGCATTGGAGGAAATCGTCCCGCCGCACGTGCTGCACCGTCCCAAGCTGGGTTTCCCGGTACCGCTGCGGCACTGGCTGCGCGGGCCCGAACTGCACGACTGGGCGGCCGCGCAGATCGCCGACTCCCAGACCGACCACCTGCTGGACAAGTCCGCGATCAAGGCGATGCTGGAGGCGCACCGCACCGGCGCCTCCGACCACAGCCGCCGCCTGTGGACACTGCTGGTGTTCATGATCTGGCACGGCATCTTCGTCGAGGACCGCATCAAGCCCCAGATCCAGGAACCCACCTATCCGGTGCGTCTCTGATCGAGGCCTCGTACCTGTCGCCCGGCGGCGCTAGCCTCGGAGCATGTGCAGAAATATCACGCCCCTGCGCGGGCTGGAGCCAGCGGCGACGTCCGAGGAGATCCAGGCCGCGGCGTTGCAGTACGTGCGGAAGGTCGGCGGCCTGTCCAGCGTCTCCGAGGCCAACCGCGCGGTGGTGGAGGCCGCGGTCGCCGATATCGCGGCCGTGACCACTCGCCTGCTGGCCGAACTGCCCGAGCGCAAGGTCCCCCCGAAGGCCCTCCCGCCACTGCGCCGCCCCGAGGTCCGGGCCCGCATCGAGGCCCGCGGCTGAGCCCTGCCCGTCCAGGTCACCTTCGGTAGGACTGCAGGACGACGCCCGAAGCGGGGAACGCGCGGGATTCGGTGAAGCGCAGGTTCCGGCGGGTGTCGTCGGCGAAGAGCCGCTCCCCCGCGCCCAGGAGTACCGGGAAGACCAGCAGCCGGATCTCGTCGACCAGGTCGCGGCGCAGGAATTCCTGTGCCGTGGCGGCCCCGGCGAACAGCACCAGCGGTCTGCCGGGCTTGCTCTTCAACTCGGCCGTCTCGGCGGTGAGATCGGCGCCGATGGCCGACGCGGGCTGCCAGTCCAGCGGGGCGTCCGGCCGCGAGGTGACCACGATCTTCGGCAGCCCGTTGACCAGTGCCGCGAGCTTCGCATCGCCCGGCGTGGCCGGATTCTGCTGCGCCTGCGGCCAGTACTCCCCCAGCAGTTCGTAGGACTTGCGCCCGAAGATCTGCGCGTCCACGCTGCCGAGCAGATCGGCCAGGTAGCCGTCCAGATCGGGGTCGTCCACCTCGATCCAGTCCAGGTCGCCGCCCGGCCCGGCCGCGTACCCGTCCAGGGTGACCATCATGTGCAGGATCAGTGGTCGCATAGCTCTCCTCGTCGAATTGAGTCGTCTCTCCGATTGGGACGAGCCGAGCCGACGAAACTTATCGGGTCCCCGCACCGTGTGCATCCCCTGGGTCCCGGTGTCACGGGTGCAGGGACAGCAGGGCTGCGGTCACGGTGACGGTGAGCTCGCTGGCGGCCCCGAGGACGTCGCCGTTGAGGCCGCCGAAGCGGCGGCGACAGTGGCGGACGAGCAGTGCGGCGCCGGCAAGACCCGCCGCTACCGCCAGCGCCCCGAGCCAGGGGCGGTCGAGGATCGCGAAAACTCCTGCGGCGAGCGCGATTACACACCAGACGGCCACGACGCCGATGGACTGTGTACCGGCCACCAGCGCACCGAATCCGGCGCCGGGCGCGGCGGTACCGCCACGGTGGCAGGCCAGCACGACCGCGACCCGCCCGGCCGCGACCGCCAGCGCGACGGCCCACCACCTGCCGTGCTCGACCAGCGCCGCGAACGACAGCGCCTGAATTCCGACGGCGAACAGCAACGCCGCCACGCCGAACGGCCCCGCACCCCCACTCTTCATGATCTCGCGCGCCCGTTCGGGCGGGCCGTAACTGCCGAGGCCGTCCATGGTGTCGGCCAGGCCGTCCAGGTGCATACCCCGCGTCGCCAGCGCCAGGACCGCGACGGCGAGCACCCCCGCCAGCGCGAAAGTCGTTCCCGCCGTAGCCGCTACCCACAGCACCCCGGCCGCACCGCCCCCGAGCAACAGCCCGACCAGCGGGGCGAGGGCGATCGCCCGGCCCGCGACCGCCCGATCCACGGTCGTCGGCCCACGAACCGGCAACACGGTCAACCACGACAGGGCCAACCGAACCCCGCTCACAGCCCCCGCCCCCGAACCCGGTCATCAGCACGTACACCGCGCCCCACCCCATCACGGCCCGCAACCACAAGCCCGACAACCCCGCTCCCGCACCCCGCGCCTGGTCCCGCACCACCTGCAGGGCCAGGGAGCGGGTGCGAGGACATGCGGCGGGTGCGCGAAGCGGCCTGCGATGACCGGCGCCGCGGCACCGTGCGAGACCCCTGCCCTGGAGTTCCGGGATGGGGGCGCGAGCCGCACCGGCCGAGACTCACCATTCCGGGCCGCCGGGTGCCGGATTACCGCGGGCAGACTTGACGCGGTGCATCACGTGCCCGGTCAGGGCGCGACTTCCGATGGAGCCGGGGCGCTTTCGGCCGCGGTGCTGACGCCCGCGTCGGCGAAGGTCGACATGTCGGCGAGGGACGCGACGGCGGCCCGCAGGATCGGAAGGGCGGTGAGCGCGCCCGACCCCTCGCCGAGCCGCATCTCCAGGTCCACCAGTGGTTCCAGGCTCAACCTGGACAGAGCCTGCGCGTGCGCCGGTTCGGTGGAGCGGTGGCCCGCCACCCACCAGGCCTTCGCGCCGGGCGCCAGCATGTCGGCGAGCAGCGCGGCGGCGGTGACCACCAGGCCGTCGAGGATCACCGGGGTGCGGCGCGCCGCGGCCTGGGCGAGATAACCGGCCGCGGCCGCCAGGTCGGCGCCGCCCGCGACGCGCAGCAGGGCGACCGGGTCGTAGCGGTGCGTGCGGGCTCGCCACATGGCGTCGCGGACCGCGGCGGCCTTGCGCATCCACCCGGCGTCGTCGACACCGCTGCCGCGCCCGACCGCCAGCACCGGCTCGGTGTCGGTCAGTGTGGCGATGAGAACCGTTGCGGGCGTGGTGTTCCCGATGCCCATATCACCGGCGATCAACAGATCGGCGCCGCCGTCGACCTCCTCGTCGGCGATCGCCTTGCCCGCCGCCAGCGCCGCCCGCACCTCGGCCTCCGACAGCGCGTCCTCGCGGTCGATGCTGCCGCTCGAGCGGCGCACCTTGTACCCGGAGGCAGCGGGGTCGGTGTCGCCCTCGACGGCGATGTCCACTACCCGCACGGTGGCGTCCGCGAGACGCGCGAGCGCGTTCACCGCGGCGCCGCCGGCCAGGAAATTGGCGACCATCTGCCCGGTCACCGCGCTCGGATACGCCGAAACCCCGTGTCGCGCAACGCCGTGGTCCCCGGCGAACACCACCACCCGCGCGCGTTCGAACTGCCGCGGCGGACACACCCCCTGGCAGGCCGCCACCCAGTTGCCCAGCGCCTCCAGCCGCCCCAGCGCACCCGCGGGTTTGGTGAGCTCGAGCTGCCGCGCCTCCGCCTCGGCCCGCAGCCCCGCATCGGGCGTGGCCACCGGCCCGAATTCCGGTGCGCCACCGGAGGATCCCGCAACATACCCGAACTCCCCGCCACCGGGTTCCGTTGCGGCCGAGCCGTTGTCATCGTGCGAGGACGAACCCGTATCGACCGAATCCGGCCCCGCCCCACCGGAAGTCGCGATCACCTCAGTACCACCGACCGCAGCAGCCGTCGGCCCCGCACCGGCACCACCTGCGTCAGTCGCGGCGGCCGAACTCACATCAGCAGTCGCCGCCGGGTTCACCTCGGCAGTCGCCGCGGTCGTTTCGGAGGCGGCGGCAGAGGTCGAGTTCCGGTAGGTAGCTGCGCGCTGCACATCGGACCCACGTGCCGCGGACCCAGCGGCCACCGCTGCGCCACTCGCTGCCGATCCGACACCGTCCGCACCCGCCGAGGTCGATTCGGAATCACCAGCGCCTGGCGAAACCTGGGCACCCTTGACGCACGTCGGGATGCCCGCGACCACCAGGTAGACCTCGTCGCAGACCGCGGCGATCCGCTGGTTCAGCTCGCCGATCTCGTCCTGGAACAGCCGCCCGGACTTGGTCGCCGGGACGACGCCCAGCCCGACCTCGGGACTCACGATCACCAGCCGCTGCCGGTATCCCCGCACGGCCGCGACGAGGGCGTCGGTGTCGGGTTGTACGGTGCCGCGCGGCGACTCCCAGGCCGCCCGCGCGTCGATGCGCCCGGTCAGCCAGGTGCCGAGATCGTCGATCAGCGTCACCGGCGCGGGGTCGGCGAGCACCGCGACCGGATCGCCCTCCACCACAGTCCATACGCCGGGCCGCCGGACCCTATGTGCCGCAACGCGTTCGGCGAAATCGGCATCGGCGGGATCCACCACGGCGGTCGCGACGTACCGCACCGCACCGGACAGCCCGGCCAACTCCTCGGCGAACGCCGACTTCCCTGACCGCGCCCCGCCGAGTACCAGCGTCCGCACCGCTCGCCCGCTCGCCGCTTCGTCAACCACGCCAGAACGGTACCAACCACCGCCCGCCCCTGGACGACCTGCACACTCGCGAGCGAAGGGTTGGTGGCGGGTCAGGCGCCGAAGCGGCGGCGGTATTCAGTGGGGGCGATGCCTACCAGGCGTTGGAAGTGGTGACGCAGGAGGGCGCCGGAGCCGAAACCGGAACGGCCCGCGATGGTCTCCAGGTCCAGGGTGGTGTCCTCCAGGAGATGCTTGGCCAGCAGGACGCGCTGGTTGGTGAGCCATTTGAGCGGGGTGGTGCCGGTCTCGGCGACGAACCGGCGGGCGAAGGTGCGCGTCGACATGGCCGAACGGGCGGCCAGGTCCTCGACCGTGTGCGGCAGCTCGAGATGCTGGTCCATCCACAGCAACGTCTCGCGCAGGCTGTCGGATTCATAGCCCGGCATCGGTCGCTCGATGAACTGCCGCTGCCCGCCGTCGCGCTGCGGCGGCACCACCATCCGCCTGGCGATCTTGTTGGCGACGGCGCTGCCCAGCTCCCGCCGCACCAGGTGCAGGCAGGCGTCGATCCCGGCCGCGGTGCCCGCACTGGTGATCAGATTGCCCTCGTCCACGAACAGCACGTCCGGATCGACGGTGGCCTGCGGATACCGCTCGGCGAGCTGGTCGACGTAGCGCCAGTGCGTGGTGCACTTGCGCCCGTCCAGCAGCCCCGCCGCGCCCGCGAGGAACGCGCCCGAACAGACCGTGAGCACGGTCGCCCCCGAATCGGACGCCGCGCGGACCGCCTGCACCACGCGCGGATCGAACTCGTAGCCCGGGGTGACCGGATACGCGGGGACGGCGACCAGATCGGCGTCGAGCAGTTCGTCCAGGCCGTGCTGCGGTGTGACGGTGATACCGGGGGTGCTGGAGGTCAGCGACGCGCCGGGCTCGGCCCCGCAGCCCCGGAAGTCGAAGGCGGGCAGCCCGTCGTCGCGGCGGTCCAGCCCGAAAACCTCGCAGAGGACGCCGAATTCGAACATGGCGACGGTCTGGCTGAGCACCGCGGCGACCTTCGTCAGCATGCCCACAGTGTACGTGGCCGAATATTTACGAACAATGACACAACTGCCACTGGTGGCAGGAAGTGCATGGGGGAAAAATTACTGCCATGCTCACTTACCTGCTCTCCTTCCTGTTCATCGTGATGATCGTGCTGGCGATGCGGGTCTTCCTGCACCACGGAATCACCCTCCCCCCAACCGGATCCAGCAACATCGACGACCGCGACGCCCAGCGCATCGACATCGAACTACGCGCCATCACCGGCATGCGCGAACAGCTCCCCGGCGGCTGGAACACGGCAGACCACCCGACCCGGTAATCAGCATTCCCGCACCCCGTGTTCGCTCACGCACCCTGTACAACGCATGTACCGGGTGCGCGAACACGCAGGGGGTGCGAAGGGGGCCGGGACGCCCGGCTAGACCGAGTCGCCGGGGCTGACGCGGGGCTTGGGAGCGCGCATGCGGCGGATCTGGGAGGCGCGGACGAAGGCGTACCAGCCCAGCGACCAGGACGAGCTGGTGTCGTCGGGGTAGCGCTCCTGGACCCGCTTGTTGATGGTGCGGCCGATCAGGAAACCCTCGCCGACCATGAACACCATCATCACCAGCATGGCGAGCGTGACGTAGGCCTGCACGGCGGGGGTCAGGAACATGGTCAGGATCAACACCAGCGCCAGCGGCATGAACAGCCCGACCAGGTTGCGGCGCGCGTCGACCAGATCGCGCACGTACGCGCGGACCGGGCCGCGATCGCGCGGCAGCAGGTACTTGTCCTCACCGGCGAGCATGCGCGCGCGCCGGTCGGCCGCGGCCGCGCGACGATCGGCGGCGGCCGCCTTGCGCTCGGCCCGGTTGCCGCGGGTGGCCTTGCGGCGGGCCCGCGCCTCCTTCGCCGTCAGGGGCGCGGGCGCGACCGGACCGCGCCGCTTGCCCTCGGCATCGCGGCGCTTCGGGGTGGGCCGGCCCTTACCGGCGGTGGCGGCCACCCGGTCGGGGGTGTCGACCGAGCCGCCCGACTCATCGGCGGGGGCGCCCGAGGTCCGGTCGGCGAGGTCGTCGGTCTTGCTGGCATCGCCGCGGCGGAGGAACTTCACGCCGACCAGGCTATTCGATGGCACACCGCCCTGGAAATCCGGTTCGCCGAGTTGTTGTGTCCTGTGCCATACCCCGGCGTTCACCCGCCGCTAACCGGCCGTTTCCGCTCGGCATCCGAGTACGGTCGATAGGGAGCAGAACAAGCACGACTGGTATTCAGCCCGGATGCGAATGGGTATACGGACTGGGGCGCGACCGCGTGAGAGTGGCAAGATTGGAATAGCCACCCGCGAAGTGGCGTTGACAGCTTCGAGCCGTGCGCTGTTCACGGGATGACCACGGGTCCTGAGGAGACTTCATGACTGCACCGAACGAGACCACCACCCACGGTGTGACGCTGACCGATGCGGCCGCCGGCAAGGCGAAGGCGCTGCTCGATCAGGAGGGCCGCGACGATCTGGCGCTGCGGATCGCCGTGCAGCCCGGTGGTTGCGCCGGTCTGCGCTACCAGCTGTTCTTCGACGACCGCAGTCTCGACGGCGATCTCGTCGCCGAGTTCGGCGGTGTCAAGCTGACCGTCGACCGGATGAGCGCCCCCTACGTGCAGGGCGCCGCGATCGACTTCGTCGACACCATCGAGAAGCAGGGTTTCACCATCGACAACCCGAACGCCACCGGCTCCTGCGCCTGCGGCGACAGCTTCAACTGACCCTCGCCGTCAGCGCGGAATCCCCGACCGGGGGTTCCGCGCTGACTGCTGCCCGGGTGAACCAAACCGGTTGTCGCACAACATGAGTGTTACCGACTGAGACACTCGTGTCGCTCAGGTGGTGAGGTTCCTGTTCGACGGTGTACGTTACGAGCGACCGATTTACGCGTCTGTCGAGCAGCGACGAGGCGTGCGCAGCGCACGACACCGAAGGACCTCCCGTGACCATCGCCGTGTCCGCATCCATTGCGACCGACAACCTCATGCACTTCCCCGGAAAGTTCTCCGAGGCGCTGCTGGCGGATCAGCTCGAGCATGTCTCCGTGAGCTTCCTCGTCGACGATCTGAACATCCGCCGCGGCGGCGTCGCCGGGAACATCGCCTACGCCATGGGCCTGCTCGATCGCAATCCCCTGCTGCTCGGCGCGGTCGGCTCCGATTTCGGCGAGTACCGCGAATGGTTGGAGCGCCACGGCGTGGACTGTTCGGCGGTGCTGGTCTCGGAGAAGGCGCACACCGCGCGGTTCATCTGCACCACCGACGACGAGATGGCCCAGATCGCCGCGTTCTACCCGGGCGCCATGAGCGAGGCCCGCGACATCTCGATCACCGAACTCGCCCGCACCCACGACCTGGAACTGGTGCTGGTCGGCGCGAACGATCCCGACGCCATGCTGCGCCACACCCGCGAATGCCAGGAGCTGGGCATCCCCTTCGCCGCCGACCCGTCGCAGCAGCTGGCGCTGCTGAACGCCGAGCAGGCCCGCGAGCTGATCGACGGCGCCGCATACCTTTTCACCAACGAGTACGAGCTCGGCCTGCTGCGGCAGAAGACCGGCCTGACCCTCGACGAGATCGGCCAGCGGGTCGGCATCCGGGTCACCACGCTGGGCGCGAAGGGCGTGCAGATCGTCGACCGCGACGGCACCGAGGTGAACGTCGAGGTGGTGCCGGAGCGGTCGAAGGTGGATCCGACCGGCATCGGCGACGCCTTCCGCGCCGGCTTCCTCACCGGCCACACCGCCGGGCTCAGCCTGGAGCGCTCCGCCCAGTTGGGCTCGCTCATCGCCGTGCTCGTGCTCGAGACCGACGGCCCGCAGGAATGGGCACTGCGGCGCGACGAGGCCCTCGATCGGCTCGGCGCGGCGTACGGTCCGGACGCCGCCGCGGATATCGCGCCGCTGCTGCGCTGATCGCCGGCGAAAACGTCTGCGCCGCAGCGTCGTTCGCCGAGGTGCAATTTCCGCAATCCGCAAATAGGTGATCCGGCGATTCGGCCGCGAGTGTTTCGTTTCCTTCCTCCCGCGACGTGACGATTCACAGTCCGACCGAATGCGCGCCGATCGCCACCGAGCCATAGGGTGTGCGTATGGGATCCAACCGTGTGTATTTTCGTCAGCTGCTGGCCGGGCGCGATTGGGCCGTGGGCGATCCGATCGCCACGCAGATGCGCAATTTCGCGTATTTGATCGGCGATAGAGACAGCGGCGAGTGCGTGGTCGTGGATCCCGCGTACGCCGCGGGCGATCTCGTGGATATCGCGGAGGCCGACGGGCTGCGCCTGACCGGCGTGCTGGCCACCCATCACCACCCCGATCACGTGGGCGGCACCATGCTCGGTTTCACCCTGCGCGGGGTGCGCGAGCTGCTGGAGCGGGTGCAGGTTCCGGTGCACGTCAACGCCGAGGAACTGCCGTGGGTGGCCAATGTCACCGATATCGCGCCGAGCGAGCTGACCGGCCACGATCACGGTGACAAGGTGAGCGTCGGCGGATTCGAGATCGAATTGCTGCACACCCCCGGGCATACGCCGGGCAGCCAGTGCTTCCTGTTCGAGGATCGGCTCGTAGCCGGTGACACCCTGTTCGTCGACGGCTGCGGCCGCACCGATTTCCCGGGCGGCGATTCCGATGCGATGTTCCGCAGCCTGCGCTATCTGGCCGGGTTAGCGGGAGATCCGGTCGTATATCCGGGCCACTGGTATTCGCAGGACCCGAATGCCGCGTTGTCGAACGTGCGCGACAACAACTATGTGATGCGCCCGCAGACTTTGGAGCAGTGGCACATGCTGATGCCGGGGTGAACGATCAGAGCGTGCGCATCCAGCCGTGAATATCGGCGAAGGTGCCGCGCTGAATTCCGGTCAGCGTCTCCCGCAGCGCCATGGTCACCTCGCCCGGTTCCCCGTCGCCGATGGTGAATTCCCCGTCCTCCGAGCGCACCGAGGCGACCGGGATCACCACGGCCGCCGTGCCGCAGCCGAAGACCTCGGTGATCTCCCCGGATTCGACGCCCGTGCGCCACTCCTCCACCGACACCTTGCGCTCCTCGACCTGGTAGCCCGAGTCGGCGGCCAAGGTCAGCAGGGAGTCGCGGGTGATGCCGGGGAGCAGCGAACCGGACAGCTCCGGTGTCACCAGCCGCGCCTGTGAGCCCGCGCCGAACACGAAGAACAGGTTGTTGGTGCCCATCTCCTCGACGTAGCGGTGGTCGCAGGCGTCCAGCCACACCACCTGGTCGCAGCCCTTGTCGGCGGCCTGTCTCTGCGCCAGCAGCGACGCGGCGTAGTTCCCGGCCACCTTCGCCTCGCCGGTGCCGCCGGGTGCCGCGCGCACGTACTCGGTCGACAGCCACACCCGCACCGGCTTCAGGCCGCGCGGAAAGTACGCTCCCGCGGGCGAACCCAGCAGCAGGTACTTGTAGGCCTCGGCCGGTTTCACCCCGAGGCCCGACTCGGTGGCGAACATGAACGGGCGCAGATACAGCGAATCCTCGCCGCCCGCGTCCGGGACCCAGTCGGCGTCGACCTCCAGCAGCTGCCGCACCGACTCGACGAACAGGTCCTCCGGCAATTCGGCCATCGCCATCCGGCGCGCCGACCGCTGGAACCGCTGGGCATTGGCGTCGATGCGGAACGTCGCGATGCCGCCGTCGGGCTGCCGGTAGGCCTTGAGGCCCTCGAAGATGGCCTGACCGTAGTGGAACACCATGGTCGCCGGGTCCATCTGCATCGCACCGTAGGGCTCGACCCGCGGGTTGGCCCACTCCCCGCCGATGTAGTCGATCGAAACCATGTGATCGGTGAAGAAGCGCCCGAAGCCCGGATCCGCCAGCATCTCCTGTCGCCGCGCCGCCGGTGTGGGCGACGGATGCGGAACGCGGGTGAACTGTGCGGCAACGGTCATAGTTCCGATCCTAGAACCCGGCGCCCGGCCCGTGATGCCAGGTCCGCCATCTCGAACCTGTGCGACCTCGGGTGCTGCGCACTCTGCTCGGCTGGGCGGGAGCGTGGCCGGTGACCGGTGGGCAAGTCGCGCGGCGGCCGGTCCCGGACACCGAATTCGTCGAGGGCGCTAACGGCTGGCGGCCGTCTGCGATGGAGGGGTGGGGTCCGAGCAGGAGGGAGCGGGACCGTGCGCTTCGCGGCACAGTGGCGGCACCGCCGATGGGCTTACGTCCGCACCGGTGCCGGGGTTCTGGCGGCGATCGCTCTGATGTGCGCGGCGCTGCTGCTCCTGCCGGAGCGGAGTGCGCCCGGGCACGACGGTCAGCCCGTCGTCCTGCTGCCGGTCATCTCGACGGTGGCGCCGCCCGCGTCCGCCCCGGTGACGCCGACCGGCTGACGACCGGTGAAACAGCGGCGGGCTCCCGCCCGTCAGGAGGTGTGGGGGGTGACGAACGGGGGTTTGACGACCTCGGCGCGCAGGCGGCGGCCGCGGACGTCGACCTCGACCTCATCGCCCGGCTCGAGACCGGCGGACTTGTCCAGCAGCGCGAGGGCGATGCCGATCCCGAGGGTCGGCGAGAAGGTGCCCGAGGTGGTCTCGCCGACGGTCTCGTCACCGCGCAGCACGGTCTGGCCCTGCCGCAGCACGCCGCGGTCGAGTGCCTTCAGCCCCAGCAGGGTTCGGCGCGCTCCCGCCGACTTCTCCTGCTCCAGTGCGGATTTGCCCCAGAACTCCGGCTTCTTCCAGCCGACCGCCCAGCCGCAGCGGGCCTGCACCGGCGAAATATCCAGGGACAGTTCATGTCCGTGCAGCGGATAGCCCATCTCGGTGCGCAGGGTGTCGCGGGCGCCCAGTCCGGCCGCAGCGCCGCCGGTGGCGCGCACCTCCGTCAGCAGAGCGCGGAAGAGCGGTTCGGCGTCGGCCCACGGGGGCAGCAGTTCGTATCCGTGCTCGCCGGTGTAGCCGGTGCGACAGACCCGGACCGGGCGACCCTCCCACTCGGCATCGGCGTAGGCCATGTACTCCATGTCGGTGGGCAGGCCCAGCGCGGTGAGCACCTCCGCCGACTTCGGGCCCTGCACCGCGAACACCGCGTACTCGCGGTGCTCGTCGGTGACGGTGATGCCCGCCGGGGCGGCCTTCCGCAGCGCCCCGACCACCCCCGCGGTGTTGGCGGCGTTCGGGACCAGGAACAACTCGTCGTCGCCGACGTAGTAGACGATCAGGTCGTCGATCACGCCACCGTCCTCGGCACAGCACAGCGTGTACTGCGCCTTTCCCGGGCGGATCTTCCCGAGATCGTTGGTCAGCGCGGAATTCACGAACGCCGCCGCTCCCGCTCCGCGCACGGTCGCCTTCCCGAGATGGCTCACATCGAACAGGCCGACGCTCGTTCGCACCGCGGTGTGCTCGGCCACCGTCCCCCCGTACTGAACCGGCATTTCCCACCCCCCGAACGGCGCGAACGTCGCCCCCAGCTCCACGTGCACGTCATGGATAGGCCCCTGCAGCAGCGTCGACTCGGTCACCAGCCGAGCTTAACCGCCACCGCGTGAGGCTCAGCCCCGGAACCACATGGGGCGGAGGGTGGGGCCGCCGTCGGGGAGGAGGATGGGCTCGCCCCGCAGGACGAAGCCGCAGCGTTCGTACAGGCGCGACGAGCGCTCGGTGCTGGCTTCGAGATAGGCCGGAAGGCCCTCCGCCGCAGCGGCTTTCAGGCGGTCGGTGAGGATCGCGGCACCGGCGCCCGAGCCCCGGCGGTGCGGCACCGTGGCGATGGACTGCAGGTAGCGGTGCGGGAATTCCGTCGGATGGCGCGCGTTGACGGCGGTGAGCACCGCCTCCAGCCGCTGGAACGGGAGCGCCCCCGTGGTCCGCGCCAGTTCCCGGATCTCGGCGTGCTGCGCCTCGTAGCGGTCCAGCGAGGCGACCGTGTGCCAGAGCGAGATCGCCCAGATCTCCTCGCCGACACCGGCCACCCAGACCTCGTCGTCGCGCAGGTTCTGCGCGATCATCTCGGGTACATGGTGCGCCGCGAACTCCGCGGCGAACTCCGCGTTGCCCGCCAGCACCCAGGTCGTCACCGCCTCGTCGGCATTCGCCTCGGCATACGCCGCCGCCACCGCGTCGAGTTCGTCCGCGCTCGCGCGCCGAATCACGATCCGTTCGTCCATCCGCCGACCTCCCGTCGAGAATTCGTCTCCGCCACGCGTCGCGGCGGCACCCCGGCCGCGGCCGGGACACGATGTGCCAGGTGGTCGCCGGAACACCGTGTGCGACTGCCAACCTATGAGCTCCCCAGCGCAGTTACGAGTAATTCGTCACACTGAATATTGTGACGAAATCAGAGCAGCCGTGCACGATCTGCGGCGAGCCGTTCGCTCAGCGCCCGCGCGGCAGGCGGCGGCGCTATTGCTCGCGCTCATGCCAGGCCCGCGCCTATCGCGCCCGTCGTACGACGCCCGCGCCGCCCCGCCGCGCCGCCCAGACGCACCATCTCACGACCGTTGGGATCGTCAGGGCCGCAGTCGAATTGGCCGATCGCGAGGACCTGGACGCACTGTCGATGCGCCGCCTGGCCACGGAACTGGGAGTGGCAACCTCCAGCCTCTACCGCTATTTCACCGACCGCGACGCGTTGCTCGCCGAGATGGCCGAACTCGTCATCGCCGATGCCCCGCCCCCGCCTGCCGAGCCCGCGGACTGGCGGTCGCGGCTGGCGCACGAGGCCCGCGCCGAATGGCTGCTGTACCGGCGGCATCCCTGGATGCTGCCGGTCCTCGCCCAGACCCGGCCGCCGGTGGGCCCGGCCCTGCTCGACAGCCTGGAGCGCTCGTTCGCCGCACTCGACGACCGAGACCTGACCCGGGACCAGATGCTGACCATCTATCTGACGATCTCGGGGCTGGTGCAGGGCCTGGCCCTGCTGCCGGGGTCCGAACGCACCCCGCAGGGCATGGACTCGCCCTCGGTGGCGGACTTCCGCGCCGCGGCGGCCGATCTCGTCGCCGACGAAACCCACCCCACGCTCGCCCGCTACTTCGATCCCGATCAGGACGTCGAGGGCCTGGAGCTGGACTTCGATCAGCTGCTCGAGGACGGCATGGCGTTGCTGCTCGACGGCATCGCGTCCCGGCACTTCCCCGCCACCCGGCTCGGCGACCCGTATCCGCCCGACCAGTAGCCTTGTCCGCATGACAGCTGTTGCAGATCGTTCGCTCGGACCGGAACTGGCACTCACCGCGACCATCGGCACCGAAACCGATGTGCTCGTCGTCGGACTCGTCACCACCGACGACGGCCCGGCGATCGTTCCCGGTCCGGCGCTCGAGGGCGAGACGGCGTTCGACGACGTGCTGGACGCCGACACGCGGGCGGCGCTGCTGGCGCAGCTGCGGGCGGTCGGCGCGAAGGGCAAGGGCGAGGAGCTGACCCGGGTTCCGGCGCCACGGGGGCTCGGGGTCGCCAGCGTGCTCGCGGTGGGTCTGGGCGCCGCGGAGAAGGCCGACGCCGAGCAGATCCGCAAGTCGGCCGGTGTTGCCGGGCGCGCGCTGTCGGGCACCAGCACCGCCGTCACCACCCTGTCCGGCCTGAATCTCGGCGCCGCGGCCGAGGGCTTCTACCTGGGCGCCTACACCTTCACACCGTTCAAGTCGGACAAGTCCGCGCCCAAGCCGGACGAGCAGCCGCTGCGGCGCGTCGAATTCCTCGTTCCCGAACCGGGTCTTGGCGAGGAGGCGCTGTTCCGCGCGCAAGCGACCGCGGAGGCCGTCGCCACCGCCCGCGACTTCGTGAACACGCCGCCCAGCCACCTCTACCCCGCCGAATTCGCCGCGCGGGCACAGGAATTGGCCGAGGCAGCCGGGCTGGAGGTCGAGGTGCTCGACGAAAAGGCCTTGGAGGCACAGGGTTTCGGCGGCATCGTGGGCGTCGGCAAGGGGTCCTCGCGGCCGCCGCGGCTGATCCGCATCAGCTACCGCGGCGGCGCCAAGAAGGTGGCGCTGATCGGCAAGGGCATCACCTTCGACACCGGCGGCATCTCCATCAAGCCCGCCGCCAACATGGAGAATATGACCTCGGACATGGGCGGGGCCGCGGCGGTCATCGCCACCGTCCTGCTGGCGGCGCGGCTCAGCCTGCCGATCACGGTCACCGCCACCGTGCCCATGGCCGAGAACATGCCGTCGGCCACCGCGCAGCGCCCCGGCGATGTGCTCACCCAGTACGGCGGCACCACCGTCGAGGTGATCAACACCGACGCCGAGGGCCGTTTGATCCTCGCCGACGCCATCGTGCGGGCGGGCGAGGACGAACCCGACTACCTCATCGATGTCGCGACGCTGACCGGCGCGCAGTTGGTGGCGCTGGGCGCCCGCACCCCCGGCGTGATGGGCACCGACGAGTTCCGCGATCGGGTCGCGCGCCTGTCGCAGCAGGTCGGCGAGAACGGCTGGGCCATGCCGCTCCCCGCCGAACTGCGCGCCGACCTCAACTCCAAGGTCGCCGACCTGGCCAACGTGACCCCGCACCGCAACGGCGGCATGCTCGCGGCCGGGCTGTACCTGAAGGAGTTCCTCCCCGAGGGCGTGCAGTGGGCCCACCTGGACGTCGCGGGCCCCGCCTTCAACACCGGCGCCCCGTTCGGCTACGTCCCCAAGGGCGGCACCGGCGTCCCCGTCCGCACCCTCATAGCCGTCCTCGACGACATCGCCGCCGAGTAACCACCCCGCCGCACGTCGACCAGCCGGTCCAGGGGGCCGTCGGCGACTGCGCCTGATGGAGGCGGCGGACCGCTCACGGGCCGGTGTCGCCCAGATCCCGCTCCAGCGCCCGCTTCCGCTCTATGCGGCGGCGGGCGTCGTAGTCGCGCATGCGTTGCGGGTAGCCGGTGCGGCCCACGTCGTAGACGGGAATGCCCAGGCGGGCCGACAACCGCCGCGCGCCCTGCTCCCCCACGACGCGCCTGGTCCATTCACCATCCGTGGCAACAAGAACCACCGTGACATCGGTCACGGTGGTTTTCGGTTCCACGAAGGCCTCCACCCCGATGTGGGTGCGCACCCAGTTGTCCAGATAGCGGAAATCACCGGCATCGGCGCCGCCCGGCCCGCTGCGGCGGAAACGATCCAGCAAACCCATCCCCGCCCCACCTCCTCGTTTCACAAACCGGACACGCTCGGACCCGGTCCATCGATACTGCCAGGAGGACGGCCGCCGCGTCGGGACCTGCGTACGCTCGCGGCGAACACGGCCGCGGGCGCGGGGTACCACCCGGGACACGGCCCGCCCTGTGCTACGCGCCGCGGCGGCGAGTGCAAGGATGGAGAGTCGGAACAAGAACCACGGTTCTCCGGTGCCACAGAATGAATCGGTGGCAGTTCGGACCTCCGCCGCGACCAACGGCGGGTGCCCGCCGAGAGACGAACTGTTGTAGACCCGTCGAGCAGTTAGAGGAGTCAACGGACATGGCCTTCTCCGTCCAGATGCCAGCGCTTGGTGAGAGCGTCACCGAGGGCACCGTGACCAGGTGGCTGAAGCAGGAAGGAGACACGGTCGAGGTCGACGAGCCCCTGCTCGAGGTATCCACCGACAAAGTCGACACCGAGATTCCGTCACCCGCCGCCGGCGTGCTGACCAAGATCGTGGCCCAGGAGGACGACGTCGTCGAGGTCGGCGGCGAGCTCGGCGTGATCGGCGAGGCCGGTGCGGACGCCGCGTCCGCCCCCGCCCCGGCTCCAGAGGCCGCCGCGCCCGCGCCCGCCGAGGCCCCCGCCCCCGCGCCCGAACCGGCCCAGCAGCCCGCCCCCGCGCCGGAACCGGCCGCGGCTCCGGCCCCCGCCGCCGCGAGCGGCACCCCGGTGCAGATGCCCGAACTGGGCGAGTCGGTCACCGAGGGCACCGTCACCCGCTGGCTGAAGCAGGTCGGCGACCAGATCGAGGTGGACGAGCCGCTGCTCGAGGTCTCCACCGACAAAGTCGACACCGAGATCCCGTCTCCGGTGGCCGGAACCCTGCTGGAGATCTCCGCGAACGAGGACGACGTCGTCGCGGTCGGCGGTCAGCTCGGTGTGATCGGCAGCAGCTCCCCCGCCGCCGCGTCCACCCCTGCTCCCGCCCAGGCCCCCGCGCCCGCCCAGCAACCAGCTCCCGCACCGGCCGCCGCCGCTCCGGCACCCGCACAGGCTCCCGCCCCTGCACAGGCTCCGGCACCCGCACAAGCTCCCGCCCCTGCGCAGGCTCCCGCCCCCGCACCGGCTCCGGCACCCGCCCCGGCCCACGCCGCCACCTCCTCCGGCAATGGTGAGGCTCCGTATGTGACGCCGCTGGTCCGCAAGCTGGCCGCCGAGAACAACGTCGACCTGTCCACCGTCAAGGGCTCCGGCGTGGGCGGCCGCATCCGCAAGCAGGACGTGCTCGCCGCCGCCGAGCCCAAGCAGGCCCCCGCGGCATCGCAGCCCGCCGCCGCACCGGCCGCCACGCCGAAGGCCCCCGCGCCCGCCTCCGCACCGGCGGGGGTCCGCCCGCAACTGCAGGCGCTGCGCGGCACCGTGCAGAAGGCCAGCCGCATCCGGCAGATCACCGCGGTCAAGACCCGCGAGTCGCTGCAGACCACCGCGCAGCTGACCCAGACCCACGAGGTCGACGTCACCAAGATCGCGGCGCTGCGCGCCAAGACCAAGGACGCCTTCAAGGAGCGTGAGGGCGTCAACCTGACGTTCCTGCCGTTCTTCGCCAAGGCCGCGGTCGAGGCGCTGGGCGTGCATCCGAACGTGAACGCCTCGTACAACGAGGAGACCAAGGAGATCACCTACCACTCGGCGGTGCACCTGGGCATCGCGGTGGATACCGATCAGGGCCTGCTCTCGCCGGTCATCCACAACGCCAGCGACCTCTCGCTGGCCGGTCTGGCCCGTGCCATCGCCGATATCGCGGGTCGCGCGCGCACCGGCGGCCTGAAGCCCGACGAGTTGGCCGGTGGCACCTTCACCATCACCAACATCGGCAGCCAGGGCGCGCTGTTCGACACCCCGATCCTGGTGCCGCCGCAGTCGGCGATGCTGGGCACGGGCGCGATCGTCAAGCGGCCCATGGTGATCGCGGACAACGGCAACGAGTTCATCGGCATCCGCTCGGTGTGCTACCTGCCGCTGACCTACGATCACCGGCTCATCGACGGCGCCGACGCGGGCCGCTTCCTCACCACCATCAAGCACCGGCTGGAGGAAGCCGCGTTCGACGCCGACCTGGGTCTGTAAAAAGAGATCCGGCATGAAGGTTGTGATCGCCGGTTCGTCCGGACTGATCGGGACGGCGCTCGTGGCGGCCCTGCGGCGCGACGGGCACGAGGTGGCTCGCCTGGTGCGCCGTCCCGCCGCGGGCCGCGACGAGTTCTCCTGGGACCCGGCGCGCGCCCAGGTCCCGCACCAAGCGCTGCGCGGTGCGGAGGCGGTGGTCAACCTCTGCGGTGCCGGGCTCGGGTCCCGCCGCTGGAACGGCAGCTACAAGCAGGAGCTGCGGGACAGCCGGATCACGCCCACCGACGTGCTCGCCGAGGCGGTCGCCGCCGCCGGGGTGCCCACGCTGCTCAACGCGAGCGGCGCGCACTTCTACGGCGGCGACACCGGCGACCGGGTGATCACCGAATCCGCCCCTGCCGGAACGGGTTTCCTGGGGACGCTGTGCCGCGACTGGGAGGCGGCGACGCATCCGGCGGCCGAGGCGGGCGCACGGGTGGTGCTGCTGCGCAGTGCCGTCGTGCTGGCGCGCCACGGCGGCATGCTGAGCATGCTGCAGCCCCTGTACTCGCTGGCGCTGGGCGGGCGGCTGGGCAACGGCCGCCAGTACATGCCGTGGATCTCGCTCGACGACGAGATCGGCGGCATCGTCTTCGCCCTCACCCACGACACCGTGTCGGGCCCGGTGAACATGGCCGGTCCGGCCCCGGTGACCAACGCCGAGTTCAACCGCGCACTCGGCCGCGCGGTGCACCGCCCCGCGCCGTTCGTGGTGCCCGCCTTCGCTTTACGCCTCCTCATCGGCGAATTCGCCCAGGAGGCAATCCTGCACGGCCCCCGCGCCATCCCCACGGTCCTCGAGTCCGCGGGATATACGTTCCAGCACAACACGATCGGCCAGGCCCTGGATGCCGCGGTGGGCCGCCGCGACGCTTGACACTCCCCCGACACCATTTCCGAGCGAGCAGGTCGATGTGATCATCCGCGACGCACGGGAGGCGGACCTCCCGGAGATCCTCGTGATCCACAACGATGCCATCGCCGCGACCACCGCCATCTGGGACACCGAGCCGGTCGGGATCGAGGAGCGGCGGACGTGGCTGCGGGACCGCCGCGCCGCCGGGTATCCGGTCCTGGTCGCCGAGATCGACGGCGAGGTCGCGGGATACGCGAGCTACGCGCAGTGGCGGCCGAGGTCCGGCTATCGGCTCACCGTGGAGAACTCGGTGTACGTCGCCGACCGCTTCCACCGCCGCGGGGTGGCCACGGCGTTGCTGGCCGAACTGCTGAACCGCGCCGCCGGGGCCGGGACCGTGCACGCGATGATCGCGGCGATCGAATCGGCCAACACCACCTCCGTCAAGCTGCACGAGAAGTTCGGGTTCCGGATCGTCGGCGAGCTGCCGGAGGTCGGCCGCAAGTTCGGCCGCTGGATGGATCTGACATTGATGCAGCTCACACTGCCTGTCGCGGATACCGGGGACGAGCCGCGCTGACCACGCCGACAGCTGCGCGCAGCACCGTCGACGCCGCTGCCGCACCCGCCGCGCACCGGTCTCGCGGCCGACGCCCGGCCGGCCGGCGGCCCGCCCCCGCACACCGGTAACGATGGCGTAACCTCGCTGACCGTGAGTGAGCGCAGCGACCCTGCAGGCGACCCTTCTCTATCCGACGGACCGTCGACCACATCGACCCCGGAGTCGCTGACCGACACCTCGGCCCTGCCGATCCTCCCGGCCGCCCGCAAACCCGCCGAATCCGCGCGCTACGACGACACCCCCGTGATCGTCGAGCAACTCGGCCTCATCGACTACCACCACGCCTGGGAATTGCAGCGCGGCATCGCCGAGGAGCGCGCCGAAGACCAAGGCAGCGACCGGCTGCTGCTGCTGGAACACCCCTCCGTGTTCACCGCCGGACGCCGCACCGAACCGACCGACCTGCCGATCGATGGCAGCCCGGTGATCCAGGTCGACCGGGGCGGCAAGATCACCTGGCACGGTCCGGGGCAACTGGTCGGCTATCCGATCGTGCGGCTGGCCGAACCGGTCGACGTGGTCGACTACGTCCGCCGCCTGGAACAGGCCCTGATCACCGTGTGCACCGGCCTCGGCGTCGAATGTGGACGGGTGGAGGGCCGCTCCGGGGTATGGGTGGCGGCCGACGCCACGCGGCCGGACCGGAAGGTCGCGGCGATCGGCGTGCGGGTGCAGCGCGGCGTGGCCCTGCACGGCATCGCGCTCAACTGCAATTCGGCCCTGGACGGCTTCGAGACGATAGTGCCCTGCGGAATCCGCGACGCCGGGGTGACGACCCTGAGCCGCGAGCTCGATCGCGAGGTCACCGTGCCCGAGGTCCGCGACCTGGTCGCCGACGCGATCCTGCGAGCCCTCGACGGCGCCCTGCCGGTCACCGACCACACGACGCACCCCGTGCCCGGGCGGTCGCGGACGGAATGCGAACACAGGCACAGGCCGAATGATTCCCGCGAGGCCGCGTCGCGATGACCACCCCACCACCCTGGAAACCGGGTCGCAGGCGCCGCGTAGAGTCGATTTCGTGACCTCCGTCGACACCCCGACATCGCAAGGCTCGGCACACACCGCCGCAGCGCCCAACGGCCGCAAGCTGCTTCGCATCGAGGCACGCAACGCGGAGACGCCGATCGAGCGCAAACCCTCGTGGATCCGCACCCGCGCCACCATGGGCCCGGAGTATTCCGAACTCAAGGGCCTGGTGAAACGTGAAGGGCTGCACACTGTCTGCGAGGAGGCGGGCTGTCCCAACATCTTCGAGTGCTGGGAGGACCGCGAAGCCACCTTCCTCATCGGCGGCGAGCAGTGCACCCGCCGCTGCGATTTCTGCCTGATCGACACCGGTAAGCCGCAGCCGCTGGATCGCGACGAGCCGCGCCGCGTGGCCGAGAGCGTGCAGCAGATGGGCCTGCGCTACTCGACCATCACCGGCGTCGCCCGCGATGACCTCGAGGACGGCGGCGCGTGGCTGTACGCCGAGACCGTGCGCGCCATCGAGCGCGTGTCCCCGCACACCGGCGTCGAGCTGCTCATCCCCGATTTCAACGCCAAGCCCGACGCGCTGGCCGAGGTGTTCTCCTCCCGCCCCGAGGTGCTGGCCCACAACGTGGAGACGGTGCCGCGGGTATTCAAGCGGATCCGCCCCGCCTTCACCTACGAGCGGTCTCTGAGCGTCATCACCGCCGCCCGCGAGGCGGGCCTGATCACCAAGTCCAACCTCATCCTCGGCATGGGCGAGACCCCCGAGGAGGTCACGCAGGCGATGCGCGACCTGCACGAGGCGGGCTGCGACATCCTCACCATCACCCAGTACCTGCGCCCCTCCCCGCGCCACCACCCGGTGGACCGCTGGGTGAAGCCGCAGGAGTTCGTCGAACACTCCGATGTCGCAACGGAAATCGGCTTCGCCGGCGTGATGGCCGGGCCGCTGGTCCGCTCCTCCTACCGCGCCGGAAGGCTCTACGCCCAGGCCATGAAGCGCCACGGCCGCGAGTTGCCCCCGCAGATGGCGCACCTCGGCGACGAGAGCACCGCCGCCCAGGAGGCCACCTCGGTGCTGGCCCGCTTCGGTTCCTGACCGCCCGTCTCCCGCGGGCCGCGTGCGGCGCGTCCCGGGATCTTTCGAATCGATGACAGGCCGTGGTCCCCGGTGGGAAGCTCGAGTGAACCGCACGTGTCGACTCCGGGAGCGAGGACACACATGGCCGACAGAGCGAGTACATCGGCAGGCGCCAACGGTACGACCATCACGGCGGAGCGTCCCGACGCCATCCGCAATGTGGTGCTGGTCGGCCAGAGCGGATCGGGTAAGACGACACTGGTGGAGGCCCTCGCGATGGCCACCGGCGCCGTCACCCGGGCCGGTCGCGTGGAGGACGGCACCTGCGTCTCCGATTACGACGACATAGAACAGCGACAACACCGGTCGGTACAGCTGTCGGTGGTGCCGGTCGGCTGGGCGGGCATCAAGATAAACCTCCTGGACACACCCGGGTACGCCGATTTCGTCGGGGAGCTGAGGGCCGGTCTGCGCGCCGCGGACGCGGCCCTTTTCGTGATCTCGGCGGCCGCGGGCGCGGCGGGCGTGGGCGGGCAGACGCTGGCCCTGTGGGAGGAGTGCGCGAGCGTCGGCATGCCGCGCGCGCTGGTGATCACCCACCTGGACGCCGCCCGCGCCGATTTCGACGAGATGACCGAGACCTGCCGCGAGTTGCTCGGCGGCGGTGCGGCGGAAAGCATGCTGCCGCTGCATCTTCCGGTGTACGGCGCGAAGGGTGCCGACGGGCACCGCCCCGTCACGGGCCTGATCGATCTGCTCACCGAGCATGTCTTCGACTACTCGAAGGGCGAGCACACCCGCGCCGAGCCCACCGCCGACCAGGCCGCGCTGATCGATCAGGCGCGCGGTCGGCTCATCGAGGGCATCATCGCCGAGAGCGAGGACGAGTCCCTCATGGAGCGGTACCTGGCGGGTGAGGCGATCGACCTGACCACGCTGGTCACCGACCTGGAGCGGGCCGTCGCGCGCGGCACCTTCCATCCGGTCCTGATCGCGGCGCCGCCCCCCGAGGGCGCGCGCGAGGGCCTGGGCATGGTGGAGATCCTGGACCTGATCACGCGCGGATTCCCCACTCCCGCAGAGCATCCGGTGTCGGCGTCGGGCCTCGACGGCGCCCGACCCGCCCCGCTGTCCTGCGATCCCGACGGCCCGTTGGCAGCGGAGGTGATCCGCACCGCGTCGGACCCGTACGTCGGCCGCCTGTCGCTGGTGCGGGTGTTCTCCGGGACGCTGCGCGCGGACGAGACGGTGCACGTCTGCGGCCACGGCCCGGTCGAGGAGCGCAATCACGACGTCGACGAGCGGGTGGGCGCGGTATCGGTGCCGTTCGGCAAGCAGCAGCGCCCGCTGGGCCAGGCCATCGCCGGAGATATCGCCTGCGTCAGCAAGCTCGGCCACGCGGAGACCGGCGACACCGTCTCGGCGAAGGACGCGCCGCTGCTGATCGAGCCCTGGCCCATCCCGGAACCGCTACTGCCCGTGGCCATTCGGGCGCACGGCAAGGCCGACGAGGACAAGCTCTCGCAGAGCCTGGCGCGCCTGGTCGCCGAGGATCCGACGGTCCGGCTCGAACAGAACGGCCAGACCCACCAGCTGGTGCTGTGGTGTCTGGGCGAGGCGCATCGCGATGTCGCCCTAGAGCGGCTGCGGTCCCGGTTCGGGGTGCGGGTCGATACCGTCGAGCATCGCGTCGCGCTGCGAGAGACGTTCGCCACCACCGCATCCGGGCGCGGGCGGCATGTGAAACAGTCCGGCGGCCACGGCCAGTACGCCATCTGCGAGATCGAGGTCGCGCCGCTACCGGAGGGCTCGGGCATCGAGTATATCGACAAGGTGGTGGGCGGAGTCGTTCCGCGACAGTTCATTCCGTCGGTGGAGAAGGGTGTGCGGGCGCAGGCCGCGCGCGGGGTGGCCGCGGGATATCCGCTGGTGGATGTGCGAGTGACGCTGTTCGACGGCAAGGCGCATTCGGTCGACTCCTCCGACGCCGCCTTCCAGACCGCCGGTGCGCTGGCCCTGCGCGAGGCCGCCGCGGCCGCCCGCATCAGCCTGCTGGAGCCGATCGCCGAGGTCCGGGTGACGGTGTCCGACGACTACGTCGGCGCCGTGCTCAGCGATCTGTCCGGCCGCCGCGGCCGCGTGCTCGGCACCGAGCCGACCACCGCGGGCCGCACCGTGATCCGCGCCGAGGTCCCCGAACTCGAATTGAGCCGCTACGCCATAGATCTGCGCTCCCTCGCGCACGGCGGCGCGCAGTTCACCCGCAGCTACGCCCGGCACGAGCCGATGCCCTCGCAACTGGCCGAGAGCATCCGGACCCAGACCTCGGCCTGAGCACGTCCGCGCGCTGCGCTCACCCGGCCGACGCTGCGGTGTCGGCGCTCCGATAGACGGGCAGCAACGCGGAGAGGTCGGCGGCGCCGATGATGCGCGGCACGATCGAGGCCGTACTGACCAGATGCAGGTCGATACCCCGCCGACGGCACCGGGCGGCCTCGTCCGCCAGCGCGGCGAACGCCCGGCATCCGATGAAGTCGAGTTGCTCGAGATCGACGACGAGCGGGCCGGGCGCGGTCACGGCCGCGGCGGCCGCATCCAGCAGGTGCTTCCAGGTCGGCAGCGTGCACGCGTCCACTTCGCCCTGCGCGCGCAGGAGCAGCGCCGGGCCTCGGAACTCGATATCGCCCGTGAGCCGGGACGAGATGGCGGCCGGGCCGGACATTCTTCCTCGGCGGTGGGTTATGGAGGAGACGGTGGGGCTCATAGCGCCCTCCCGGTAGTCGCGCCGTAGCGTTCGATATCGGATCCGCCCTGCCGATCTGAAGGCCGATCCTTCCTTCGAGTAACCGCCGCCCAGACCACCGAAACCTGTCGGCGAAGCCGCTACGCACGGGCAATCGGCAGCGACGCCCAGACCACCTTGCCCAGCGGCCAGCGCGGAATACACCCCCAGGCCAGCGCCAAGCGGGCCACGATGTGCAGCGAGCCGGGCGGCTCCGAGCCCGGCGCGGGTTCGCGCAGCATCGCCACGCGGGGGTCGGAATCGGACACCGCCACGGTGAACGTCCCCCTGCTCAGCTCCAGCCGCAGCCCGATGTCGTCATCGCTGTCCGCGTGTATCAACGAGTTCTCCACCAGTTCGGTCGCCACCAGCGCGCCGTCCGGACACACCTCGGGCACGGCCCAGCGCTCGCACACCTCCTCGACGAATCGCCGGGCCCGGCGCCCGGAGGGCGGAGCCCGGGTGAGCCTGAGCCCGGCGTGCCGCCGGGGCGGCGTCGCGATGACACCGGCCACCGCGGCGGCGAGGGTGGCGAACACCGGCACGACGCGATCGATGGCGCTGGACCGGAAGCGGGCACGCATTCCCGCCTCCTCCACGACCAGCAGGATCGGCACCGCGGGCCAAGTGCCGGTGCGCATCCGGGCGCTGGAGAACGCGGTCAGCGACAGATCGGAGGGGATCGCCAGATCGTCCACCGGCACGATGACGGCCCGCGGCTCCTCGATGGCGAATCTGACCAGGTCATCGCCGAAATTCCGGTAGTTGAGCGCATTCAGCTCGCCGCGCGGCCGGATGATCGAGTAGCCCTCGAACTCTGTTCGTACCCAAACGATTTCAGAATTCGTCATCTGCCTCATACCCTTCGGTCCCGCCGGTCGGGCCCTGCGGCCCCGGCGACCCGTCACGACACCGCGTCGGCCCGACTCCGACCGACTCCTTCGTCGGGTAGCCGCCCCGGCCGGTGCCAAACAGCCTCCCGTCACGGCCGCAACGGCCCCCTCCCGGTCCCTCCCGCCGCCGAGGCAATCGGGCATTCCCGATATCCTGAGAGCCATGGCAGCAGGGAAGGGCGGGAAGCCGTCCAAGGAAGCGAAGGCCGCGGCGAAGGCGGCGCGCAAGCAGGCGTCGAAGGAGCGGCGCCAGCAGCTCTGGCAGGCGTTCCAGATGCAGCGCAAGGAAGACAAGCTCCTGCTGCCGTTGATGATCGGCGCATTCGTCGGCATCGCCGTGGTGCTGTTCGTGATCGGCCTGATCGTGGGCCTGCAGTGGTTCTTCCTGCCGGTCGGGCTGCTGTTGGGCGCGCTGGTGGCGTTCATCATCTTCGGGCGCCGGGTGCAGCGCAACGTGTACGCGCGGGCCGAGGGCCAGGCCGGGGCGGCCGCGTGGGTGCTGGACAATCTGCAGGGCAAGTGGCGCGTCACCCAGGGCGTCGCCGCCACCACCCAACTCGACGCCGTGCACCGCGTGATCGGCCTGCCGGGCGTGATCCTGGTCGCCGAGGGTTCCCCGTCGCGGCTGAAGTCGCTACTGGCGCAAGAGAAGAAGAAGACCGCGCGGCTCGTCGGAGACACCCCGATCTACGACGTCGTCATCGGCAACGAGGAGGGCCAGGTCCCGCTCAAGGGCCTGCAGCGCTACTTGACCAAGCTCCCCCGCAATATCGACGCCAAGCGCATGGAACTCATCGAGGGCCGCCTCGCGGCGCTCGCCACCCGCGGCGGCCCCGCCCTGCCCAAGGGCCCGCTGCCCACCGGCGCCAAGATGCGCGGCGTGCAGCGCACCATCCGCCGCCGCTGACGCGGTGACGACGGGCTAGCGCGAGCGGACCAACGCCGTTCCCGTGGCGCGGTCGTGCATGCCGCGGCCGTCGGAGTCGGTGAAGAGGGCGGGGACGACGAAGATCAGCAGGACCTGGCGGGCCAGGGCGCGGACGATGCCGACCGTGGCCTCGGCGTCCACCCGGATCACCCGCATGCGCAGGAAGAACTGGCCGGGCGTGAACCCGAACAGGGTCACGCACCCCACGCCGAGCGCGAACCACACCAGCAGCGTGAGGGTGTTGATGGAACCGCCGCGCGCGATGATGGCCGCGATCCCCATCGCGATGAACCAGTCGATGAAGAGCCCGGCGATGCGCCGCATCATCGACACCAGCGATCCGGCGCCGGACTCCGGCAGCCCCAGCAGCTTGCCCGGATACTCGTCCGGCCCAGGCCCACCCGGGTCCGCCGCATCAGGTCCGGACAACCAGGAACCGGTAATTCGCGCCATGCCCCCAGCTTAGGCGGCCGAAGCACATCGGACGGTGGGCAGGTTGCGCGTGGGAAACTCTCAGCATGCCATGGCGCTCGAAGCGCGATTCGTAACACATATTTACGGGCCTCCG
Source organism: Nocardia thraciensis (assembly GCF_054782435.1). Lineage (NCBI taxonomy): Bacteria > Bacillati > Actinomycetota > Actinomycetes > Mycobacteriales > Nocardiaceae > Nocardia > Nocardia thraciensis. Next base: position 288,243 of record NZ_BAAGSM010000023.1, read on the forward strand.
CGACCGCCCGCTTCCGCGGAGTGGCAGGATATGCGTGCTGGTCGAGCAACGATCGGCGTCGAACCCGGCCCCGCGGACGGCTCCGGGACGCCGCGATGCGCGGTCGGCGCCACGTGTAACACTGGCGAAACACAGTCTTGATTGTCGGGAAACACCGCGTCCATAGCGTTCATCGACGACGCCCAGCAATCGGCACAGGCTGGGAACCGATCCGTAAGGAGTACTAAGTGGCGTTCAGCACGGCCGACGAGGTCATCAAGTACATCAAGGAGGAGGACGTCGAGTACGTCGACGTCCGGTTCACCGACCTCCCCGGTGTGCAGCAGCACTTCTCGATCCCGGCGAAGGCCTTCACGGCCGACCTGGCCGAAGAGGGCCTGGCGTTCGACGGATCGTCGGTGCGCGGTTTCCAGTCGATCGACGAGTCGGACATGCTCCTGCTGCCCGACTTCAGCACGGCTCGCATCGACCCGTTCCGCGCGGCGAAGACCCTGAACCTCAACCACTTCGTGCACGACCCGTTCACCCGCGAGGCCTACAGCCGCGACCCCCGCAACGTCGCGCGCAAGGCCGAGGAGTACCTGAAGAGCACCGGCATCGCCGATACCGCCTTCTTCGGCCCCGAGGCGGAGTTCTACATCTTCGACTCCATCCGCTACGACTCGGCGATGAACGGCTCCTTCTACGAGATCGAGTCGGTCTCCGGTTCGTGGAACACCGGCGCCGAGTTCAACCCGGACGGCACCCTGAACCGCGGCTACAAGGTCCGCAACAAGGGCGGCTACTTCCCCGTCGCGCCCTACGACCACTACGTGGACCTGCGCGACAAGATCTCGACCAACCTGCAGAACGCGGGCTTCGAGCTGGAGCGCGGCCACCACGAGGTGGGCACCGCCGGTCAGGCCGAGATCAACTACAAGTTCGGCACCCTGCTGTCGGCGGCCGACGACCTGCAGCTGTTCAAGTACATCGTGAAGAACACCGCGTGGGCCGAGGGCAAGACGGTCACCTTCATGCCGAAGCCGCTGTTCGGCGACAACGGCTCGGGCATGCACGTGCACCAGTCGCTGTGGAAGGACGGCAGCCCGCTGTTCCACGACGAGGCCGGCTACGGCGGCCTGTCGGATCTGGCGCGGCACTACATCGCGGGCATCCTGCACCACGCCCCGTCGCTGCTGGCCTTCACCAACCCGACCATCAACTCCTACCACCGGCTGGTGCCGGGCTACGAGGCCCCCATCAACCTGGTGTACTCGCAGCGCAACCGCTCGGCCGCGGTCCGCATCCCGGTCACGGGCAACAACCCGAAGGCCAAGCGCGTCGAGTTCCGCGCGCCGGACTCCTCGGGCAACCCGTACCTGGCGTTCGCCGCGATGATGATGGCGGGCCTGGACGGTATCAAGCGCAAGCTGGAGCCGCTGGCCCCGGTCGACAAGGACCTCTACGAGCTCCCGCCGGAGGAGGCCAAGAACATCCCGCAGGCCCCCACCAGCCTGGATTCGGTCATCAACAAGCTCGAGGAGGACCACGAGTACCTCACCGAGGGCAACGTCTTCACCGAGGACCTCGTCGAGACCTGGATCTCGCTCAAGCGCGAGAACGAGATCGCCCCGGTCAACCTGCGCCCGCACCCCTACGAGTTCGAGCTGTACTACGACGTGTAAGTCGCTGTACCGCAGGTTCTCTCACGGAGCCCCGGCCGATTTCGGCTGGGGTTCCGCCCTTTTCGCCCTCATCACCTCCGGCACGCGATGCCTCATCTTATTTCCGGCGCGCCACATACGGAGGGCTTCGAATGCCTTGGGGCGTAGGAGAATTTGTGTTGTCGATAGCGAATCCCGGTGAGTGCGTGGACAGTCCCGCTCAGTGAGGCAACGGCGGCGAGATGGATGAGAAAGCTGTCGCGGACGGTGCAACCGGTTCTAACGTCGCCCGCCATGAAGATTTCGCTCATTTCCCTTCTCGGCGCGGCCGTTACGGCCGTCGCCCTGACCGCCGGTCCGGCAACGGCCGACCCGATCAGCGCCCCAGCTTCGGCAGGCGGAAGCGTGAGCCCTTCGCCGCGGCGGCGGGCTTGTTCACCGCGGACAGGGCGGCGTACTCGTCGTCGGTGAGGGTGAGGGTGAGGGTGGCCGCGGCGATGTTCTCCTCCACGTGCGCGACGCTGGAGGTGCCGGGGATGGGCAGGATGACCGGCGACCGGCGCAGCAGCCAGGCGAGGGCGAGCTGCGACGGGGTGGCGTCTTCGCGCTTGAAGGTGTCGAGCGGTCCGCCCGGCCGGGCGAGATCGCCGGTGGCCATGGGGAACCAGGGGATGAACGCGATATCGTTCGCCTCGGCGTAGTCGAGGACGTCCTCGGCGCTGCGGTCGGCCAGGTTGTACAGATTCTGCACGGAGACGATCTCGGCGATCTTGCGCGCCTGCGCCAACTGCGCCACCGTGACCTGGGACAGCCCGATATGCCGGATCTTCCCCTCCTTCTGCAGCGCCGCCAGCTCGCCGACCTGATCGGCCAGCGGCACCTGCGCGTCGATACGGTGCAGCTGGTACAGATCGATGCGCTCCACGCCCAGGTGGCGCAGGCTCAGCTCGAGCTGCTGGCGCAGGTATTCGGGACGGCCGACGGGGATCCACTCGCCCGGGCGGGGACGGCTCAGCCCGCCCTTCGTCGCGATGACCATATCGTCCGAATACGGGTGCAGCGCATGGCGAATGAGCGTCTCGCTGACGAACGGACCGTAGGAGTCCGCGGTGTCGATGAAGGTGACACCCAGCTCGGCGGCCCGGCGCAGCACTCGGATCGCCTCCTCCGGATCCTTCGGATCACCCCACACGCCGGGGCCGGTGATCTGCATCGCGCCGTAGCCCAGGCGATGCACGGGCAGATCGCCGCCGAGGGCGAAGGTGCCCGAGGCGGCGGCGGGACGCGAGTCGGCTTGGGTGGTCATACATTCCTTCCGAACGGGGATGGCTGATCAGTCGGGGCTGGGAAAGAAGCCCGAGTTGATGAAGGACCGGACATAGGCGTCCAGCGCCGCCGCATCGATCGGCGGGCAGTGGATGCCCGCGCCGCGCAGCGCCGCCCGCGTCCGGGTGTCGTCGACGGGCGCGACGGTTCCACCGTAGTTGCCGCTGACCAACACCGCGCGCACGAGCGAATCGTCGCCGGACGCATCGCGGGCGGCGGCCTCCTCGGCCAACCGGGCCGCGATCTCCTCGATCGGGGCGACCGACACCGCGATCCCGTTGCCGCGCAACGAGTCGAAGATATCGGCGATCGCCACCGACTCCGAGTGCACCAGATGGTAGGCCGAACCGTCGGCGGGCCGCGCGGACAGCGCCACGATGGCCTGCACGACGTAGTTCACCGGGACCAGCGGCATGGCGGCGTCACCGGTGTCGGGCGCCAGTCCGAGTACGGCGGCGGCCCGGATCATGTTCCAGAACGAGTCGTCGACGCTGTTCACCCCGACCCGCGGATCGCCACTCACGATTCCGGGGCGGTAGATACTCACCGGGACGCCGCGCTCCCCCGCCTGCCGGACCAACTGCTCGGCAACCCATTTGCTGGCGACATACCCGTTCGCGGCCACGTCGCGGACGTCGAGGTGGGCGTCCTCGCGGCCGACGAAATCCGGTGCGGGAGTGGCCGGTACGACCGCGTTGACGGTGGAGACGAAGTGCACGGGTTTGATCCGCCCGAGCGTCGCCAGCCGCAGCACCTCGCGGGTGCCCGCCACATTCGCCGCCCGCAGCCGGGCGTAGGGCTCGATGTGATTGACGCGGGCGCCGTTGTGGTAGATCGCCTCGATCCGGTCGGCCAGGCGGGCGTATTCGGGGCCGTCCAGCCCGAGCCTGGGCACGGCCAGATCGCCCGGCACCGCGACGATCCGGCGGCGATCGGCGTCGTCCCAGATGCGGTACTTCTCCAGGGCGCCGCGAATCCGCTTGTGCGCCTGTTCCTCGTCATCGGCCCGCACCAGGCACCACACGCGGGCGTCGGTGCCGGACAACAACTCTCGTGCCAGATGTGCGCCGACGAATCCGGTGACGCCGGTGAGCAGCACGTCGCGCGGCGCCCGCGTGCGACCGGGGGCCGCGCCCGCGCCGTCGATATCCGGTTCGAGCACGGCATCGGCGGCGAGCATGGCGAAGTCGACCGGCGGCGGCGCGGCGGCCGGTTCGGTCGGGTTGTCGATGCGGGCGGCGAGGCCGCGCACGGTGGGCGCGGTGAACACCGCGGCCATCGGCACGTCCACGCCGAGCCGGGCGGTCAGCGCGCGCTGCAGCGTGAACGCCAGCAGCGAGGTGCCGCCGAGGTCGAAGAAGTCGTCCTCGGCGCCCGCCCGGGCCACGGCGAGCACCTCGGAGAACGCCTCGGCGACAAGGCGTTCGGTGACGGTGACCGGTTCGACGTACTCGCGGGCCCGGAAGACCGGCCGCGGCAACGCCGCCCGATTCAGCTTGCCCGCGTCATTGGTCGGGAAGGAGTCCAGCACCATGATCACCGACGGCACCATGTACGACGGCAGCACCTGCCCCAGCGATTCCCGCAGTCCGTCCACCGAGATAGCGCCCGGGACAGCGGAATCCACCGCCTCAGCGATCGAAGTACCAGCGTCCGAGGCAGCGGGAGCCGTCACGGCGTCCGCCGAACCAGCGATCGTCGCGGTAGAGCCCGCGGGGACTGAGTCTGTCGGCGCGGCCGGGACCACGTAGGCGGCGAGCTGGTCGCCGGTCTCCGTGGCCGCCGCGACCACTACCGCCTGGGCGACGGCGGGGTCGGCCAGCAGGGCGGCCTCGATCTCGCCCAGCTCGATGCGGTGGCCGCGGATCTTCGCCTGGAAGTCGCTGCGGCCCAGGTATTCCAGCACACCGTCGGCGTCGCGGCGGACCAGATCACCGGTGCGGTACATCCGGGCGCCGTTGCCCCCTGAGGCACTCATCCCCCCGAAGGGGTCGGCGACGAAGCGATCCGCGGTCAGCTCCGCGCGCCGCAGGTATCCGCGCGCCAACTGGTCTCCCGCCAAATACAATTCGCCGACCACTCCGGCGGGCACCGGGTGCAGTCGGGTATCGAGTACGTAGGTGCGCGTATTCCATTGCGCGACACCGATCGGCACGGTCGCGCGGTCGCGGGTCGAGGCCTGCCGGTAGGTCACCGAGACGGCGGCCTCCGTGGGCCCGTACAGGTTGTGCAGACCCGCGTCGGACAGCGCGGCGAACTCGGCGACGGTCCCCGGCGGCAGCGCCTCGCCGATGACGAAAACATCACGCAGCGAGGACAATTGCTCCGCCCGCGCGGCGGCGAGGAACACCTGCAGCACCGACGGTACGAAATCGGTGAGCGTCACCCCGTGGGTGGCGATCAACCCGGCGATATAGCTCGGGTCGCGCTGGCCGTCCGGCGCCGCCAGCACCAACCGCGCACCCGCCCACAGCGGCGCGAAGAAGCCCCACAGCGAGACGTCGAACGTGGTCGCCGTCTTCTGCAGATAGGTGTCGCCGGGCTCGAATCCGTAGTGCGCCACCATCCATTCGATCTGGTTGGTGATCGCGCCGTGCGAGACCAGCACGCCCTTGGGGCGGCCGGTCGACCCGGAGGTGAACAGCACGTACGCCGGGTGGTCCGGTCGCACCGGGGCGCGCAGTTCACGGGCGGCGACGGAATCGGCGGCGTACTCGGACAATTCGAGGGCCTCGATGTCGACGACCCGAATGCCGTTCTCCGGCACCGAATTACCACCGGCAGTCAGCACGCAGACGGGTTCGGCTGTCTCCAGCACGTAGGCGATGCGCCCGGCCGGATGGTCGAGATCCAGGGGCAGGTACGCGCCGCCCGCGGTCAGCACCGCGTACATCGCCACCAGCAGCTCCGGCGAGCGCGGGATCGCCAGTGCCACCACGGACTCCGGGCCGATCCCCTGCGCGATCAGGTACCGCGCCAAACGGTTCACCCGCGCATCGAATTCTCCGTAGCTCCAGGCGGTTTCGCCGGAGACCAGCGCCGGTGCGTCCGGCGTCGCGGCCACGGCGCGGCGGTAGCCGGTCAGCAGCAACTCTCCCGCCACGGGATGCGCGGTGTCGGCCGCATCGGACAGCAGCCGCGCGCGCTCGCCCGCGTCGAGCAGGTCGATATCGCCGACCGCGGCACCGGGGTCCGCGGCGATCGCCGCGAGCAGGCGCACGAACCGCTCCACGAAACCCCGCACGGTGTCGTGGGAGAACATGTCGGTGGCGTAGGTGACGATGCCGCCGAGCCCCGCCGGGGCGCCCGCCGCGTCGTAGGTGTCGCCGATCATCCAGTGCAGGTCGAACTGCGAGACCTCGGCGCCGATGTCCAGACTCGTCACGGTCAGCCCGGGCAGTTCCAATTCGACCGAGCCCAGATTCTGGAACGACAGCGCCACCTGGTACAGCGGGTGGCGGGCGGTCGACCGCACCGGATTCAGCGCGTCGACCAGGCGCTCGAACGGCACGTCGGCGTGTGCGAACGCCTGGATGTCGGATTCGCGCTGCCGGGCCAGTTGCTCGCGGAAGCTCGCGTCGCCGTCGTAGCGGGTGCGGAACACCAGGGTGTTGATGAACATGCCGATCAGGTCGTCCAGCGCGGCGTCGCCACGCCCGGCGACCGGCCCGCCGATCGCGATGTCGTCGGTGCCCGACAGCCGCGCCAGCAGCACCGCCAGCGCGGTGTGCACGACCATGAACAGCGTCGCGCCCTCCGCGCGCGCCAAATCGGCCAGCGCGCGGTGGGTTTCGGCATCGATGGCGATCTCGACCCGGCCACCGGCGATGGACCGCACCAGCGGACGCGGCCGATCCGACGGCAGGTCCAGCTGGTCGGGCAGCCCGGCGAGGGCCTCCCGCCAATAGGCGATCTGCTCGGATACCGGCGACCGCGGATCGTCCTCGGATCCGACCACCGCCCGCTGCCAGATGCTGAAATCGGCGTACTGCACCGGCAGCGGAGCCCAATCGGGTGCGGCCCCCGCGCCGCGCGCCGCATAGGCGGTCATCAGGTCGCGGGCAAGCGGGCCGATCGACGAGCCGTCGGCGGCGATGTGGTGCACCACCATCGCGAGCACGTACTCGCGCCCGACGGTGGGCGCGGCGCCGAGGTCGAACAGCACGACTCGCACCGGTATCTCGGCGGTGAGATCGAACACCGTCCGCGCCAGCGCGGCCAGCTCCGCCGTCAGATCCGCGGGGTCGACGGGCACGACGCGCAGCTGCGGAACCGCCTGCGACGCAGGCAGAATCACCTGGACCGCGGCATCGCGCCCGCTCCCGTCCGGCGTCTCCCGCGGCGGGTAGACCGTGCGCAGGATCTCGTGGCGGGCCACCAGGTCCGCGATGGCGGCCTGCAGCGCGTCGGCGTCCACGGCGCCGGTGAGTCGCACCGCCAGCGGCACGTTGTAGGCCACCGAGGCGGTGTCGAGCCGGTTGAGCAGCCAGAGTCCCTGCTGTGCCAGCGACAGCGGAATCTGTTCCGGCCGTGGGCCCGCGGTGAGAGCGGGACGGTCGTCGGCGGCCCTCTGCTCGCCCAACCGGACCGCCAGCGCCGTTACCGTCGGCGCCTCGAACAGCAGCCGGACCGGCACCCGCAGGTTCAGCGCGGCGCCCAGCCGCGCCATCAGCCGGGTCCCGATCAGCGAGTTGCCGCCGAGTTCGAAGAAGTCGTCGTCGGCGCCGACGGGCGTCGCGGGACCGAGCAATTCGGCGAATACGTCCGCGACCAGTTCTTCCAGCCGACCGGACGGCGCGCGGAATTCTCGGGTGTGCAGGACGGGCGCGGGCAGCGCTGCGCGGTCCAGCTTGCCGACCGGGGTGAGCGGGATCTCGTCGAGCAGCATCACGGTCGTCGGCACCATGTGCGCGGGCAGGTTGGCCTCGGCCAGCGCGGTCAGATCCGCCACCGCGACCTCGGATCCCGGGGCCGCGTGCACGTAGGAGACGAGAATCGTCGCGCCGCTGGGCAGTTCGTGCCCTACGGTGACGGCGAAATCGACCGCCTCGTGCCCGGCGAGGACCGCGTCGATCTCGCCCAGTTCGATGCGGAACCCGCGGATTTTGACCTGGAAGTCGTTGCGGCCCAGATACTCCACGTTCCCGTCGCCGGTGCGCCGCACCAGATCGCCGGTCCGGTACAGCCGTTCGCCTCCGGAACCGAACGGGTTGGCGACGAACCGGGCCGCGGTCAGCGCGGGCCGCTCGTGATATCCCCGCGACAGCTGCGCGCCGGTGATGTACAGCTCGCCGACTGCCCGGCCGGGCACCGCCGAGAGGCGTTCGTCCAGCACGTATTCGGTGATGCCGCGAATCGGTCCGCCGATGGTGACGGTCTCCCCCGGCGCCAGCGGCGCGCTGATGTTGGTCATGATCGTCGTCTCGGTCGGCCCGTAGCCGTTGTACAGTTCGCGGGTGCGGCCGCCGGCGATCGGAATCACCCAGCGCCGCACCAGGTCCGGCGGGCAGGCCTCGCCGCCGGCGATCACCACCCGCAGCTTGTCCAGACCCTCGGGATCGACCGACGCCAGCGCCGACGGCGTGATGAACGCGTGCGTCACCCGCTCCCGGCGCAGCAGCGCGGCCAGTTCCGCGCCGCCGTAGACGGCCGGCGCGGCCACCACCATCGTGGCGGCCCCGCCGACGGCCAGCAGCAGTTCCAGCACCGAGGCGTCGAACGACGGCGACGCGAAATGCAGAGTGCGGGAACTGCTCGTCACCCGGTACCGCTCACGCTGTTCGGCGCAGAAGCCCGCCAGCCCGGCCTGCGTGACGATCACGCCCTTGGGCTTGCCGGTCGATCCGGAGGTGTAGATGGCGTACGCCGGATGCTCGGCGCGCAACGGCCGCAGACGGTCGGCATCGGTCACGGGATCGGCCGAGTAGCCGTCGAGTTCGCTGTCCACATCGTCGCCGTCGACGGTCAGCCACGGCAGCTCACCGGGTAGCCCGGCGGCCAGCCGCTCGGCCGTAAGCCCCAGTACCGCATGCGAATCCGCGACCATGTGGGCGATCCGCTCGGTCGGGTAGGTCGGGTCCACGGGCACGAATCCCGCGCCGGTCTTCGCGATCGCCCAGACCGCGAGCACCGACTCCACCGAGCGCGGAATGCCCACGGCCACCAGGTCTTCCGGGCCGACGCCGCGGCCGATCAGCAGTCGCGCCAGCCGGGTCGACCGCTCGTCGAGGTCGACGTACTCCAGCTCGTCCAGCCGCTGCGCGGCATCCGCGAGCACGACCGCGATGCCGTCCGGGTTGTCGTCGACGGCGGCGGCGAGCAACTGCGGCAGCAGGGTCGCCGCGTCCCGCGCCGCGGGTTCCGGCCGGGCGGGCGCGGACAGCGCCCGGTCGCGTTCGGCCGCGTCGAGCAGATCCACGTCGCCGACGACCGCCTGCGGATTCGCGGCGACCGCGGTGAGCAGCCGCTCGAACCGCCGCCCCAGGTCTCGCACGGTGGATTCGTCGAAAACGTCCGTCGCGTAGGTGAATTCGGCGACCAGCTGGTCCGGGGCGCCGTCCTCGGCATAGCGCGGCTCGACGGTGACCTGCAGATCGAACTTGGCCACGATCTCGCCGGTGTCGACCGCCGCGACCGTGAGACCCGGCAGCTCGAGCGCGGGCTGTTCGAGGTGCTGGAACGACAGCATCACCTGGAACGGCGGACCGTCCGCGCCGGCAGTGACCGTCTCGACCACCCGCTCGAACGGGATATCCGCGTGCGCGAAGGCCGACAGGTCGGTCTCGCGTGCCCGCTCGACGAGCGCCGCGAACGGGGCGGCGCGATCGACGTCCACGCGCAGGGTCAGCGTGTTTACGAACATGCCGACGAGATCGTCGAGGACCGCGGCGCCCCGGCCCGCGATCGGCGTGCCGACCGCGATGTCCGATCCGCCGGAGAAGCGGGCCAGCAGCGCCGCCAGCGCGGCGTGCACCACCATGAACAACGACGAATTGTGTTCGCGCGCAATACGGGCCAGCCCGGCGTGCGCGGCCGCGGGGACGGCGGCCGTGACCGCGGCGCCCCGGCCGGACGGCCGGGCCGGGCGGGCACGGTCCAGCGCCAGCCGCGCGGCGCCGGACACACCGGCGAGTTGCCGTCGCCAATAGTCCAATTGCCCTGCGGCGACGGATGTCTCGTCCTCGTCGGTACCGATGACCGACCGCTGCCAGATCGCGAAGTCGGCGTACTGCACCGCGAGCGGCGCCCAGCCCGGCGCCGTGCCGCCGGTCCGCGCCAGGTAGGCGGTGACCAGATCACGAGCGAGCGGCGCCAGGGATACACCGTCCGCCGAAATGTGGTGCACGACAACGACGAGCAGGTGATCGCCCGCCGCCGCGTCGGAGAACAGTCGGGCCCGCACGGGCGGCTGCGCGGTGACGTCGAACCCCGCGGACATCAGCGCGGCGACCTTGTCGTGGTCGCCGGGCATCGCGGACTCGACCACCAGGCCGTCCGGCAGCGCCTCTGCCACCGGCAGGATCTCCTCGTACGGTTCCCCGCCGGGTCCGCGCACCGGGAACCGGGTGCGCAAGGCCTCGTGCCGCTCCAGGACGTCCGCGACGGCCTGCCGCAGCGCGGGTACGTCCAGGTCGCCGGTCAGGCGAATGGCGAAAGGCAGGTTGTACGACGGGGATTCGGGGTCGACCTGGTTGAGCAGCCACATGCGCTGCTGCGCCAGCGACAGCGGCACGAATTCCGGCCGTTCGGCGCGGGCCAGCGGCGGCCGGTCGTCCGCGTCGCCCGCACCCGGCACGATCCCGGCGGCCAGCGCGGCCACCGACGGCGTGTCGAACAGCGTCCGCACCGACACTCGCGTATCGAGCGCCGCGCTCAACCGCGCGACCACCTGGGTGGCGATCAGCGAATTGCCGCCGAGGGCGAAGAAGTCGTCGTCGGCGCCCACGCGGTCCATGCCGAGTACGTCGGCGAACACCCCGGCCACGATCTCCTCGATCGGGGTGGCGGGCGCCCGGAACTCGCGGGCAGCGAATCGCGGCCGCGGCAAGGCCTTCCGGTCCAGTTTGCCGCTGGTGTTGAGCGGGAACTCGGCCAGCTCCACGAGCGCCGCCGGGACCATGTAGACGGGCAGCGTCCGCCGCAGCGCAGCGAGCAGCTGATCCGCATCGATCCGCGCACCGGGTGCGGGGACCGCGTATGCCACCAGTTGGTCGCCCAGTTCGGACGGCAGCACCAAGGCGACGGCCTGGCTCACCGAAGGCTGCGCCAACAGCGCCGATTCGATCTCACCCAATTCGATGCGCTGCCCCCGGAACTTCACCTGGAAGTCGGTGCGCCCGATGTACTCCAGCACCCCACCCTCGCGCCACACCACGAGATCACCGGTGCGATACATCCGCCCACCCGTGCCAGCAGCCCCGAAGGGGTTGGCCACGAACCGATCCGAGGTCAGATCGAGACGGGCAACATACCCGCGCGCCAACTGGACACCGGCGAGATACAGCTCACCCGGGACCCCGGCAGGCACCGGCCGCAACCGCGAATCCAGCACGTACACCTGAGAATTCCACTGCGGCCGCCCGATCGGCACACCCGACCGCTCCTCGCCCGTGGCGGGCCAGTACGTGATCGACACCGCCGCCTCGGTCGGCCCGTACAGGTTGTGCACCGCCGCCTCCGACACCGACCGCAGCGCGGCAACGGTCTCCGGCGGCAACGCCTCACCGATCACGAACACATCGCGCAGCGACGGTATGGAACCCTCGGGAATCTGCGTGGCGAACACCGTCAGCATCGAAGGCACGAAGTCGGTGACCGTAACACGCTGTGCGGCAATCGTTTCCGCGATATACCGCGGATCGCGATGGCCGTCGTGCGTGGCGACCACCAACTTCGCCCCGGCCCGCAACGGCATGAAATAACCCCACAGCGACACGTCGAACGTGGTCGCGGTCTTCTGGAAGTAGACGTCGTCGACACCCATCGGGTACTCGGCCAGCATCCATTCGACCTGATTGTGAATCGCCCCGTGCGACACCGCCACACCCTTCGGGCGACCCGTCGACCCCGACGTGAAGATCACGTAGGCCGGATTGTCCGGATGCACGGGTTCCAGCAGCTCGTCCGCCCGCACCGGGGTGCCGTCGAAACCGTCGAGATCCACGGTGTCCATATGCAGCACCGGGATATCGCCGGGCACGGGCACCGCGTCCGCCGTCGTGCTGAGCACGCACACCGGTTGCGCGGTCTCCAGCACGTGCGCGATGCGCTCGGCCGGATGATCCGGATCGAGCGGCACGTACGCACCGCCCGCGGTGATGATCGCGTACATGCCGACGACCAGGTCCAGCGACCGCCGCACGGCCAGGCCGACCAGCGATTCCGGTCCGACATCCTGGTAGATCAGGCGCCGGGCCAGCACGTTGACCCGCTCGTCGAACTCGCGATAGGTCAGCTCGTGGCCCTCGAAGGCCACCGCGACCCGATCCGGATGCTCGGCCACCGCGCGGCGATAACCGTCCAGCAGCAGTTCGGACCGCACCGGATGCCGGGTCTCGTTCCAGTCCAGAACGATCCGGTCCCGCTCGGCGGCGGAGCGCATGATGTCGATCTCGCCCACCGGCGCGTCGTGGTCGTCGATCAACGCGTCCAGCACCCGGACCATCCGTGCCGCAAGAGCTTCCACCTCGTCGGCGGTGAACCGGCTGTTCAGGTACTTCCAGGTGAACTCGATGGTCGAATCGGCCAGCACCATCAGCGTCAGCGGGTAGTGCGTCTCGTCGTGCATGCCGACCCCGGTCACCGACAGCCCGTCGATGGAGCTGGCGGCGGCGATGGCGTCCCGGTCGATCGGATAGGATTCGAAGATGATCAGGGAGTCGAATTGCGCTCCCGCACCGGCGATCTGCTGGATATCCGGCAGCCCGACATAGTGGTGGTCGAACAGCTCCGCCTGCTCGGCCTGCAGCCGCCGCAGCAGTTCGCCCCGCGCGGCGCGATCGTCGACGCGGACCCGCACGGGCAGCGTGTTGATGAACAGGCCCACCATGGATTCCACACCGGTCAACTCGGCCGGGCGGCCGGACACCGTGGCGCCGAACACGACATCGTCGCGGCCCGTGAGCCTGCTCAGCAGAATGCCCCAGCCCGCTTGGACGATGGTGTTCACCGTGACGCCGAGGTCGGCGGCGCGCTCGCTGAGGCGGCGGGTGCGCTCGGCATCGATCTCGGTGGCCAGCTTGCTGATTCCGTGCCCCTCGGGACCGTGCGCCCGCGGCGCGAGCTGGGTCGGCTCGTCCACACCTGACAGCGCGCGTTCCCACACCCGCAGCGACGCCACGCGGTCCCGGCTCGCGAGCCAGTCCAGGAACGTGCGGTAGGACGCCACTCGCGGCAGCGCGGACCGATCACCGCGAGTTGCGTACAGCAGCAACAGATCCCGCATGAGCAACGGTATCGACCAGCCGTCGAGCAGGATGTGGTGGGACGTGATCACCAGATGCCACCGCCCGTCGGAGGCGGCCGAGGTGCGGTACAGGACGAAGCGCATCAGCGGCGCGGCGGCCATGTCGAAGCGGGTTTCGCGCTCGGCGACCACCAGCCGTTCCAGCTCCGCCGCCCGCTCGGACTCGGGCAGGTGCGTCAGATCCACCTCGCGCCAAGGCACTTCGACCGAATCCATGATCAGCTGCACGGCGTGCCCGCCGGAGTCGGGGACGAAGGCAGCCCGCAGATTCGGGTAGCGGTCCACGATCGCCTGCGCGGCCGCGCGCAATCGGCCGGTGTCCAGCGTGCCGCCCAGGTCCACCCGGGCTTGGGTGGTGTAGATATCCACCGTCGCCTGCGCCATCAGGGCGTGGAACAGCAGGCCCGACTGCAGCGGCGACAGCGGCCACACATCGCTCAGCGCCGGGTAATCGCGTTCCCACCCTTCGATATCCGGCTGGGTGACCCGGACCAGCGGCAGATCCGACGGCGTGCGGCCACCGGACTCCGGGCGCCGCGCGTGCCGGGCCAGCGCGGTGAGCGCCTCGACCCACAGATCGGCGAGTTCCTGCACCCGCTCGCGCGACAGCAGCCCGGTCGGGAAGGCGAACGACGCGCCCAGCCGCGGGCCTTCGGCGCCGTCGGTGACGATCGCGTTGATGTCGATCACCCCGTTCGCGGGCATATCGGAATCCAGCTCCGCGTCGAGCGACCCCAGATCGGTGACCGGCGCCCAGCCCGCTTCGGCGATCTCCCCCGCGTCCGCGGCGCCCCCGGCCGACACGCGGCCCAGGTAGTTGAAGGCGATCTGACCGGACGCGGGCAGCTGCGCGGCGGTCTCGGGATTCAGATGGCGCAGCAGGCCGTAGCCGAGGCCCCGGCCCGGCACCGCCAGCAACTGCTCCTTCACCGCCTTCAGCACCGACCCCAGCACAGGGCCACCGTCGAAGGCCTCGGCGAGATCCGCGCCCGCCGGATCGATCCGCACGGGGTACGCGCTGGTGAACCAGCCGACCGTGCGGGACAGATCCGCGCCCGGGGCGAAGTCCTCCTCACGACCGTGCCCCTCGAGCTTGACCAGCGCCGGGCGGGCGGTGGTCTCGCCACGCCAGCGGCTCACCGCCAGCGCCAGCGCCGACAGCAGACCGTCGTTGACGCCGCCGCGGTACGCCGCCGGGATCGCGGTCAGCACCGCATCGGTCACGGCGGCCGGGACCGTTACCTGTACTCGGTCGAGCGTAGCGAAGGTGTCGACGGCGGGATCGAGCGGCCGGGTACCGAGCAGCGGATCGGGAGTCTGTGAAACCTCTTGCCAGAAAGGCAGTTCCGCGATCCGCGCCGGATCCTCGGCCGCCTCGGCCAGCGCGTGTGCCCAGCGCCGCACCGAGGTTCCGTTGGCGGGCAACGACACCGGCTGACCGGCCACCACCTGCAGCCACGCCATCGCGAGATCCGGGATCAGGATCCGCCAGGACACGCCGTCGATGACGAAGTGGTGCGCGACGACGAGCAGCACGTCACGGCGAGTGTCCTGTTCCGGGAACGCGAACCAGACGAACCGCACCATCGCGGCCGCGGCCGGGTCCAGACGGCCCAGTGCCGCATCATATTCCGTGCTCGCCAGCCGCGACAGACCGGCATCGTCGATCTCGGCGGGCACCTGCACGTGGTGCAGCAGCACATCGACGTCGACCGCGCCAGGCTCCAGCGCCTCGAAGGTCCAGCCCTGCTCCGCCGAACCGCGCAGCCGGGCGCGCAGGATGTCGTGGTGGTCGAACACTGCGCCCAGCGTCGCGACCAGGATGTCGCGGTCGATGCCCTCGGGCAGGCGCAGCGACATCGACTGCGAGTACCGCTCATACGACGTGCCGCCGCGCACGGTCGCCGCGATCAGCGGCGTCAGCGGGATCTCGCCCACCCCTCCGCCGGGCAGCTCGGCCAGCTCCTCCCGCACGGATGTTGCTGCGCGGGAAGCGATCTCGGCCAGCGCCGCCACCGTGCGATGTTGGAAGACGTCCTGCGCGCTGAACACGATACCGCGGGCCTTGGCCCGCGACACCAGCTGAATCGACAGGATCGAGTCGCCGCCCAGCGCGAAGAACGAATCGTCCACGCTCACCCGCTCCACGCCGAGCACGGCGGCGAACAGCTCGGCCAGGACGGTCTCGTCCGCGGTGGCCGGGGCACGGAATTCCCGCGTCTCGAAGACCGGTGCGGGCAGGGCGGCGCGGTCGAGCTTGCCGACCGGGGTCAGCGGAATCTCGTCCAGCACCATGATCAGTGCCGGAATCATGTGCGCGGGCAACGACTCCGCGAGGAACTCCGCCAGCGCGGCGGTGTCGACGGCGGTTCCGACGCGCGGCAGCACGTAGGCCACCAGCGCCGCCGCGCCCGAGGGCTGGGTGTGGCCGATGGTGGCCGCGTAGTCGATATCCGGATGGGCGGTGAGCGCGTTGTCGATCTCGCCCAGTTCGATCCGGAAACCGCGGATCTTGACCTGGAAATCCGAGCGGCCGAGATATTCGATCGCGCCGTCGGATTCGTTGCGCCGCACCAGGTCTCCGGTACGGTACAGCCGGGTGCCCGGGCTTCCCGTATCGGCACCGAACGGGCTCGCGACGAACTGCCCCGCGGTCAGGCCGGGCCGTCCCAGATACCCCTGCGCCAGCGCCGGACCCGACAGATACAACTCGCCTGTGACGCCGGACGGCACGGGGCGCAGCCGCGCGTCGAGAACGAAGGCGCCGAACCCGGGGAGCGCGGTGCCGATCGTGATCGGCTCGTCCGCCGCCATCGGCGCGGTGGCGGTGGCCCAGATCGTGGCCTCGGTCGGGCCGTAGACGTTGGCGAACGACCGACCGTCGCGCGCCCACCGCCCGACCAGCTCCGGACCGAGCCGATCCCCGCCGACCATCACGACCGCGAGGTCGCTGAGGTCCGCCGGATCCACCGACTCCAGGACGCCGGGCGTGATCAGCAGGTGCGTCACCCGTTCGCGCCGCAGCAGCTCCGTCAGGTCGGCGCCGCCGATCACCTTCGGCGGCACCACCACCAGCGTCGCGCCCGAGGAAAAAGTGGCCAGAAATTCCAGGACGGAGGGATCGAAGTTCGGCGAGCACACGTGCGTCATCCGCGAATCCCCGCGCACCCCGAAGCGTTCGCGCACGTAGGCCACCAGCGCACCGAGCCCGGCGTGGGTGACCACGACGCCCTTCGGCCGCCCCGTGGACCCCGAGGTGTAGATGACGTAGGCCGGATGCTGCTCGGTCAGCGGGCGCACGCGGTCGGCGTAGGAGATCGGATGCGAAGGCCGTTCGGCGACCCGGGCGGCCTGAGCGGGCTCGTCCAGCTCGAGCCAGTCGGTGCCGGTGCCGAAGGCCGGTCGGTGCGCGGTGGTGGTCAGGCCGAGCGCCGCGCCGGAATCGGAGAGCAGATGCGCGATCCGCTCGGGCGGATAGGCCGGGTCCACCGGCACGAAGGCCGCGCCGGTCTTCGCTACCGCCCAGACCGCCAGCACCGATTCGATGCTGCGGGCGATGCCGATCGCGACCGTATCACCCGCGCCGATCCCGCGGTCGATGAGTTCGCGGGCCAGCCGTGAGGAGGTCTCGTCGAGCTCCCGGTAGGTCAGCTGCCGGGCCTCGGCCCCCGCGCCGGATGGGGGGACGCGCACGGCGACGGCGTCGGCCGCGGATTCCACCGCCGCGGTGAGCAAATTCGCGAACAGCAGGCCGCCGCCTCGACGACGACTACCACGCGAGGAACGACGATCCCTACCCACTTTGGTGCTTCACCTCTTGCCTCATACCAGCTCTACCCGCACGAAAATCATTGCCCGGAACGGAAATACGTTTCACAGGCGGACCCGGATATCGACACGAGTCGTACTATTCACACCGAATTCGGCAACTTTTTCGCGTATTCCCAATACTGGAAATATATTTCGGGAACACCGCGAATCGTCGTGGCGCCCCGCGAAACCGACTCGGACCGGCCGCGCCGCGTCGATCACGGCCGGATGCTGCGGCAGCGAGGGGCGGGGGTCCGCGCATACGGCGGCGGGGGCTTCCCGTCCGTTCACCGCGCCGAACCTTCGTCCGTCACATATCATTCGCTGAGCACCT
This sequence comes from Nocardia thraciensis, assembly GCF_054782435.1. Classification (NCBI taxonomy): domain Bacteria; kingdom Bacillati; phylum Actinomycetota; class Actinomycetes; order Mycobacteriales; family Nocardiaceae; genus Nocardia; species Nocardia thraciensis. Next base: position 305,821 of record NZ_BAAGSM010000023.1, read on the forward strand.
ATCCGACCGATCGACGTTGCCGCACAACACACAACACAACAACGCGACACGGCAACCTGCGAAATCATAGCGATCGCGCGCGGCTATCGCACACCGCGTTTCTCACCACCAGGTCAGGGCGTTCCCGAGGATCGACCAGGACGTTGCGATCCGTGCAATGCACAATTGGTATCGACGGATATTCGGCAATCCGCGGCCGCTCCGGGTGATGCGCGCACGCGGATTATACCGAACATTTCCAGCAGCCCCGGAGCTATCACAACGGGCGCCGGGCGTCAGCCGAGGTAGCGCACACCCGTCGCGGTCTCCGAGGCCGACCACAGGGCCGCTCGCAGCCGCGAGTCCTGCGATCGCGCGCTGGATTTCACCACCTCCGGATGGCCCTGAATCTCCAACAGCCCACCCGGACCGTAATACTGGCTCCCCCGGGCGGACGGATCCGTGGCCGCCCGCAGCGTCGGCAGGGCACCCATCGCGGGCGTGCGCCCGAACAACTTGGCAACGGCCAGATTCGGGATCCGGAACCATGGCGCCGAATACCGGAACACCTCCGTGCTGGCCCCGCCGGGGTGGGCTGCTAGTGCCGACACCGGCCGGTCCGCCGCCCGCAGCCGCCGGTCCAGCTCGTGCGTGAACAACAGGTTGGCCAGCTTGGAATCCGCGTACGCGCTTGTGCCGCACGGATTTCCCGCATCATCGAAACGGCCGAACCGGTGGCCGATACTGCTGACCGACACCACCCGCGCGCCCGGCGCCAGCAGGTCCAGCACCAGGCCGGTGAGGGCGAAATGGCCGAGATGATTCACCCCGAACTGGATCTCGGCGCCGTCGGCGGTGCGGCCCCGCAAGCCGGTGACGCCCGCATTGTTGATCAGCAGGTCGATCCGTTCGTGCCGGTCGCGGATCTCGTCCGCCGCGGCGCGCACCGAGGCCAGGGAGCCGAGGTCCAGCGGCACCGTCGCGACCTCGGCGCCCGGCGCCGAATCGGCGATCCGCTCGGCCGCGGCCCGCGCCCGCTCGGCGTCCCGGCACGCCAGCAGCACGGCGGCCCCGCGCGCGGCCAGCGCCCGGGCGGTCTCGTAGCCGATGCCCGTATTGGCGCCCGTGACGACGGCCACCCGGCCGCGCTGATCCGGCACATCCGCCGCAGTCCATTTGCTCATCGTTCGCTCCTAACATGAACCATCCGTTCATATTTAAGGTGAACGACTGGTTCATGTAATGTCAAGCCATGGCTACCCCACGCCGAGCCGATGCGCAGCGCAATCGGGAGGCGATCCTGCGCGCCGCGCGCGACCTGGTCATCGCCCGCGGGCCGGAGGTCGGGATGGATGAGATCGCCGCCGCCGCGGGCGTGGCCGTCGGCACCCTGTACCGGCATTTCCCGACGAAGAAGGATCTGATCGAGGCGATCGTCGCCGAGTTGGAGGCGCGGATCACCGCCTCGCTGGATGCCTCGGCTGCCCGCGTCCGCGCGCGCGAATCCGCCGCGTTGGACGAGATCGTCGGCCTGCTCCGCCAGGTGACCGTGGAACTGCGGGAAGAGCGGCTACTGCGGCATGCCGTCACCGGGCTCGCCGACGACTCTTTGCGGCGGCTCCGAGACGGCGCGGCCGAGGCGGTGCGCGGCTTGGTCGCCGCGGCCCACCGAGAGCACGCCCTGTATCCGGACGTCACGGTCGATGACGTGGTATTGCTGCTGGCCACCGCTCCGGCCGACAATGCCGCGCAGGCGGTGCGGTCCAGATGGCTGACCCTGGCCCGGCGCGCCCTGGGTCCGATATCTACCGGGGCGTCCCAGGTTTCGGTGGACCACACCTAGCGACCGGGCAGGACAGGTTGCGGCGGCGCGGGTCTCAGCGAATCACCGCTGGCAGCCGCGCGAAACAGGCTGCGGCGTAAGCAATGCCGCCGTGCTCAGAGATGTGGGTGGCAGCCTAGAGACGCGGAGAACACCGCGGGCCGACGGTCGGGCACTGCGCGATGCGCGCGTTCGGGCGACGTACGGCCGAACCGCAGTGACCGGCGCGCATAATCCCGCAGCACCGGCAGGAATGCGCGGTGTTCGGTGTGGTGGAAGTGGGTTCGGATGCCCATCACGCTCCCTTCTCCGCCCTCGGGGGGAAGGCTCATTCTTCCACCCATACCGCCGGTATGCCCGTCGAATTTCCGTTCAATCACCTCGGCGGTTGCCGACCCCCCGAGAGAGTGAGATGATTCGCTAGTAAGCCTCTCATCTTATCTAGTGGTCGAAGGAGATCACCATGACCGCGTCGGTCGCACATATCGATAGGAACACCCGGGACCTCCCGCCCCGGCAGCCCTTCGGACCGGGCAACATCATGTGGGACGAGACCGGGCTGATCACGTTCTCGCTCACCGCGGGCTCGGCCTTCCTGCTGCAGACCATGGAGCCGACGATCGCCGCGGTGGTGGACGAGCACTCGACCTTCCGCACCGACCCCATGGGCCGGGCGCTGCGCAGCGTCGCCTCGGTGATGATGTGGATCTACGGCGGCGAGGAGGCGCTGGCCGAGGCGGACCGGCTGCGCAAGATGCACGCGACCCTGAATACCGTCGACGCCCACGGAGTTCAGCACAAGGCGCTGTCGTCGGGACCGTGGGCCTGGGTGCTGCACACCGCCATCTACGCCTATACCGAGGGCAATCGCCACTTCACCCGCAAGCCCCTGACCGACGCGGACAAGGAGCAGTACTACCGCGAGGTGGTGCAGCTGATGCGCAACTTCTCGGTGCCGCCCAAGGAGATTCCGCCGACCTACGCCGAATGGGAGAAGTTCTTCACCGACACCGTCGAGAACCATTTGGTGGCAACCACTGTCGCCGAGGACTATCTGCGGGTGAGCCGCAAGATCGCGCGCCCGACCTTCGTGCCGCGGGCCTTGGCTCCGGCGTGGAACGTGGCGGCCACGCCGGTCAGCCGGATGCAGTACTTCTTCACCGTCGGCACCACGCCCGAGGTGGCCCGCCGCAAGCTCGGCCTGACCTGGACCGCCGCCGACGAGCGCAAGCTGCGCGCGCTGGGCTGGGTGATCGGCCGCACTCTCCCGCTCCTGCCCGAGCGGGTCCGCTACTTCCCCATCGCCTACGAGGCCCGCCGTCTCGAGCGCGACCGGGCCCGGCTGCGCAAGATGATCGACCTGCGGCCGCTCTGAGCCGCGACCGGCCGGTCCCGGTACGGCGTAGTTCCCCGCTACGCGCCTCGGCGTGTTGAAGAATGCTACGGTGACCGACCCCTTCCCCGACCGCGGCGGTGATCGATGACGAGCAGTACGCATTCGGCGTCCGGCGTGGACGACGACACCGCCGAGCGACTGGCGCAGGCACTGCGCTGCGCCACCGTCTCCGCCGATACCGGCGCCGCCACGGCCGACGCCGCGTTCGAGCAGCTGGCCGCCCATCTCGAACATTGTTACCCGCTGGTCCACGCCGAGCTGGAACTGCGGCGGTTCGGTCACAGTCGGCTCTATCGCTGGGCGGGCGCCGAGCCGGGCACGGCGGCGATCCTGTTGGCGCACATGGACGTCGTGCCTGTCGACGACGAAGCGCGCTGGACGCATCCGCCGTTCGCCGGGGTGGTCGACGACGAATTCGTCTGGGGCCGTGGGGCGATCGACGACAAGAGCCGCGTGATGGCGATCCTGGAGTCCGTCGAGGCGGCGCTGGCGGCGGGAAAACGGCCGCGCCGCACCATATTTCTCGCCTTCGGGCACGACGAGGAGGTATTCGGCACCACGGGCGCCGCCCGGATGGCCGAGTACCTGCGCTCGCTCGACATTCGCGCGGACCTGCTGGTCGACGAGGGCGGCGTGGTCACCACCGGCATCGCCCCGGGGGTGCGGCGGCCCGTCGCCTTCCTGATGCTCGGCGAGAAGGGCTGGGCCACGGTGCGTCTGGCGGTGACCGACGTCGGCGGGCATTCGTCGATGCCGGGGCGGCAGACCGCGGTCGGGCGAATCGCGCGGGCGGTGGCGCGGCTGCAGGACAATCCGATGCCGCTGCGCATGACGCCCGCGATCGCGGACATGCTCACCCGGACCCGGCCCGCCATGTCCGGATTCCGCCGCGCCGCAGTGGGTTTGCTGCCCAGGTCGGGTGGCGCGGTGGCGCGGGTGATGGCCACGCAGCCGCAGACCGAGGCGCTGGTGCGCACCACCACCGCGCCCACGGTCATCCGCGGCGGTGTGAAGGCCAACGTGCTGCCGCAGTCGGCCGAGGCCCTGGTGAATTTCCGCATCCTGCCCGGTGATTCGGTGGCCGGGGTGCTCGAGCACTCCCGGCGGGTCGTGCGCGACGACGGGGTAGCGATCGAACTCGTCGGACTCGCCTCGGAGCCCTCCGACGTCACCGGACCGGGCCCGGACTTCGACGTCCTCGCCGACATCGCCCGCGCCGTCGTACCCGAGGCGGTGATCAGCACCGGCCTGGTCCCCGGGGCCACCGACTCCCGCTACTACGACAACCTCGCCACCACCCGCTGCAACTTCGCCCCCATAATCCTCACCAAATCCGACCTCGACCGCATCCACGGCACCGACGAACGCCTCTCCCGCACCAACTACGCCCGCCTCATCACCTTCAACACCCACCTCCTAACCCACCTAACCACCCCCTAACCCCTCCGCGCACAGGCCAAATGCGGCAACCCCGAATGGTGTGAGCGGAGATGATGCCCGGCTCCGACGTCGTGGGCAGGTTGGTGACGCGGGGGTCGTGCCGGAGAATGGCGGAGTCCGGTGGATTGGTGGAGGGAGAGGTGTGATGACTGGGAATGCGGGTGGGCGGTTCGGTGGGCGGGGTGGGGAGATCTTCTGGCGGGCTTGGGGGCCTGAGCGAGAGGTGCGGGGGGTTATGGTGCTCGTGCATGGGGTGGCCGAGCACTCCGGGCGGTATGGGCATGTCGGGGAGCGGCTGGCGCGCGGGGGGTTCGGGGTGTACGCGCTCGATCACATCGGGCACGGACAGTCGGACGGAGGGCAGGCGAATATCGACTCCATCGAGGGGGCGGCCGACAATGTCGCCCGGATGCTCGAGATCGCGACCGAACGGCATCCGGGCCTCCCCCGGTTCGTCGTCGGGCACAGCATGGGCAGTCTGATCACCCTCTACCTCGCCACCCGGGCGCCGCTGGACGTGGCGGGAATCGCGGTATCGGCCCCGCCGCTGGTGATCGAGGCAGGCAACTCGGTACAGCGGCTGCTCGCACCGGTATTGAGCCGCTGGACTCCGAAACTGGGTGTGCTGCAATTGGATTCATCGCTGATCAGCCGCGATCCGGAGGTGGTGCGCGCCTATGACGCCGATCCGCTGGTGTTCCGCGGCAAGTTGCCCGCCCGCACCGGTGCCGAGATCTTGCGGGCGACCGAAACGGTCGTCCGGCGCCTGCCCCGGCTCACCGTCCCGACACTCGTGCTGCACGGCGGCGCCGACGCCATCGCGGCGCCCTCGAGCGCGGACCTGATCGAGCAGCGCGCGGGCGCGAAAGACCTTACCGTCGAACGGTATCCGGGTCTCTACCACGAGATCTTCAACGAGCCGGAACAGGAGACCGTGCTCGACGACCTGGTCGACTGGCTCGACAAGCACCTCGCCCCATAGCGCTTCCGGACGGCAACCGTGGGCCGCGGCCGAAAGGCTTACGGGATAGCACCCCCGGCTTCTACTATGATGTGTAGTAGCACCGCAACCCCGGGGAAGGTCGCACATGGAACCATTACCGTAGAACGCACCATCGCGGCGCCGATCGAGGACGTCTTCGAATGGTTGTCCAACGCGGACAACTACACCCACTCATCGGTCGTCCTGCGTCGGCGGCTGGTGCGGCCCGGCGCGGACGCCCCCTACGGACGTGCCGCGGTCCGGGATCTCACCTGGGTCATCGGCTGGTTCCGCGAGCGCATCACCGCCTACAACCCGCCGCACAGCTTCGACTACTACGTCGAGCGCAGCATCCCGCCCGCCCGGCACGACGGCGGGAGGCTCGTCTTCGCCGAGGTGCCCGGCGGAACGCGGGTCGTCTGGACGACCACCGCGGAGGTGCCGGTGCCGCTGGTCGGGGGCCTCGTCACGCGGGTGCTGGCCGGGCCGATCATCTCCTACGTCTTCGGGAAGGTGCTCGAGACCGCGGAGCGCTCGCTCGGCGTCGGCACCCCGGCGTAATTCGCCGCCGACCGCTCCCGAACCGGCCCGCAATGCGACGAAAACTGTTCAACCAGCGGCAACCGTGGGCTGTTACCGTGCGCGCGTGTCCGCACGCCTGGTGGTAAGTGTCCATGACGTGGCTCCGGCGACCGCCGGCGAGACCGAACGCTGGTGTGCCGACGCCGATGCGCTCGGTATTCCCGTCTCGTTGCTCGTGATTCCCGGCCCGTGGCGCGGCGGCAGCCTGTCCGAGGCGCCCGAGTTCGCGGCATTCCTGCGGGGGCGCCGCGAGCATGGCGACGAGATCATGGTGCACGGCTGGGACCATCGCGCGACCCGTGCGGGCGCGCTGAAACGCAGGGCGGTGGCCCGGCTGGTCGCGCGGGGCGCGGCCGAATTCGCCACCCTCGATTCCGCGGACGCCGAGGAACGGCTGCGGCGGGCCGTCGCGGTGATGGACGAGCAGGGGTTGTCCACCACCGGCTTCACCCCGCCCGGCTGGCTCACCTCACCCGCCGCCGAACGCGCGCTGATCCGGACCGGATTCTCGCACACCACAGACCATTTCGGCGTGCGCGACCTGCGTTCCGGACGCCGCGTGCGCGGGTTCGCGCTGTCGCAACGTCCCGGCGGCCTGGGCGAGCGCCTGGCCACGCGGCTGCTCCAGGTACAGGCCCGCCGGACGGCCGAACGTGGTGGATTCGTCCGTATCGCACTGCATCCCGACGACCTGCGCCGCCTAGGCCTGCGAGATGCCGCCCTCCGCGCCATCGACCTCGCACTGTCCGCCGGTGCCCGCGCCACCACCTACGCCGAGGTGATCCGATGACCACAACCCGGCACCCCACCCCTGATCGACGGGTGGATCCCGGCCAAAAGCACGCCGGGAATAGGAGGGGGCAAAGCGCCGGGGTTATGAAGGGGGATGTAGCGATGGGCGTATCCGAGCTGGTCGATCGTGGTGGTTGCCAGGGCTCGTGGCTTGGTGCCGAGGGGGAATGCGCGGCCGCTCCGGTGCGTGCCGAAGGACGCGGGCAGGGACGGGGCGATCAAGGACGGGTTCGGGGGCTGTCGGTGGTGGGGCGGGGCGGGATGGTTGGCGGCTGATGCGGATAGTGCAGTTGGCCAATTTCTATACGCCTGCCTCGGGTGGGCTGCGGACCTGTGTCGATGAGATCGGGCGGGGGTATCGGGGCGCCGGGCACGACCGAGTGCTGGTGGTGCCGGGGCTGGCCGATGCGGACGAGTTCACTCCCGCCGGGCGCCGAATCACGGTGCGGGGGCCGCGTTTCGGCACGGCCGGATATCACGTGCTCACCGCCCGGCGCACCCGTCCGCTGCTCGAACGCCTGCGGCCGGACGTGCTGGAGTGCAGCGACAAACTCAGTATGCGCTGGCTGGCGCCGTGGGCCCGGCGCGCGGGTGTGCCGCTGGTGCTGTTCTCCCACGAACGCATCGACGCCATCCTGCGGACGCGCGTACCCCCGGGCTTTCCGCTCGCCACCGCCGCCGACCTGGCCAACCGGCGGCTGGCCAACCGGGTCGAACACATCGTCGTCACCTCCGATTTCGCCCGCGCGGAATTCACCCGCATCGGTGCGCGCAATGTGCACCGCATCCCGCTGGGCGTCGATCTGGGTGTCTTCCGGCCTGACGAGAATAAAAGTCCCGCAGGGCATTCCGGGCCGCTGCGCCTGATCCTGGTGAGCCGGTTGTCCCGGGAGAAGCACCCCGAACGCGCGATCGAGGCGTTGCGCCTGCTGCGCCACAACGGCATGGACGCCGAACTCACCGTCGCGGGCGACGGCCCCCTCGGCGATGATCTGCAGGTGCTGTCCCGCGGTCTCCCGGTCCGGTTCGCCGGACACATCTCCGACCGCGAGGTCGTGGCGGCCATGATCGCCACCGCCGACATCGCGCTGTGCCCCTCCCCCGCAGAGACTTTCGGCCTCGCCGTCCTCGAATCCCTCGCCTGCGGCACTCCCGTGATCGTCCCGCGTGACGGCGCGGCCCGCGAACTCCTCGGGCCGCCCGGCTCCGGAATCGATTGCGACGGAACCCCACAAGGTATCGCCGCGGCGACCCGCAAACTGCTGTCCGTCCCCGCCGAACACCGCGGCCGCGCCGCCCGCGCCAGCGCCGAACGCTTCCCCTGGTCGCGCACGGTGACCGGAATGCTCTGCCTCTACGCGGATTTCGAACCGGGACTGCGCACGGCATAGAACGCCGCGTTCTCGCATCCATCCCATGGCTGGACCGCTGGTCACACACGACCCACCAAAATGCTCCGCCACCAGGCATTCCAAGCGGGGCTGCGCACGGCACAGAGCGCCCACGGCACACCAGCCCGGCACCCACTAGGCGCGCCGGTTCCGGGCCTCCATTGCGGTATCCACCAACGTCGGACAACCCTCCCTTAATTTCTGCACGCGTTTGGCCGGAATCTCACTGCGGCTGAGGAGATCCCGGCCAAGAGCACGCCGGGATGACGGGGGCGGCACACCGAGACGACAAGAGCGGCACGCCGGGGACGACACGAGCAGCACACCGGGGACGACGGGAGCTGTCACCGCCGGGATGACAGGGGTGCCATCCGCAAACGAGATGGGGCGCAGACGTTCGGCCCTTCCGGCTGGGGACCGAGCCGATGTGGAAGGTCGTGCAGCGCCACGCCCTCGTGGGCGGGGCGCTGGTCATGGCTGGTGAGCCGGGTTCTGACGATGGGTGTCTACCGGTGGGAGGTGGACAGGACCGGTTCCGGCGCCGGGAGTTCGTCGCGCAGGGTGGGCGAATTGGCGAGCAGCGCAACGCCTCCGATCACCGAGGCCGCCGCGGCGACGAGCGGGACGACGGGCGGGTACGTGGTAGCGGCGAACAGGGTCAGGCCCGCCGCGTAGCTCAAGACCGGGTCGGTGATGGTCATGGTGGTCAGGGCGGTGGGCAGCGAGCCACGGGCGAACGCCTCCTGCGTCAGGATCCCACCCACCACGGTGGACACCGGCACCCCGAGCCACGCCCAACTCAGCTGCGGCAGCGCCGATGTCGCGACCGTGACCAGCACCGCGGTCGTCGCGAAACACCAGCCCGCCGCCATCGCGGTGCACGCAGAACGCAGTTGCGGCGGCCGCACGAGACGCCCCACGGCCAGCAGTGCCGTCACCGCGACCAGCGCGATGCAGGCCGCGACGGGAAGCCGCTCCACGCGGACCTCACCGTGCGGAACACCCGGCGCCACAAGCAGAACCAGCCCACCGCACACCGACGCGGTCCCCACCCAGTCCCGCCGCGGCAGTCGCGATCGGCGCCGCCCGGCCGCGAACGGCAGCGCGAACAGCAACTGGGTCACCAGCAGCGCCTGCACCATCGAGATCGCCCCGACGCGCAGCGCCGCAGCGTGACACAGGAATCCGGCGACGCTGCACGCCTGCCCGATCAGCCAGCGACGATTCGTCAGCAGCGTCCGGGCGATCCCGGCCACCGCGAGCACCCCCGCGTCGCCGCCCGCCGCCAGCGCGGCGCTGCGAGCACTGCCCTGTTGCAACGCCGCCGACACCGCGAACAGCAGGGCGGCCAGCAGCGCCAGCGCACCACCGGCCGCCCCCGGCCCGGTTGCGATCACCAGCCCATCCTGGCCGCCCCGGGTTAATCGGAGATGGCGTCCGCGTGGATCGCCGCCTACTTGTAGTTCGCCAGGCAGGCGCCCTCGCCGTCGAGCACGCCGGATCGGAACGCGTCCAGCCGCTGATAACCGCTGGCCACGACCTTGCCGTCGACATCACCGGCCGCCGCGCCGTCGGCGAGCAGGCCGGACACGGCCGCGTCCAGATCGCCCGCGGTCAGCCGCGGGTCGCTGGCGGGATCGCTGAGCCTGGTAGTGATCACACCCGACAGGCACGCGGTGCGCAGGCCCGCGCTCTCCGCGCCGGACAGCGGCAGATTCCGGTCCTGCTGCACCGCCAGCGCGTAGCGGGAGATGAACACGAGGAATGCGTTGTAGTTGCCCTCCACCATCGCCGACAAGGGCTCGTCGGCGCCCGGCAGATCCCCGGCCCGCTCGGCCAGTCCCGGCACATTCGCGCCGATCTTGTTGGTCGCCGGACAGTACGACACCGGTTCCGCCGCAGTGCCTTTCGGGCAGTTCCGCACGACGCCCGAGTAGTCGATCTGCGGCGCCTGCCGCACCGGATAGATCCGGCCCAGCGCCTGGGCGACCAGGTCCAGCGACGCGTTGTCGACCGGCAGCTGGTTCTCCCTGTCACCCTCTTCGAAGGTGGTCGGCAGCTCGCCGCGCCGCTGCTTGATCTCCTTGCGATTGATGTTCTTACAGCCCTCGGTGCCGTCCTGCCAGCCGATCTGCACGGCCGTCACCCGCTCGAACGCCGATCCGTGCACATTGCGCGGGTTGTCCGGATCGTGATCGCGGACCGCGACGGCCGCGCCCAGCACACCGTTCATCCCGTCGGTGGTGTTGAGGGTGAAATGCGCCGAATTGCCCTCGGCCACTTGCCGAAGGAACACTCCGGCGAAGCAGTCGGCCTGCTGTTCCAGGACGATGCCCGGGGTGAGGAAGCCGTTCAGCCGGGCCTGGTCCTGCAGCGCGTGGCCGTACTCGTGAGCGAGCACCATCACCACGGCCATCTTCCCGTACTTGTCCGCGATCAGCGGCAGCAGTTTGCCGCGGTCCCAGCCGATGGTCTTGTCCAGTTTGCAGTAGGCGGCGTTCACCATTTTGTGGGTGGAGGACTTGCAGAAGGTGACAGCCTGCTCCTTGGGCGCGCGCGCATCCCAGGAGATGAACCGGTCCACCGGTTTGAAGTCGCCCTTGAAGAACTCGGGATATTCGGCGGCCCAGTATTCCTGCAGATCCGACAGTGTATTGAGGGCCAGCCGGTCCATCTCGCCGCCGTCGCCGTTCTCCGCGTGCAGCGGAGCGTCCGGCGCGCCCGCGCGCGGCCCGCTGGGCCCGCCGCTCTGGGCCGCACCCGCCACCGCCCACGGATTGTCCGCCTCGGCGGCGACCTGTTGCACCGCGGAGCCTTTCGGCTCGTCACCGCATCCGGCCAGTGCCGCGCCGAGCACCAGCAGCGCGGCCAGCGCCCGCCGCGGCCGTATGTGTCGTACCAAGTTGTCTCGCCTCCCCGAATTCCGATATCACCGACCCGGATCCCACGACGATCCGGAATCCGCGACAGCGGCCCCCCGTCTCCGAGCGCACACATCGTAATCGCAAACACCCGCACCAGCGCAACGAATGTGGCGAGATCGTGTGGTCGCCGAGGGCGAGCAGGCGTTCGTAGAGCAGGGTGATCTGCTTGGCGCGAGTGATGCGCCGGGTCGTGGTCGCCTCGGACACCGGGAACGCGCGGGCGATCTCGGCGGCGCAGCAGGTCGCCGGTTTCGCTGCGGGACTTCCCGTCTCGTCCGCGGACTCCATGATCGGCCTGATGTCGGTGTAGGCGACCGGAGGCGCTGGGCACCCCTGCCAGCACGCCGCGATCTCGGTGGCACGGTCGAAGCTCTCGCACTCGACCCACCAGAAGCCCGCCAGCACCTCCTGCGTTTCGGCATACGGCCCGTCGATGACGAATGCCATGCCACCGTCGTGAACTCCGCCATCTTCGCGAAACCCTCGGGCGTCCAGGCCGATTCACCAGCGACGTCGGAGCCGCCTCCTATTCTCGGACATCGCGACGCGAAACATTTCGCGTCCGCAGGGCCAGCGTGGCCAGTCCCGCTATCACCATATACACGCCGACGACCCACAGTCCCGCGCGCTGCGTGCCGGTCAGATCCTTCAGCCAGCCCGTGATGTAGGGCGCGGCGAACCCGCTGACATTGCCGAGGGAGTTGATCAGCGCGATGCCACCGGCCGCCGCCGCGCCGGACAGGAACGTGCTGGGCAGTGCCCAGAACGTGGGCAGCGCGGCCATCACCCCGACCGCGCACACCGTGACCGCGGTCATCGCCGCGAACGGGTTGCCCAGATACAGCGCGACGGGGATCGCCAGGCCGCCGAGGATCGCGGGCAGCGCCACATGCCAGCGCCGCTCCCCCGTCCGGTCGCCGTGGCGGCCCCACCACACCATCGCCACGGCACCGATCACATACGGCACCGCGGTGATCAGCCCGCGCTGCACCACCGAGTAGCTCGCCCCGTACTGCTCCTGGAATCCCGCGACGATCGTCGGCAGGAAGAAGCCGAGCGCGTACAGCCCGTAGGCGATGCCGCCGTAGATGGCGGCGAGACCGAGAATGCGCGGGTGGGTCAGCGCCTTGCGGACCGTCCAGTGCTCGGCCTGGGCCAGTTCCTCCTGTTCGCGCGTCAACTCGGCGGCCAGCCATTCGCGTTCGGCCGGTGCCAGCCAGCCCGCGCGCTCGGGCCGGTCGGTCAGATAAAACCAGGTCAGCACCGCCAGCAACAGCGCGGGCAGCCCCTCCACCAGGAACATGAACCGCCAGCCGGACAACCCGAACACCCCGTCGCCGTACTGGATGATCAGGCTCGACAGGGTGGAGCCCAGCGCGGTGGAGATCGGGACCGCGGTCATGAACAGCGCCACCACCCGCGCCCGGTACCGCTGCGGGAACCAGTAGGTCAGATACAGCAGGATCCCCGGAAAGAATCCCGCCTCGGCGACGCCGAGCACGAATCGCAGGATGACCAGCACCGTCGGATTGGGCACGAAGGCCATCGCCGTGGCTATCACACCCCAGCTGAGCATGATCCGGGCGATCCACCGCCGCGCGCCGAAGCGGTGCAGCGCCAGGTTGCTCGGCACCTCCAGCACCAGATAGCCGAGGAAGAAGATGCCGGAGGCGAACCCGAACACCGTCTCCGACATCCCGAGTTCGGCCTTCATGCCGCTCGGCCCGGCGAAACCGATGTTCACCCGGTCCAGATAGTTCACGAAATACAGCAGTCCGAGGTACGGCACCAGGCGCAGTCCGACCTTGCGCAGGGTGGTCCGGGAGACATCGGTGTCATCGAGCACCTGCGTACTCTCCGGTCCGGAATGCCGGAAGTCAAGGCCGCTATTGCACGCAGAACTCGTTGCCGTGCGGGTCGGCCATGGTGGTCCACTCGCCGCCGAGGTCGCCGTCGTAGAGCCGGGTCGCGCCCAGGGTCTCGAGCCGGATCACCTCGGTCGCCCGGCGTTCGGGACCGACCTCGACATCCAGGTGCAGCCGATTCTTGACCGTCTTGGGTTCGGGCACGAACTGGAACACGATGCGGTCGCCCTGCGCGATGCCGGTCGTCTCGTCGACCGCCGCCTCCGGTGCGCGGATGGCGGAGAAGTCCAGCCAGTACAGTCGGTCCCCGGCGCGCACCACGCGGTCGGCGGCGATCTCTCCCGAGTCGACCATCCGGCGCAGCAGCGGCGTGTGGTTCTCGATCACATAGCCGAGCGCCTGCGCCCAGAACCGGGCCAGTTCGTTCGGGTCCGGTGAATCGATGACGACCTGGTAGCGGATGCCCATCCTGTTCCTTCCTCCGGTGTAATCCCTGCCACGTGACAGGATTTCACCGTCGGCCGCAACTCGGAGACGCGATGCCGGATCCGGCTCGCGAGGCGGCACAGGGATAGACGGCAATCAGCGCGCGAACCTCTTCGGGCTCATTCCCGGGGCCGGCCTCGACTACTCCGACCGAGGGCGGTGGGGGACGAATTCCAGGGTGAGCAAGGCCGCGGCGGTGAAGACGATCTCGCGCCAGCGGATCAGGACGAAGCGCTGGTCGCCGAAGGAGTTGAACTTGCGCAGGAACCGGTACAGCGACTCCAGGCGGATCAGTGGGTCGAGGGTGCGGGCGGCCAGGTAGATCGCCTGTAGCGAACGGGTCCGCTGCTTGTCGGCGAACAGCTCCGGGAATGCCGCGAACGCCAGCGAGATACGCTGCACGCCTTTGTCTTTGCCGTATTCGACCAGATCCACGATCATGCGCTCGTCCAGGCCGTTGGGCGCCTCTTTGCGGCGCCACGGGACGTCCAGGCTCAGCTCGGCGCCATGGTTCGATTCGCCGTAGCGCTGGAAGCCGACCACCCGTCCGTCCGCGTCGCGCGCGATGACCACGAGCATGCCGGGGTGGCGGCCGTCGAGGAGGTGGTCGAGGATCATCGAGAACCCGCGCGTCTGACGGCCCTTGCCCCACTCGTCGACGATGTCGAACAGGGCGCCGCGCAGCCGCGGGTCCAGCTCGGTCTCCCTGACGATCTCGGTGGTCACCCCGAAGTTGCGGGTGCGGCTGACACCCTGGCGCAGATTGCGGTACTTGCGGCCCACCATGTCGAACCGGGCGACGTCGATGACCACGTCCCGGCCGATCGGAATCGCCCGCAGCCCATGATGTTCCGCGGCGCAGCCGCGCCACAGCTCGGTCAGGTCCGGGCTGGCGCCGAGCACCGCGACACGCCAGCCGTGGTTCATCGCGAAGTCGGAGAACTCCCGGATCAGGGTGGCGAAGTCGGCGCGGTTGCCGACCGGATCACCGGCCACCACCGCGATGCCGAAGCGGGTCCGATAGCCGAGGGCGGCCGTCGAATTCGCGTTGAAGAAGTAGGTTTTCGCCGAGTGCAGGGCGAAGGGCGCCAGCGGGTCGCCGGCGGTCCGGTCGACAAGCGCGGCCACCCGGTACTGCTGTTCCGGCTGCGGGCACGAGGAGACCGGCAGCATCAGGATGAATCCCGTCGCGGCCAGGCTCACGAACCCGATGGCCGAATGCCCGTTGTGGTAGGCGATATTCGAGATGCCGAGCACCAGCAGCGCCCACGCGAAATGCGGCAGCGTGATCGGCCGCCGCAGATGCAGCCCGCGGGCCACGAACAGCCCCGCCAGCGACACCGCGACGAACCAGCTGTGGTCGACCCCGACCCGCGAGGCCCGGTCGGCGGCGTACACCAGCACCACGCCGACCAGCAGCAGCACCACGATCAGTGGGACCCGGACCGCGCGGGCGGGCGAGACGGCCGCGTCCCGGTACGTCCTGCGGTACCCGGTGACAGCGGAGTTCAGCTCGGCCACGTCACAAACCCCGGCATCCACGCAGGTGAGCCCGCCGACCGCCCACGAAAACCCTCGCCATCCTCATCCTCCCGATGGTCCCGTCCCACCACGACTATCCAGAACAAACCCTCCGGTCGGAAGTATCCCACCGAAATCCGCACACCTCACGACCCGCCCGACCGACATCGAACCCACCGACCCTGCGGACCCATCCCCTAAATCATAGGATGAATCCGCAAACGGGCGCGCACGGAGTTCAACCGATACTCCCCCACCCCTGTTCCCGCAACGGGTTTATGCATTGCGCCACACCACAATTCCCGCACCCCTCATTGATTCACGCACCCCCTCCAGCACATGCGGAGGGTGCGTGAGCATGCACGGAGTGCGACGGTGCTCACACCCCATCGGCCAGCGGGCTGGTGCGCGAGCCTGCGCGGAAAGGTACGCCCACCTGACCGACCCACGCACCCCGCGTCGATCCGCGCACCCGCTGCAGCACGTGCACAGGGTGCATGAGTACGTACGGGGTGCGACGTCCTCACATCCAGGGGCCATCCGCCCGGCCAGCGCGGTGGAGAGGTGCTGGATGCGGGGCTACCCCCCGAAGACTCGTTCGACCACGGTTTTCGCCCGTCGCGTCACCCGCATGTAGTGGTCGAGGAACTCGCTGCCGTCGTCGTTCGGCCAGCCCGCGACCCGGGCCACCGCGGACAGCAGCTGCCCCGGTCCTGGAAGCTGGTCGACAGGTTTACCGCGGACCAGCACCAGGGCGTTGCGCGCGCGGGTGGCGGTCAACCACGCGTCCCGCAGCAATTCCACATCCTCGGCGTCCAGCAGCTCCGCCCGCTCGATGGCATCGAGGGACTCCAGCGTGGACGTGTTGTGCAGCGAGGGCACCTCGTGCGCGTGCCGCAACTGCAGCAGCTGGACGGTCCATTCGATATCGGCCAGCCCGCCGCGCCCCAGCTTGGTGTGGGTCGCCGGGTTGGCGCCGCGGGGCAGCCGCTCGGAGTCGACCCGGGCCTTGATGCGGCGGATCTCACGCACCGCGTCGGCGGAGACGCCGCCCTCGGGGTAGCGCACCTTGTCGATCATGTGCAGGAACCGCAGGCCCAGTTCCTGTTCGCCCGCGACCTGGTGCGCGCGCAGCAGCGCCTGCACCTCCCACGGCTGGGCCCACTGCTGGTAGTAGGCCTGATACGCAGCGAGCGTGCGCACCAGAGCACCGTTGCGGCCCTCCGGGCGCAGGCCCGCGTCGACCTGCAGCGGCGGGTCGGTGCTGGGCGCGCCCAGCAGGCGCTGCACCTTCTCGGCGATGCCGATCGCCCACTTGACCGCCGTCGTCTCGTCCGCGCCGGGCCGGGGGTCGCAGACGAACAGCACATCGGCGTCGGAGCCGTAGCCCAGCTCCTTCCCGCCGAGCCTGCCCATGCCGATCACCGCCATATCGGCGGGCGCGGGCCCGCCCAGTTCGGCCTCGCTCGCCCGGATCACCGCCAGCAGCGCGGCCTCGAGCACCGCCACCCACACCGACGACAGCGCCCGGCACACGCGCGGCACGTCGAGCATGCCGAGCACGTCGGCGGAGGCGACGCGGGCCAGTTCGTGGCGGCGCAGCGACCGGGCGGTCGTGATCGCGCGCTTGGGGTCCTCGTAGCGGGCGGCCCCGGCGAGGATGCCGTTGCGGACGTCGTAGAGCTTGGGCGACAGCAACAGCGGGCCGTGGGGCCCATCGGCGAACATCCGGATCGTCTCCGGCGCGTTGATCAGCAGGTCGGGCAGATAGGCCGAGGAGCCGAGCACGATCATCAGCCGCTCCGCGATGGCGCCCTCGTCGCGCAGTTCGCGCAGGAACCAGATCTGGTTCTCGAGCCCCTCCGACACCCGGCGGTACGCGAGCAGGCCCTGGTCCGGATTGGGGGTGTCGCCCAGCCATTCCAGCAGGGTCGGCAGCAGCAGCGCCTGGATGCGGCCCTTGCGGCCCACCTCGCCGGTGAGCGCCTTGAGGTGCCCGAGGGCGTTCTCGGGGGCGGCGTAGCCGAGCGCGGCGAGCAGCCGCACGGCCGCCGTCGGGCTCAGCCGTAGCGCGGCGGCGTCCAGGCGGGCCACCGATTCCAGCAAGGGGCGGTAGAACAGCTTGGCGTGCAGCCGCCGCACCCGCATGGCATTGCGCTTGATCTCGCTCCGCAGGACACCGACCGCGTCCTGGCGGCCGTCGGGGCGCATATGGGCCGCGCGCGCCAGCCAGCGCATGCCCTCGTCGTCGTCGGCGGCGGGCAGGGTGTGGGTGCGCTTGAGCCGCTGCAGTTGCAGCCGGTGCTCGAGCAGGCGCAGGAATTCGTAGGAGGCGGTGAGATTCGCGGCGTCGTCGCGGCCCACGTAGCCGCCCGCGGCCAGCGCCGTCAGCGCCTCCACCGTGCCCTGCACGTGCAGCGACTCATCGGCCTTGCCGTGCACCAATTGCAGCAGCTGCACGGCGAATTCGACGTCGCGCAGGCTGCCGTGGCCGAGTTTCAGTTCGCGCTCGCGCAGGTCCGCGGGCACCAGATCCTCCACGCGGCGGCGCATGGTCTGCACCTCGGCGACGAAATCAGGCCGCTCCGAGGCATTCCAGACCATGGGCATCAGCGCGTCGCGGTATTCCTCGCCCAGCGCGAGATCTCCGGTGGCGGGCCGATTCTTCAGCAGGGCCTGGAACTCCCACGTCTTGGCCCACCGCTTGTAGTACGCCACATGGGATTCCAGAGTGCGCACCAGCGCACCCGCCTTACCCTCGGGCCGCAGCGCCGCGTCCACCTCGAAGAACGCGCTGCCCGCGACGGTCATCAGCTCGGCGGCCAACCGGGTGGCGGTGGTGTCGGCGGGTTCGGCGACGAACACCACGTCCACGTCGGACACGTAATTCAGTTCGCGCGCACCGCATTTGCCCATGGCGAGCACGGCCAACCGCACCGGCACCGGCTGATCCGGGCACACTCGCGCCACCGCCACCGCCAGCGCGGCGGTCAGCGCCGCATCCGCCAGATCGGTGAGATGGCGGCCGACCTGCTGGTACGGCAGGACCGGCTCGTCCTCCACGGTCGCGGCGAGGTCGTAGGCCGCCAACTGCATCAGCTCGTCGCGATACCGCTTGCGCAGCAACGCGATAACCTCCGGCCCGGCAACCTTCGCGCGATACAACAGGGGCCCGGCGTTCGGCCCGTCCTCGGGCACGGCCTGCACCACGCCGAGCAGGTCGGCGATCAGCTCGTCCCGCTCGGGCAGGTCCGCCCGGCGCAGCAACCGCCAGGTGTCCGGCTCGGCAACCAGGTGATCGGCGAAGGCGCTGGAGGAACCGATCAGCGCGAACAGTCTGCCGCGCAACGAGATTTCGGTGCGCAGCGCCGCGTCGAGCTCCGCCCAGCCCGGCCCGAGCCGCTCCCGCAGGCGTGTGAGGGTCAACAGAGCGAGGTCGGCATCGGGTGCGCGCGACAGCGCCCAGAGCAACGGAATGCTATCGACGTTGTCCCAGGCCAATTCTCGCAGGGAATCGGCGGCCGTCGGCTCGAGCAGTCCCAGCCGACCGGCGCCGGGGACCGCGGGACGGGCAGTCGGTGGCCGTACCATGCTCTCAAATTACATGGTCGGCCCCGGCCATCACGCCCGCATGCGCCGGCCGTGGAGAAAGTGTTCTCACTTCGTGCCGCAATGCCCTGCGGGGGCCTTTACAGATCCAGGTACTCCTGCAGCTCGTACTGGGTGATCTGGGCCCGGTAGCCCGCCCACTCGCGGCGCTTGTTGCGCAGGAAGAAGTCGAACACGTGCTCGCCGAGGGTCTCGGCGACCAGCTCCGAACGCTCCATCGCCTTCAGCGCCTCGTCCAGGCTGCCCGGCAGTTCCTTGAAGCCCATGGCGCGGCGTTCGGCGGTGGTCAGCGACCACACGTCGTCCTCGGCCTCCGGCGGCAGCGTGTACCCCTTCTCGATGCCGCGCAGGCCCGCGGCCAGCAACACCGCGAAGGCGAGGTACGGGTTGCACGCCGAATCTGGGCTGCGGATCTCGACGCGGCGCGAGGACTGCTTGTCGGGCGTGTACATCGGAACCCGAACCAGCGCGGAGCGATTCGAACGGCCCCAGGACGCCGCGGTCGGCGCCTCGCCGCCGTGGATGAGCCGCTTGTAGGAGTTCACCCACTGGTTGGTGACCGCGCTGATCTCGTGCGAGTGCTCCAGGATGCCCGCGATGAACGCCCGCGCGGTCTCCGACAGGTTGATCGGGTCATCCGGGTCGGCGAAGGCGTTCTGCTCGCCCTCGAACAGGCTCATATGCGTGTGCATGGCCGAACCCGGGTGCTCGGCAAAGGGTTTCGGCATGAACGTCGCGCGCGCGTTCTCGTCGATGGCCACCTCCTTGATGAGGTAGCGGAAGGTCATCACGTTGTCGGCCATCGACAGCGCGTCGGCGTAGCGCAGGTCGATCTCCTGCTGGCCGGGCGCGCCCTCGTGGTGGCTGAACTCCACCGAGATGCCCATCGACTCCAGCGCGTCGATCGCGTGGCGGCGGAAGTTCGGCGCCTCGTCGTGCACGGCCTGGTCGAAGAAGCCGCCGTTGTCGACCGGCACCGGGTTGCCGTTCTGTAGCGCGGACTTCACCAGGAAGAACTCGATCTCCGGATGCACGTAGCAGCTGAAGCCCAGGTCACCGGCCTTGTTCAGCTGCCGACGCAGCACGTGCCGGGGGTCGGCCCACGACGGCGAGCCGTCGGGCATCGCGATATCGCAGAACATGCGCGCCGAGTGCTGGTGGCCCTTGCTGGACGACCACGGCAGCACCTGGAAGGTCGAGGGGTCGGGCCGGGCGACCATATCGGCCTCCGAGACGCGGGCGAAGCCCTCGATGGCCGACCCGTCGAATCCGATGCCCTCCTCGAAGGCGCCCTCCAGCTCGGCGGGAGCGATGGCGACCGACTTCAGATACCCGAGGACGTCGGTGAACCAGAGTCGTACGAAGCGGATATCCCGCTCCTCGAGCGTCCGCAGCACGAATTCCTTCTGGCGATCCATACGCGCGAGCGTAA
Source organism: Nocardia thraciensis (assembly GCF_054782435.1). Classification (NCBI taxonomy): domain Bacteria; kingdom Bacillati; phylum Actinomycetota; class Actinomycetes; order Mycobacteriales; family Nocardiaceae; genus Nocardia; species Nocardia thraciensis. Next base: position 326,042 of record NZ_BAAGSM010000023.1, read on the forward strand.
GCACCCGGCGTTAAATCCGTGTTACATAGCCATTGTGGAGCTAATTAACCGCATGTGAGGCCGGGCGCAGGCTCGGTCAGATCCGTCAAATACGCGAACGCCGCGTCGTCGACGCAGGGCACGCCGCCGGACAGGAACACGGTGTGCCGGGTGCCGCGGTTCGTGATCAGCGCCGCACCCAGCTCCTGCGCCAGGTTCACGCCCGCCTGGTAGGGAGTGGCGGGGTCCTGGGTGGTGGAGACGACGACGGTCTTCGGCAGGCCCGGCGCCGAGATCCGGTGCGGGCTGCTGGAGTTGGGCACCGGCCAGAACGCGCACAGCTCGAGCGGCGCCTGCCCGGTGGCGTGGCCGTCGTCGAGGAAGGGGGCAACCTTGCGGTATTCGGTGTCCTGCTTGTCGGCGACCGCCCGATCCTTCACCGCGGGGTCGTCCACGCAGTGGATCGCCAGGAACGAGTCCTGCGAGTTGTCGTAGCTGCCGTCCTTGCGGCGGCCGTCGTACAGGTCCGCCAACCGCAGCAGGATGTCGCCCTGCCCGGCGGTCAGCTGGGCGAGCCCGGCGCTGAGCACATTCCAGCTGTCGTCGGCGTAGAGGGTGTTCTGGACGCCGGTGATCGCGTCGCCGTAGGTGAGGCCGCGGCCGTCCTCGGTGATCGCGGGCTTGTCCCACAGCGGCCCGACCAGTTCGCGGAACCTCGTCACCGCCTGCGCCGGATCCGCGCCCAGCGGGCAGTCCGGCTTGCTCGCGCAGTCGGCGGCGTAGGCGTTGAAGGCCTGCTGGAATCCGGCGGCCTGCTGCACCGATTCGGAAACCGGGTCGGCGTTCGGGTCCAGGGCGCCGTCGAGCACCATCGCGCGTACCCGGTCCGGGAACTTCTCGGCGTAGGCCGAGCCGAGCCGGGTGCCGTAGGAGTAGCCGACGTAGTTGAGTTTCTCGTCGCCCAGCACCGCGCGGATCACGTCCATGTCCTGCACCACCTCGCGAGTGCCGACGTGGGCGAGGAAATCGTTGCCCGTGCGCTCGGTGCAGCGGGAGGCGAACTGCTTGTTCTCGTCCTCGGCCGCGGCGATGCCCGCCGGGGTGTTGTCCTTGGGCGGCTCGGCGCGCTCGCGGTCCCATTCCTCGCCGGTCAGGCAGGTGATCAGCGGTGTGGACGCGCCGAGGCCGCGCGGGTCGAAACCGATCCGGTCGAACCGCTCCGCGAGCGGGGTGTCCTGCCCCTGCTGCGCCATCCACAGGCCGGGCTGGCCGGGGCCGCCCGGGTTGAACAGCAGCGAGCCGATGCGCTGCCCGGTCGCCCTGATCCGCGAGATCGCGATCCGCGCCGTCGCGCCCTGGGGCTCGGCGTAGTCGACCGGCACGGTGACGCGGGCGCACTGGGCGCCGTCGGGGAATCGGCTCGACGCGTCGCCGAAGCCCTCGCAGTCGCTCCACTCGGGGGTCTGGGCATAGAACTTCTCCAGCCCGGCCGGTGACGACGAGCCCGCCGGAGGCGAGGCGGGCTGATCATTCGTCGATGTGGAACAGGCGGCGGCCACACAGATCAGGGCCAGCACGGCTGTCGAACGACCGGTACGCGACAAGGGCATGCGAAGAATCCTTCCAGACCTCGCCGTGTGACGAATTGCATGGTCGGCACGCCTTAATCGGGGTGCCGGGGCGGTGGCACACTGGGAGGCGTCCAGGCTTGGACGAGTCATGAAAACCCGGGGACCCGCACGGGCCTCGAGGAGACGACGAAAGGGACGATGATGTCCGCATCCGGAGAAACCGCTGCCTACGGTGCCGCACCGACAACTTCGCGAAAGAAGACGCGAGTACAGCACCTGCAGCAGATGAAGGCCGCGGGTGAGAAGTGGTCGATGCTGACCGCCTACGACTACTCGACGGCGAAGTTGTTCGAAGAAGCAGGCATTCCCGTGCTGCTGGTCGGCGATTCGGCCGCGAACGTGGTGTACGGCTACGACACCACCGTGCCCATCACCATCGATGAGCTGGTCCCGCTGGTGCGGGGCGTGGTGCGGGGTGCGCCGCACGCGCTGGTGGTCGCGGACCTGCCGTTCGGCAGCTACGAGGCCTCCCCCGAGCTGGCGTTGGCCTCGGCCACCCGGTTCATGAAGGAGGGCGGCGCGCACGCGGTGAAACTCGAAGGCGGAGAACGGGTTTCCGAGCACATCGCGCGGCTCACCGCGGCCGGGATCCCGGTGATGGCGCATATCGGGTTCACCCCGCAGAGCGTCAACACCCTCGGCGGGTTCCGCGTACAGGGCCGCGGCGACGGCGCGGAGCAGCTCATCGCCGACGCCCTCGCGGTCCAGGAAGCCGGGGCGTTCTCCGTGGTGATGGAGATGGTTCCGGCCGAACTCGCCGGGCAGGTCACCCGCAAGCTGACCATCCCGACCGTCGGCATCGGCGCCGGTGTCGACTGCGACGCCCAGGTGCTGGTCTGGCAGGACATGGCCGCCTACACCAGCGGCAAGACCGCCAAGTTCGTCAAGCACTTCGCCCAACTCGGCGACCAACTCCGCGACGCGGCAGCCACCTACGCCGACGAGGTCCGCCGCGGAGTCTTCCCGGCCCCGGAACACAGCTTCTGACCGATACGAGATACCGGCGCCCGCTCGTGCCCGTGTACGGGCGGCGCTTGAATTCCGGCCAAAAAGCACTCCGGGAAATGAGAGGCGAGGAGGCCGGGAAACGAAAGGCAGTGGCCAACCCTCTACTCCGCGGGAACAACCCTCGCCCCCGATCGGTGGCAGACTCGGTGTCCGACGGAGCACGAAACGAGTAGAGGGAACAGATGTCGCAGAGCCGTTGGATGACTCGTGGGGCGCTGGGCGCGGCAGGGGTGGCCGCCATCGCACTGATCGCCGGATGTGGGGGCGGCACGAGCGGATCGCCCGAATCCGCCGGATCCAGCGGATCGGCGACCACCACCGCACAAGCCAGCGGTTCGGCCACCGCGACCGGCACCACGACGCCGGGCGCCGTCGACGTGCCCGACCAGGCCGCCAAGGCGCTGTGCGACAGGATCCAACCGCAGCTGTCGGACTGGCGGGTGCAGGGGCCGACCCTGGGCCGGGTCGCCTGGAACATCACCGTCCACGAGTGGGCGGCCCAGAACGGCGGCATCAACGGCCGGGTGCTCGCGGACAAGGCGGTCGTCGACCGCATCACCACCGCGAGCTGCCCGGACGTCCGCACCCAGGCCGTACAGGCGCTGGAGCTGCCGAATCTGGCCGCGGGGGTCGCGTTCTGATGCGCACGCTGTATCCGCCCCTGGAGCCGCGCCGCGAGGGCATGCTCGACGTGGGCGACGGTCAGCGGATCTACTGGGAGGAGAGCGGCAACCCCGCGGGGAAGCCGGTGGTGTTCCTGCACGGCGGGCCCGGCGGCGGTACCGCGCCCTTCCATCGCCAATTCTTCGATCCGCAGGCCTATCGGATCGTGCTGTTCGATCAGCGCGGCTGCGGGCGGTCCGCCCCGCACATCGCCGACGGCGCGAGCCTGGAGACCAACACCACCTGGCATCTGGTCGCCGACATCGAGAAATTGCGAACGCACCTGGGCATCGAGCGCTGGCAGGTGTTCGGCGGCTCGTGGGGTTCCACGCTGGCGCTGGCCTACGCGCAGACCCATCCGGATCGGGTCACCGAGCTGGTGCTGCGCGGCATCTTCCTGTTGCGGCGCAAGGAAATCGACTGGTATTACAACGGCTCGGCCGGTTACGTCTATCCTGACCAGTGGGAAAAGTTCCTGGCCCCGGTGCCGGAAACGGACCGTCAGGGAGATCTCGTGAGCGCTTACCACCGGCTGCTGCACTCTCCCGATCCCGAAGTCGCCACCGCCGCGGCGGTCGCCTGGTCGACGTGGGAGGGGGCGACGAGTTCGCTGCTGCCGCAACCCGATCGGGTGGCCGAGACCGCGGAGCCCCGGTTCGCGCTGGCCTTCGCGCGCATCGAGAACCACTATTTCGTGAACGGCGGCTTCCTCGACGACGGCCAGCTGCTGCGCGATATCGACCGCATCGCCCACATCCCCGCCGTGATCGTGCAGGGGCGCCACGACATCGTGTGCCCCGCGGTCAGCGCCTGGGACCTGCACCGGGCCTGGCCGAATTCGACGCTGCACCTCGTCGGCGACGCCGGTCACGCCGCCAGCGAACCCGGCATCACCCACCACCTGGTGGAAGCCACCGACAAGTTCCGGAGCACCTGATGAGCACGACGACAACCGGCCCCGCCCTCCGCGCCGCCCTCGACGCCGACGTGGACCGGTTGTTGTCGGCCGAACCCGATGTGCGCCAAGACCTTCCGGACTCGGTACACCAGATGCGGGTCGCCACCCGGCGGCTGCGCAGCGTGCTGCGCTCGTACCGGAAGGTGCTCCGCCGCACGGAGACCGACGACCTGCGCGACGAATTGCGCTGGCTCGCAGGGCTGCTCGGAGCCGCCCGCGACGCCGAGGTGCGGGCGGAGCGATTCACCGCCCTGGCCGAGGAACGGACCGCGGCCCAGCGGCGCGCCGGGCGGCAGCTGGCCAAGGCCGAACGCGCCCGATACACCTCGGCCCACCGCGCCGTGGTCGAGGAACTCGACGGCGAGCGCTACGCCCGCCTGCGGGAGCGGCTCGAGCGACTGCGCACCCGTCCCCCGCTGCGCCGCAAGCGTGCCCGCAAGGGCGCCGCCAAGCACTTCTCCGCCGTGCTGCGCGACGACTTCCGCCGCGTGCGCCGGCTGGTCCGCGACGAACCCGAGGTCGAGGAGTCCGAGCGCACCGAGCACATGCACGATATTCGCAAGGCCGCCAAGCGATTGCGCTACTCCGCCGACGCCGCCGCCCCCGTGCTGGACGGCCCGGCCGAGGAACTGTCCGCCCGCGCGAAGAAGCTGCAATCCGTCCTCGGTGACCACCGCGACGCCGTCGAGGCGATGGACACCATCCGCGCCCGCGCCGTCACCGCCGCCACCCGCGGCACCGACACCACCGGCTACGACGGCCTCTACGAGGCCGAATCCGACGCCGCCCGCAAGGCCCTCGACCAATACCCCGCCGCCGCCACCTTCCTCCGCCACAAGTACGCCGACTAACCCGCCTTCTCGCACCCCTGGCATGTTCCCGCACCCGCTGCAGCGCTTGTAGCGGGTGCGGGAATATGCCAGGAGTGCGGGAAGTGGGGCGGTAGTGCGAGCGATGCCCGGGCGCGGAGACTGGCGGGGGGTGCGGGAAGTTGGGCGTGGGGTCAGGGGGTGGGGTATTCGAAGATGACTGTGCGTTTGGTGGGGTCCGCTTCGATGAGGCGGATGCGGACGCGTTCGCCTTCCGGGGGTGAGCCGACGCATTTGGCGAGGACCGGTGGGTCGGCGACGAAGACCTCGGCGCGGCGGGTGCCGTTGCCCTCGCGGACCACGACGGCGTCGAAGTCGCCGCCCAGACGTTGCGCGAGGACGGTGGATTCGGTGAGGTCGATGCAGGCGCGTTCGAGCTTGCCCGCCACGGCGTCGCTGCGCCGCATCGAGTCGGCGGCGGGGGCGAGGCCCTCGCGGGCCCAGGGCGGGATCTCGGTTCCCGCGCAGCGGGCCAGGCAGACCTCCGTGGCGAACCGGTCCGCCAGCCGCCGCAGCGGCGCGGTCACGTGGGCGTACGGGGCGCCGATGCCGCTGTGCTGCACCACCTCCGGGACCTCGCCCGCGAGCACGGTGTAGGTGGCGCCGCGCAGGAGACCGGTGGCCTCCGACATCAACACCAGGGCAGCGGGTGAGTTCGGGTCCAGACCGGCCAGCATGCGGCCGACCGGAGCGTCGGCGGGCCAGTCGATGCCGAGGGCGGTGGCGGTGCGGCGAATGGAATCGAGCGCCGACTGCGGCGGCGGGGGCATGGTGCGTAGCACACCGACCGGCTCGAAGGGAGCACCGGCAGGCTCGCCTCCAGCTCCGGAACCAGGACCGTCACCGACGTCCGGTCGGCCGCCCCTGCCGTCGCCGGGGCCACTGCCGTCGCCACCAGCGGGATCGGTGCTACTGCCGGAACCGAAGTCTCCCAGCAGGATTCGGGCCGCGCAGATGCCGGTCAGCAGGGAGATCTGTTCGTTCCAGTCGTCGGCGGCCGTGCGCGGTTCCACGATCAGCTGCCAGTGCTCGGGGCCATCGGGCGCGTGGTTGTGGCCGTCGCGCACCACGGTCTGGGCGGGCAGTCGCAGGCCGATCGCGCCGCGCGCCTGTCCGGCTTCGATGCGCAGCCGCCCGAACTCGGGCAGCGCGGCGATCGAGGGGTGCAGGCGGCCGGCGTCGGCGTCGGCCTGGACGCCGGTGTAGTCGAGGCGGGCCCGCGAGCGCACCAGCGCCCGGCGCACCGAGAAGCGGATCGGCTCGGCCCGTTCGTCGCATTCGATGGTCCACAGCGCGGCCGGGCGGTCCTGCCCCGGCAGCAGGCTGGCCGACCCCTCCGACAGCACCGGCGGATGCAGCGGCACGGTGCCGTCGGGCATGTAGAAAGTCTGTCCCCGGGCCAGCGATTCCCGGGCGAGCGCCCCGTCGGGGGCGATGACCGCACCCACATCCGCGATCGCGTACCGCAGCAGGAAGCCGGTGGGGGTGCGTTCGAGAGACAGCGCCTGGTCCAGATCCAGCGCGCCGGGCGGGTCGATCGTCACCAACGCGATGTCGGTGCGATCGACCCGGGCGCCCGCGAACGCGTCGACCGCGTCGCGGGCCTCCGAGACGGCCTCGGACGGATAGTCCGAGGCCAACCCGAATTCGGTTCGCACGGCGCCGAAATCGACCGGCGCCGACACGATCCTCTGATGGAGCTCCACGCGTATGCGCTGAAACTACTGCAGCGCCAGCATGGTGCCGCTCAACTTGTCGAACGGCCCGTACACGGTGAACACCACACGCCCGCCCGGGTACTGCGAGGACAGACCCGACGCCGCGTCGAGCGACTGCCCGAACGACGCCGCCGACGGGTGCGGCAGGCCCGAGATAGCCTGCCCGATGCGATTCTGGTGCACCCACTGGGTGTCACCGTGGTTCAGATCGACCTGCATCCCACCGGGCAGCGGGGTAACCGCGACCGCATTGGCGGACCCGGCCCCCAGCACACCCAAAACCGAAGCAGCACCGGCGATCAGCGCACCGGCAACCAGCTTGCGAACTACTCGCATAGAGACAGAACCTGCTTTCCGACGTTCGTTGACACCCACAGCCCCATTACCACCCCCAGCAACGGAACTTTCCAACGCGCAACACTTTATGACGTCGATCACCCATCCGGCCAGTTACCGACGGAACGCCGCGTCGGACACGCCCTCAGCGACGACTTCCGGCCGTCGTATGGCTGAATTCCGCGATTCTGGGAGCCCACGCCACCCGCGTCGGCCGCATCGGGCCTCGAAGACCTGCCACCCGGGGAAGCCTCCGATCGGAGGAACCGGGCGGTCGACTTTCGGCCTTTCCGGGCTTCCGAAAGGCGTCTCCGGCAGCGCGAGCCAGACTCCACCGCAATCCTCGGGCAAGTCACGCGTTCAAGATCAAGAGTCGATGACTATGACATCCGGGACGAACAGGCGGCTTCCGGACAGAAAGGACGACAGGGGTCGTCATGACCGAATCGCGTCCGAACCCCGGCCGATCCCCCCACAGCGACCGATTTCCGCTGGTAGTGCGCGGGCGTGCCCGCGCTGTTACTGTGGCCCGCAGTGTGCCCGGGGGAAGTCGATCTTCCCTCGCGCCTCGCTTTGTCCCCATCGTCGAGAAATAAGGGAGTTCCGCACCGTATGTCGTCCATCGTCTACGACTACCTGTTGCCGCTGCTCGGTCCCGAGCAGGCCGCCTACTGGGCGCAGATCCTGGTGATCAACCCAGCCGGCTGAGGACGTCCCAGCTCCACGGCGGTGCCCGACAAGGGCGCCGCCGTTCGCTATTTCGGCGGGTCCCGGCGTAGTTCTCCGGCGCGGATGCGGAAACGCCCTGGGGCCGTGCCGAATTCGCGTTCGAATGCCTTGGCGAAGCGTACCCGGACTGGTAGCCGCGGGCCGCCATCGTCATCCCGATCGGTCCGCAGCGCGATCCGCGCCGACGCGGCCGACCTGCCCAGCACGACGGCGAGCGCGGCCGCCACCGCGGCCACGTGCGGATACATGTCGGCCGCGTCGGCCCGCCCCGTACGCTCGGCGATCGCGGCCGCCAGCGCCTCCTGGATCAGGGCCTGCGCAATTATCCGACGAAGGCGCCGCCGGAGAACTGACCGCGACCCCGAATGCCCCGAATCCGACCTACACCGACATTGCAATTCGAGTGCAGACCGGGCCTGATCCCGTAACACACCCAACCATCCTGTGCCGCACCGTGATACAGGGCTTCTGTCGATACCGGAGACCGCTCCGAACCCCACTCCGGAACTCTTTCGCCCCCTATCGAATTGGCGCCGAACCCCGACTCCCGGCAGACCGATCCGTCCTTGATATGTAAACGAAATATGGCCGCCGCCAACTCATTCGGGCGATCGTCAGATTGCTCCGCTTGTCGGACCATCCGAGTAACGTGGCAGTTACCAGCGCCCCATCGGCGAGTCTCGGGGCCGCGTTCCAAAGGGCGGAAGGGCAGTGTCGAATATTGACGAGCGCATCCTGATGGCGGTGGAATGGCTGCGCGGCAGCCAGATCCCGCACCTCAGCGGCGGCGCCGGCTGGGGCTGGATTCCGGATGTGCCGCCGAATCCACAGAACACCGCCGAGGTGGTCTGCATGCTGCACCGCGCGGGCTGCGAGATCCCCCGGCCCGAGAAGGTCGCCGCCCTCGTCCGAATGACGGTGGTGCAGCGCCCCGTTGGCGACGAGTGGTACTTCCGCACCCCGATAGACGTGGCCTGGCGGGTGCGCGCCCTGCGCTGCCTGGGCGTCGACGAGTCCGATTCCGGTGTGGTGGAGGGCATCCGGTCGCTGCTGGATCAGCAGGATTCCGAGACCGGCGGCTGGCGGATGTCCGGCTTTCTGGGCCCGGTGTCCATCACCGCGACCGCCGCCGCGGTGCTGGCGCTGATCGCCGAGGGCGCCTTCGACGGCGAACGGCAGCAGGCGATCTCGCACGGCATCGCCTATCTGGTCTCCGCGGTATATCAGGAGCCGCGGACGCTGCCGATGTACGCGGCCGCGCACATCGCGAGCGTACTGTCGCGCCCGGAGATCGTCGCCATCGGCGACAAGCGCGCCGAGCGCGCCTGCACGCTGGCGGTGCAGCGGCTCATGACCGGCCTGCGCCGCTCCGAATGCGAGATCGAGACCGAGATCTTCCGCCGCGACGACCTCGTCGACACCTGGCGCCACATCACCCTGCACCTGGCCATCGGCGCGGTGGTGTCCGCCGACAGCCGCACCATCTTCGATCCGGCGGTCCGCGCCGCCATGGTCGAACTGCTGGATATGCAGGAGGTCGACGCGCTGGCCATCTACCGGGGCGGATTCCGCATCTCGGCCGAGGGCCCGGTCACCTCCTACGCCACCACGCAGGCGCTGGAGGCCCTGCTGCAGGTGCGGCCCGCGATCAACGAGCGGGTCAATCCGGCGAAGGTGTACGACGAGATCTGCCGCGCCGACGGCGCCCACCACACCGATCCGCAAACGGTGACCACGGTGCGCGGCCGTCCGGTGCTGATGAATTCGTCGGCGGGCGAGATCCTGCTGCTGCTCGGCGCCGCGGCGGGAGCGACCGTGTTCGGCCTGGCCTTCGGCTTCGACGAAGCCCTCGGCAAGATCGCCAGCCGCGCGCTGGTGGTGTGGGGCACGCTGCTGATCGCGCTCGGCACCTTCTGCGGGCTCGCGACCCGGTTTCCGCGACTGCCGAAGCGGCGGGTGGCCGCCTCCGTATTCGCCGCGTTCACCGCGCTGGTACTGCCGGTGATCTCGTTCCTGCTCACCTAGCGTCGTGACCGCCCCGCTGGCTCCCCTCACCCTGATGGTGGCCGTGACCTGCCTGTGGGGCGCCTCCAGCGCACTACTGGCCGCGGTCGCGGCGCCCACCACGGCGGGCCTGGTGGCGCTGGGCGGCGCGGTGACGCTGCTGGCCCTGGCCCGGCTGTGCGGGGAGCGGCCGTGGGAGACGCTGACCGCGCAACCCGCGCTGTATGCGCGGCTGGGCGCCCTGGAGGCGGCGAACCTGGCGCTCTACGTCGCCGCGCTGCGGATCGGCCCGCTGCCGGTGGTGGTCGCGCTGCACCTGACCGCGCCCGTGCTGATCATCACCGTGGCCCTGGTGCGCGGACGGCGACCGCCCACCGTGCCGGTGCTGCTCGAACTACTGCTGGTCGCGATGGCGATCTGGCTGGTCACCGGCCGTCCCGCGGCCGACGCGGGGGCGAGTTCGGCGGTCCTCGGCTGCCTGCTGGCGCTCGCCAGCGCGGGGTGCGTGGCCGCGCTGGTCAGCCTGATCGCGCGCAAGGCCACGGCCAACAACACGATCACCTCGGCCGGGCTGCAACTGCTGCTCGCCGGAACCGCCGGCAGCCCGCTGCTGGTGTTCGAACCGCCCACGGCGATGGTCGCGGCCGAGTTGGCCGCGCTCGGCGCCCTGCTGCTCGGGCCCGGATTCGCCCTCTACTGGCAGGCGCTGCGACGGCTGGACGCGGCGACGGCCAGCATCATCGGACTCAACGAGGCGGTGGTGGCCGCGCTGGTCGGCGCGCTGTGCACCGGCACCCGGCTCACCGCCGCGACGGTCGGCGCGGGCGTGCTCATTCTGCTGGCGGTCGGGCTAGAGCAGCGGTCGGCGCCTCGACGCCATGTGCCGCCCTGACGAATCCGGCGCAGTCCGACGGGTCCTTGTCGCCGCCGAGGCCGTCGACGCCGGAGTTGACGTCGACCCAGGAGGGCCGCACGGCCTCGATCGCGGTCCGCACATTGCGGGGGTTGAGGCCTCCGGCCAACATCACCGGGAAGTCCAGGCTGGCGAGCTTGTCGACGATGCGGGCGCTGATGGTCCAGTCGTGGGTGCGGCCGGTGCCGCCGAGCCGGTCGGCCGAACGCGAATCCAGCACGATCCCATCGCAATCGGGCGCCACCGCCAGCGCCGCGCCGATCGCGTGCGGCCCGGTGACGTGCACCGCGCGGATCACCCGCCGCCCCGCCGCGCCCGCCCGCACCGCGCGAACGGTGTCCAGCGTGATCAGGCCGTGCAACTGGATGCAGTCCACCTCGATGTAGTCGGCCAGACGCAGCACCTCGTCGGCCTCGGTGAGGTGGGTGACCAGCACTCGCTCCATCGCCGCGGGCACCAGCCGCGACAGCCTCCGGGCGCGCCCCGCGTCCAGCACGTCTTCGCTGAAATGTGTTGTGCCCGAGATGAATCCGGCCGCGTCGGCGTCAGCAGCGACCACGGCCCGGAGATCGGATTCACTCCGGATACCGCAAATCTTCGTTCGGACGTTGATCATCCGGCACACGATACTGCCTAGTCTGTGCCGCATCCGGCGAGCTAACGCCGGAGGAGGATCGCTGGTACTGCCGGTGCCGGGCACCGGACCGCCCGGAGCGGCCCTGACGACCGGCTTCCGGTGCCGACGGATTCACCGCACGGCTGCGTCGACGTTGATGCATGCCCCCTCAGTATGGGTACCCGGAGGCTCGGAGCGATATCACACTCTGATCACACCCAAGACACGACTTCACCCCCCGGTCCGGTTAGCCTGCCCGTCGCTCTGTGCCGCGCGGGGCACCCGATCCTCACCACGGGCCCGATAAGGGGTCTATCGCGTTCCGCACCCGCGCTTCTTCCGATACTGCGCCCGTGGCGCGGACGTGCGCGAGACCTCGAACTCGAGGGGCGAGCCGGTCCGAGAAGCGGGTCGCCGGCCCGAATATCGCCGACATGCGGGGCCTGGGCCGCGACACCGACCATCCCGTCTGTGAAGGTGGCATCATGACCAATCCTGCCGACGGTGAGCAGCGGGCCACCGAATACGTCCTCCGGCTCACCGTTCCCGCGGCGATGACCGAGGAGTTCGCACCGGCGTTCGGTCAGCTCATCGGGGCGATCGAGCCGCTGATGGGTGCGATCGTCGACCGTGGCGGCGACGTCCGGATCACGATGAACGGCGACGACATCACCGACATCCTGTGACGCCGGCGCGCAGCACCGAGGGCGGGTGGAGACGAGTCGGCCTGTAAGCCGGATCCTGTCCCAGCTCGCGCTGGGGGCGACCATCCATCTGGGTGCACCGTCGCCGGGCACCTCGAGCGGCCCACCCGCAGGCTCGGGCGAGCAGCCCTCGAACACCTGCGCAGCCGCACTCCGGGGAGTGCGGCCTTCGACCTTGCTCCGGGCGGGGTTTACCGAGCCGCCCCGGTCACCCGGGGCGCTGGTGCGCTCTTACCGCACCGTTTCACCCTTACCGGCGCTCGCGCGCCGGCGGTCTGTTTTCTGTGGCACTGTCCCGCGGGTCACCCCGGGTTGCCGTTAACAACCGCCCTGCTCTGTGGAGTCCGGACTTTCCTCGGCGACAGGCGGCGGCACAGCCGTGCCCGTTCCTGTCGACGCGGTCGCCCGACCGACTCGTCTCCACCATTGTGCCGTGCACCCGGCGCACCGGGCTCACGACCCCCGGGGAGCGGGTGCCGAAGATCCCGGCGGCCGGATCACCGCGACGCGACGGCACGACGCCGTCCCACCCGGCAACACCTCACACCTGACGCGCTCCGAACCGTTCATTACTGATCCGAAAAAGAAAGGGATCCAGGTCGCGGGCCGATTCCGCAACGCAGTACGGTATTCGGCCATGGAACGTGTCGAGGTGGGGTTCCCGTCGGGAAGCGAACAGTGTGCAGCGTGGCTCTATCGCCCGGACGGGCCGCCGAAGCCGCGGCCGCTGGTGCTCATGGCGCACGGCCTGGGGGCCGACCGGGAAATGGGCCTGGACAGGTACGCCCGTCGGTTCGCCAACGCCGGAATGGGCGTGCTGGTCTTCGATTACCGGCATTTCGGGGCCAGCGGGGGTAAGCCGCGCCAGCTGATCCATATCGGCCGCCAGCGCGAGGACTGGCGGGCCGCGATCGCCTTCGCCCGCACGCTGCGCGGATTCGACGCCACCCGAATCGCGCTGTGGGGCACCTCCTTCGGCGGCGGGCACGTGCTGTCGATCGCGCACGAGGACGACTACCTGGCCGCCGTGGTCGCCCAGTGCCCGTTCACCAGCGGCTGGGCCTCCGCGCGGGCCAAGGGCCCGATCAGCCTGCTCAAGACCGGCACCGTGGCGACCACCGACCTGCTGGTGGGCCCGATCCGGCGCAAACCCGTGGGCGTGCGGCTGGCCGGGCGCAAGCGGTCCTCGGCGCTGATGAGCGCGTCCGACGTGCCGGAGGGATTCGGCCGACTGGCCGAGGAGAGCGAGCAGTACCAGCCCAAGGTCGCCGCCCGCATCGGCCTGTCGACGCTGTTCGACTCGCCGTGGCGGCGCACCAGAGGCATCAAGGTTCCGGTGATGTACGCGATCTGCGACAACGATTCGGTCGCTCCCGTCGGACCGACGCTCAAGGCCGCCGAACGCACCAAGCACGCCGTCGTGAAGCGTTATCCCATCGGGCATTTCGACATCTACTTCGACGACTGGTTCGAGAAGGCCATCTACGATCAGGTCGATTTCCTGGTCTCGGTGCTGCGGCCGTAGTCCCCGGCCGCGTTTCGGCACAGGGCGACCCGCCGAGACGCCTCCGCATATTCCGATTGCCGGGCCGGGCGAGGTCGAGGCACGATCGGATCATGATCGTGCGACAGGTGGACGCCGAAGACTGGCGGGTGGTCCGGGCCGCGCGGCTGGGCGCACTGGCCGGATCCGCACCCGGAACCTTCGCGACCTCCTACGACGAGGCCGCGCTCTGGGACGAGCGATGCTGGCGGAGGTGGGCGGGCGGCCGGACGCTGTTCGTCGCCGAATCCGGGGGCGAGGTGCTCGGCTGCGCGGGCGGCCTGCTGGAGGACGACCTCGCCGTGCTGGTGTCGATGTTCGTCGCCGCATCCGCCCGCGGCACGGGCACCTCCGACCGGCTGATCGAGACGGTCGCGGACTGGGCGCGTACGGGCGGCCACGCGGACCTGCGACTGTGGGTACTCGACGGCAACACGCCCGCCGAGAATCTGTACCGCAGAAGGGGATTCGCCCCCACCGGACGACGCAGGCCGAATGCGCCCGACGACCCCCGAATCGAATACGAGATGGCCCGCGCGTTGTGAGGTGAGCCCCAGCCCACGCCGCACCCCGTACACGTTCCCGCACCCCGTGCGAGCGCTGTGGCGGGTGCGGGGATCGGCGCGGGGTGCGAGAACGGCGCCGACTACAGGTAGGACGTGTCGTTGACCAGGCGGACCGAGGAGCCGCCGTCGGGGTAGAACTCGGCGACCGACAGCGAGGCCAGGTCCAGGTGTAGGCGGTACAGCAGGGAGGGGCCGACGCCCAGCGCCAGTTGCAGCAGTGTCTTGATCGGGGTGACGTGGCTGACCACCACGACATTCCGGCCGGGGTACAGCGCAACCAGGTCGCGGCGCACCGCCTCGACCCGCTCGCGGACCTGGTCGAAGCTCTCGCCGCCCGGCGCGGGCAGCGACGGGTTGCTCAGCCACCGCGCGTGCAGTTCCGGATCCCGTTGCGCCGCTTCGGCGAACGTCAGCCCCTCCCACTCGCCGAAATCGGTTTCGATCAGGCCGTCGAGTACCCGCACGGGGACGTCGAGCGCCTGCGCCGCGGCCTCGGCCGTCTCCCGTGCCCGCCCCAGCGGGGAGGTGACGACTGCCGCGATATTCCCTTTGGCCGCAAGGTATTTCGCCGCCCGTGCGGCCTGTTCCCGGCCCAGCGCCGTCAGCGGCGGGTTACCCCGCCCCGAATACCGCCGCTGCACAGACAGTTCCGTCTGCCCGTGCCGCAGCAGCAACAACCGGGTCGGACGGCCCCGCGCGCCGGTCCACCCGGGTGCGGTGGTCTCGGATCCGCCGGATTCCGGCCCCTCGTGCCCTTGCTCGGACGACGAATGTGCCTGTGCCGCCTGCGCATCCGCGACCTCGTCTATCCAGCTGGGCAGGTCACGCTCGGCACCGGCCGCGGGACTGCCGTGCCCCGCTTCCTCCGCGGCGCGCACCTCGGCGACCACATCCGCGTCGTCCATGGCGTCGTTGGCCAACCGGTCGGCGTGCGAATTCTCCGCGCGCGGAATCCATTCGAACTCGACCCGGTCGAATCCCGCGACCAGCCGCCGGGCGCGGTCGGCGAGCGGAATCATGGCCGCGTGCTTGACCTTCCAGCGGCCCGACATCTGCTCCACCACGAGCTTGGAGTCCATCCGGATGTCGACCTCACGGGCGCCCAGCTCGGCGGCCGCCTCCAAACCCGCTATGAGCCCGCGATATTCGGCGACGTTGTTGGTCGTGACCCCGAGTGCCTCGCGCCGCTCGGCCAGCACCCGCGCATGGCGCGAATCCCACACCACCGCACCGTATCCGGCGGGCCCCGGATTGCCGCGCGAACCGCCGTCGGCCTCGACGATCACCTTCGTCACGGCCGAGCTCACAACCCGGACTGCTTGGTGCGCACCAGGATCGCGCCGCATTCGGGGCAGCGCACCACGACCTCCGGATCGGTCTTGGCGATGCGGGCGATCTCGCCCCGGTCGAGTTCGATGCGGCAGGCGCCGCAGCGGCGGGCCTGCAGCAGCGCCGCGCCCACGCCGTGCTGGGCGCGCTGCTTGTCGTAGATCGCCAGCAGTTCGGGCGCGAACTGGGTCACGAGCTGCTCGCGGTCGGCGGTGCAGCGCTGCGCCGCGACCTCGAGGTCGGCCAGCGCCTCGCCGCGACGACGCTGCGCCTCCTCCAGGTCCTGTTCGGCCTTCGACAGATTGGCCCCGGCGTGCTGGTGGTCGGCGACGGCCGCCTCGCGGCGCTCCATCACCTCGAGCATGTCGTCCTCGAGCACCGTGCGGCGGCGCTGCAGGCTGCCGAGCTCGTGCTGCAGCTCCGACAGCTGCTTGGCGGCGACACTTCCGCTGTCGAGCATGCCCTTGTCACGCTCCTCGCGCTTGCGGACGCCGTCGACCTCGGTCTCCAGCTTGCGGATGTCGCGGTCGAGATCGTCGATCATGATCTCGACCTTCACCGCCGCGTCCTTGCGCGCGGTGCGCTCCTGCTCCAGCCGCTGGACCTCCTGCTCTTCGGGCAGCACCTTGCGGCGGTGTTCGATCCGCGTCAGCTCGGCGTCGACGGCGGCGAGGTCGAGCAGCTTGGCCTGGATCGGTGGTTCGACATTCAACGCGGAACTTACTCCTCGGCACTATGGACGGTTCGGCGGCGGCCCGGTCGGGCGACCGACATCGAAGTTCAACCGTACTCCGCCGCGCACGCGATTCCTGCCAACCCCGCCTTCCTCGCCCGGCCACCGGTCGGCACGAAACCTCCGAGCGGGCGAATCGGGCGGTATGGCAGGGTCGTTGCATGCATCGCTACGAGGTGGAGGTCGTCTGGAACGGGGCGACCACCGACTATCGCTCCTACTCCCGCAACCACGAGGCGCTCGCGCCCGGCCGCCCGCCGCTGCCGAGCAGTGCCGATCCGGTCATCGCGCGCGGCGACGCCACCCGCTGGAATCCCGAGCTGCTGTTGGTCGCCTCGCTGTCCGAATGCCACATGCTGTGGTACCTGCACCTGTGCGCCGAGGCGGGCATCGTCGTCACCGACTACCGCGACCCCGCCGAGGGCGCTATGAACAATCAGCGTTTCCTGCGGGTCACGCTGCGCCCGCGGGTCACCATCACCGATCCGGCGCGCGTCGACGACGCCCGCGACCTGCACGCCGAGGCGCACAAGCGCTGCTTCATCGCCAACTCGGTGAACTTCCCGGTCGAGCACGAACCCACGGTCACCACATCCGGTTAACGGCCGGACGCCTTCCTCTGGCCGTCCAGGAACGCCAGGATGTGGCCGAAGACGTCGAGGGCGGCGCCGCGGCCGATGAAGGCGTCGAGGTGACCGTAGCCGGGGATTTCGACATATCGCACATCCACCTGCGGATAGCGGGTGCCGAGGACCTCATGGCACAGCTTGTTGGAATCGTGCCAGAACTTGTTCTCACTGCCGGACAGCAGCAGCACCGGGCAATCGATCCGGTCGGCGTGATCGAGGGCGTTGTCGGGCAGTGCGCGGTAGCGGTCGTCGCGTTCGTTCCAGCGAACCATGGTGTGCGCCAACTCGACTCGCCGTATATGCGGCAGTGTCCAGAGCGGGAGCGGACCGAGCAGGTCGGCGAGCCGGTCATGGGTGCGGCGGTCCAGATTGCGGTGGGCGAACAGCTCACCGCCCATCCCCCAATTCTTGTGCACCAGACGGCAGGTGGGGTCGATGCAGTCGCCGCCGCGGGACATCGCCGCGAACAGCGGCGTGTACCGCGACCACAGGCCGACCTTGCGGAAGTCGGTAGGGATGTGGTCGATCCAGGTCCGCGCCAGTTCGCCGCCCAGCGCCGACCGCATGCGGGCCGGACCGCTCAGCTTGGGCGTGAGAAACACTCCCTGGGCGACGACGCCCGCGAGGCCGGGCAGCAGTCCGGCGGCGAGGCTCATGGAGAGCGCGAGCGCGCCGATGCACTGCGCCACCACGAACAGCGGGCGCTCGCCGATGACCCCGCGGATATGCGCCACGGCGTCGGGAATGTCGTAGAGCGCGACGTCGTCGTAGCTGAATCGAGCGCCTGTCTCGTTGTAGGGCAGCGCGCTGCTGCCGCGCCAGTCCAGCAGCCATGGCTCGTACCCGGCGTCCACCAGCGAGTCGACGATATTGCGAATCTCGGGCAGCACGAACATCTCCGACGAGGCGGACTGGCCGTGCAGCAGCAATACCGCGGGACGATTCGTGTCGCCCGTCCCGACGCGGCGCAGCCGGAGCCGGGTGCCGTCGCCCGCGCGCAGCGGAATATCGTCGACGGGCGGTGGCGTGGTCGCGGGCAGCAGTGTCATCGGTGCAGCTCCTTCGATCGGGCGCCCTGGCGCAGGTCGAGCAGTTCGGCACCGGCTCGCAGCATGGGCTCGGCGAGCCCGAGGCCGACCTGGGAGTACAGCCACCCGAGCCAGAGCAGTTTGGCGGTGCGCGCCTCCCGCTCGGTGAGTTCGGGATCGGTCCGGATGCCGTCGATCTGATCCGCCACGTAGCCGTCGGGCGGCACGACGACTTCGCCTGTCAGAGTGGCTGATTCACCCTCGCGGCCGATCTCGACGGTCAGCGCGCGGGTCTGCCGCCACCAGTCGCGGCGGGCCGCGGCGGTCTTCTGGCCCGCCAGCCACCACGCGTTCCCGTCGGCGTCGCGCAGCCGCAGCCGGTACTGCAGCAGCGGGTGGCGCAGGCCGTGGCGGCGCGGGATACCCGCTTGCGGACGGACCCGCGCCGCACCGGATTCCACCGTGAGCGGGCCCGAATGTATTGCCGCGCAGCGGACCTCACCGGACACGTCGATGCGGCGCTCGGTGGTCAGCTGGTACATGCTCGCGATCGACAGCGTCAGCGACAGCGAGCACGGGCTGTCGCCGACGGTGCCCTCCAGGGTTTCCGGGAACCACAGGTGCGGGGCGTCTCCGGGCCGGGGCAGGACCGCGACGCCGCTATCGGCCAACCGCTCCACGGTCGCCTGCTGCGCGCGGGCGTCGTACCGCTCGGCGGGCGGGAGATCGCGCTCGGCGATGAACGCGCGGGTGCGCTCGCAGGTGGCGGCGGGCACGTTCATCGACGCCTCGCACAGGTGCCGCGCGGCCGGGTTCTCCAGGATGCGGGCCAGATACTCCAGCTCGGGCACCGGCTCGGATCTGATGCGGTGCAGCGTCTCCGCGCGCCAGTCCTCCCAATGCTGCACGCGCAGGCTCATTCCGGCGATCGACATATCGCGGACGACGTCGTCGAGGGCCCTGGGGACGCCGGTCAGGTGGTAGGTGTAGCCCCACGCCGACGGATCGCAGATGACGGCCGCCGAGATGCGGCTGACCCAATCCACCGGGGCGACATTGAGATACCGGAAGGCGGGGGCGGTGCGGAAGCGGGTGAAGGCGCCGCTGAACGCGCTGCTCAGATCGTGCGGGTTGTGGGCGCCGGTCGCGGTGTGCCCGCCGATGCCGCCGGGGCGCAGGAAGGTGACGGGCAGCCCGTGTTCGCGGGCCCGCCGCAGCGCGGCCTCGGCGGCCCATTTGGACTTGTCGTAGCCCGCGACCAGTTTGTCGAGGTGCGCGACCGGGTCGTCCTCCCCCATGGATTCGATGCCCAGCTCGTTGAACACCGCGATCGACGAGATGTGGTGCAGCGGTTTGGTTCTGCCGGTGGTGGCCAGGTCGGCCAGGGTCAGCGGCCCGATCACATTGCTCTGCCGCAGCGAGGAGTAGCCGCGCAGGAAGTCCACGGCCGCGGCGACGTTGACGATGGCATCCAGCTCGACGGCCAGTGCGTCCCAGTGCTCGTCGGACAGGCCGAGGCGGGGCTGGCGAATATCGCCCGCCAGCACCGTCACTCGTCTGCGCACCTCCGCCGACCAGGGCAGGTGGAAACGCGCGAGAGCCTCCCCCAGCCTAACCAGCGCGGCCTCGTCGTTCTCCGCCCGCACCAGGCACGCGACGTGAGCGTCGCTGTGGCGCAACAGATCCAGCAGGAGATGGCTGCCGAGGAAGCCGGTGGCGCCGGTCAACAGGATGCGCCTGGGGGCGATCTTCTCCGGCGCACCCACCCAGGGCAGATCGTCGGCGACCGCGACATCGGCCATGATTCGCCGTAGGTCCTCGTCCTCGACGGCAGGAACGACCGCCGCTGTCGCCGAGGCGGTATCGATGCCCCGCGCCGCCAGCCACCGCTGCGCCAGCCGCCGCGGCCGCGCATCGGCGAACACATCGTCCAGGCTCAGCTCGACCTCGAGCTCCCGAGCGGCGGCCGCCACGAACTCCACCGCCGCAACGGATGTCCCTCCCCCGTCGAAGAAGTCGGTGCCCGCGGTGATGGGCTCGGAAAGGAACCGATTCGCCACACTGGTGAGAGCCGCGGCCAAGGTATCGAGGTCCTCAGCGACTACAGGATCGGCGGGGGCGGGCTCGACGCGGGAGTGGTCGGCGGCGACGTGTTCAGTGGTGGTGGATTGAGGCGCGTCGGCGGGGGCGGTGCCGCGGGCGGCCGCGAGGAGGTCGGCGACGGACGAGCGGGGGCGCTCACCGGATTCGATGAATGCCGCGCGGGAATGGGGGTCCACAGGAACACCTTTCATTATCGCTGCTTCCACGACCGGTAGGCCCGTAGTCGGTCGGGCGATACCGTGACGTCGAGCGTCGGGGCGTCGGGATCGCCGTCGCCGAGGGCGGCGACCAGGCGGTGGGCCGGGACGTTGCGGCCGGTGTCGTGTGCCGTGAGGCGCACGCGGTCGCGGCCCAGGTCGTCGGCTCGGTCGGCGAGCCAGGCCAGCAGCCGCTCCTCGACGCCGCGACCCAGCGCGCGGCAGCTCAGGTGCCAGCCCAGCACCCGCAGCGCGTCCGCCTCGGCGCGCACGGCCAGCACGGCGATCTGGCCGTAGTCCCCGAACCGGTCGCGGGCCGTGGCCGTCCACACCTCGCCGTCGCGGCGCCACCGTTCGAGTTCTCCCGCGGCGACCGCGTGCAGCGCGAACTGGTTGGTGCGGCGGATGAGCTGGGCCGAGCGCTCCGCGGTCTCCTCGGTCAGCTCCGCGACATCCACCCGAAGTTCCAGCCGCGCGAGGAATTCCGCGAACTCCGTGCTGTCGCGAACCGCCTCGCGATCACGTTCCTGGTCGTAGAACCGCGACCGGGCGGCATCCTCGGCGGTGACCGCCAGCGGCACGACCGGCCACAGCCGCTGCAGGAATCCGTCCAGCTCGTCGGCCCCTGGGCAGGTGAGGCTCAGCACCTCGGGCAATTCGGCACGGACGCGGGCGATTTCGACAGGATTGTCGTCGAGGAACACGAAACTGTCGATCCCGAGCCGCAATTCGCGCGCGGCCTCGGTCAGACGCTCCGTCTTGGGCCGCCATCCGGTCGAGATCATACTGAAGTGCTCCGCCCGCAGGATGGCGTCGGGGCGATTCAGCACCGCGCGCACGGTGGCGTCGTCGTTGTTGCTGACCAGGACCAGCAGCGCACCCGCCGACCGCCACTGCGACAGTCGCCGGGCCAGGCGGGCCCGCGGCCCCGTGAGGTCGACGGCCTCCGCGCCGACCTCGCCCGCCACCCCGCTCCACAGTGTCTCGTCACCGTCCACCGCGATCACCTTCGGCGCGGGGGCGCTCGCGGCGGCGACGATATCGGCCAGCGTAAGTGCCACCGCCGCTTGGAATTCCGGCGTGAACGGCAGATGCGCGAGCGCCTCGGTGCGTTCGTCGAATCGATCCTCGACCGGATGGCGCCGAGCCCACCGGTCCGCCTCGACCACGGCGACGCCGGGAAGTTCGCGCAGGTCATCGGCCACCTGCCGCTCCCACCGCACGAACCGCTCCTCGACGGTGTGCGACGGGAGGAAGCCGATGATCAGCGGCCGCCGGGTCCGCTCGGTCAGCGACCGCACCGCCGCCGGGTACCCCGCGGCGAGTTCCGCGAGCACGTCGTCGGTAACCGGCCCGAACCGTTCCAAGTCCGCGCCGCGCAACAGGACCACCCCGAGACCCGTGGACGACGCCGCGAAGACGCCGGACGGATCCCGCAGGGCCGTCAGCACGTGATGGTACGGCGCCTCGGCGACCGGAATCCCTTCCAGCGCAAGCCCGCACAGCTGCGGCAGTGAGCCCAGCGCGAATGTCGCGCCCAACGCCACGGCCGGGGAGGGCGCGGGCGGCTGCGGCCGGACGGGCCGGTCGGGACTCTCGGCAATCTCGGCGAGCAGGCCGAGGTACTCCGCCCCGAGTTCGGCGCAGGCGTCCTCGTCGAGGATGTCGCGGTTGAAGATCACCCCGATCCGGCCCAGATCCGCCATCACCGTCACCATCAGGTCCAGGTCGGTGCTCCCGCTGGCGGCGGGCACCGCCTCCAGACGGTCGAAGCCCCGGCCGGAGCGCAGGAAATTGAAGTAGACCTCGACCATCGGCGCGTTGTCCCGATACAGTCCCTCGGCCGCGAGCAACGCCAGCGCATCGGAGAACCCGGTGCCGTGGGTGAGCAGCCTGCGCAGTCGGGAACCGGTGCGCCGCAGCACCTCCGCCACCGGCTCGCCCGCATCGACCGTCGCCGGATACGGCATCGGGACACCGAAGTATCCGACGGCATCCGGTGCGTCGCCGTAGATCCGGGTATCGACGGGGACGGCGAGCACGAATTTTTCGAGGCTCCGGCGGCGAGCCAGCAGCACAGTGAGGACGCCGAGAAAGAACGCGGCCGGGGTGATGTCCAACTCCCGCGCTCGCTCCGACACCCGGTCCAGCAGCCCGTCGGGCAGATCCAGTGCGAGCGTTCCGGACCGGTAGGACCGCGCCGCCGGGCGGGCTTCGGGCGGCACCAGATCGATCCGGCCGCAACCGCTGAATTCCGCACGCCAATCGGCATTTCCGGTCTCGGCGGCCCGCCGCTCCTGAGCGGTGACGAGGTCGTCGATATCGCGATTCGAGGCGGCCGCCGCCGCGGGCCGACCCGACAGCTCGGCATCGAGTTCGCCCGCCACCAGCAGCATCGATGCGATATCGGACACGCTGTGATGCGCACCGAAGATCAAAGCCTTTGCGCCGGAGTCGGTTTCGAGCAGCTCGAACCGCCACAGCCGGTCCGTGGCCAGATCGAACGCCGGCTCCAGCAGGACCCGCAGCCGCTCGGCCACCGTGTCGTCGCTCAGATCCGCGACGCGGTCCACGCGCAGCAGCGGGCCCGCGGGTGCTCGCCGCACTTCCAGGCTGCGGCCGTATTCGGCGCTCGGCACGATGGCGGTGCGCATGGCCGCGTGCCGACCGGCCAGCCGGTCCAGCGTCGCTTCCAGTTCCGGCGCCGTGAGCTCGGCATCGAGCCGGACCGCCATGGCGACGGTGTGCGCCGCCGCCGGAACCCCGTGCTGGGCACTGCGAATCAGCCGCATGACGTCACGCGGCGCCGGCCACGATTCGACCTCGGGCACCTCCGCGTCCTCAGCGCGCACGATCGCCGGGACTTCTCCGTCCGCCACGGCGGCCACCAGGTAGCGCGCGAGCGCCAGCGGAGTCGGGTTGTCGAAGATCGCGGACACCGCGACGACGGCGCCGGTGCTGTCACGCAATCGATTTCGCAACTCCACGACGGTCAGCGAGTCGAAGCCGAAGTTCTGCAGGGACTGTTCGGCGCCGATATCCGCCGACTGCGCGTGCCCCAGCACCGCGGCCATCTGTTCGCGAACCACGTCCAGGGCCAGGGCTACGGCCGCATCCTCGGGCAATCCGGCGACGCGCGCGGCGAACCGCGGCGCGGCGGCCGGATCGGCGGCCGCGGCGACCGCGGCCCGCCGGGGCGCCGCCTTGACCAGGCCGCGCAACAGCGGCGGCACGACCCCGTCGAATACTGCGGTATCGATCCGCACCGGGACGAGAACCGGTTCCGAGAGCCCGATCGCGGTGTCGAACAACGTCATTCCATCGCCCGGCGCGAGGGCCTCCACTCCCGCGCGGCGGATCCGGTCCCGGTCGCTGCCCGAGACCGAGTCGGACAGGCCGATGGCCCACATGCCCCACGCGAGGGAGTGTGCGGGCAGGCCCCGCGCCACCCGGTGCGCGGCCAGGCCGTCCAGGAAGGCGTTCGCCGCCGCGTAGTTCGCCTGCCCCGGCGAGCCGATCACGCCGGACACCGAGGAGAACAGGACGAACAGCGACAGGTCCAGGTGCGCGGTCGCCTCGTGCAGATGCAGCGCGGCATCGACCTTCGGGGCGAGCACCGCATCCAGGCGGTCCGGGGTGAGCGAACCGACGGTCCCGTCGTCTATCACGCCCGCCGCGTGGACCACACCGGTCAGCGCCGTATCGGAGACCAGCTCCCGCACGCTCTCGGCGTCGGCCAGATCACACTGCGCGACAACCACTTCGGCGCCCAGGGCGGTCAGCTCCGCGACCAGTTCGCCCGCACCGGGGGTGTCCAGCCCGCGGCGACCGGCGAGCAGCAGCCGCCCGACCTTGTGCTCGCTCGCCAGGTGTCGCGCGACGACTCGGCCTATCGCACCGAACGCGCCGGTCACCAGCACCGAGCCGCCCGCCAGCGCGGGGCGCTCCGGCTCGGCGCCGGGCTCTCGGACCAGTCGGGCCGCATGGGTCCGGTCGCCGCGGATCACCACCTGCGGTTCGCCGACAGCGACGGCGGCCACGATATCCAGCGGACCGTCGGTGTCCACCAGCACTATTCGACCCGGGTTCTCCGTTTGCGCCGATCGCACCAGACCCCACACGGCCGCACCGGCCAGATCCGCCACGTCCTCGCCGGGGAGGGCAACGGCATGCCTGGTGTGCACCAGAAGAATTGTCCCGCTGTGCTTTTCGTCGGCAAGCCAGTCCTGCAGCGTCGCGAGCATCTCCCGGGTGGCGGAATGCACGGCCTCGGCCGTGGCTCCGGGCGGGCTCTCCACCACGGTGACCGGCGAGCCCTCCGGCACGACCGGCGCCTGGACGGGCCGCCATTCCACCCGGTACAGGTCCCGCCGCGCACCGGAAAGCCCGACCGTGAGCTGCTCGGCGGGAATCGGACGAGCATAGACCGACGCGGCCGAGATCACCTGCTGCCCAGCGGGGTCCGCCGCGACGAGGGCCGCGCCGCCGGACTCGGATCGACGCAGCCGCACCCGCAGCGACGTGGCGCCGACCGCCGAAACGGTCACATCGTTCCACGCCAGCGGCAGCAGCACCTGATCGCTGTCGTCGTCGACGATCAGCGCGGCGTGCAGCGCGGCGTCGAGCAGCGCCGGATGCAGGCCGAAACCGCCCGCGTCGCAACCGGCGGGCAGCCCGATATCGGCGAACAGTTCGTCGCCGCGCCGCCAAACCGAACGCAACCCCTGGAAGGCCGGGCCGTAACCGTAGCCGCGCGCGGCCAACCGCGCATAGGCGCCGTCCAGGTCGACCGGGGTGGCATCGCCGGGCGGCCAGGCGCCGAACTCTTCCGGCGGAATCGTCGGCGCACCGCTCGTCAGCACCCCGTGGGCGTGCTGGCGCCACGCACCGCCGTCGCGGCCGAGCCGGGAGTAGATCGTCACCGGCCGCTCACCGTCGGCCTCGGTGCCGACGACGACCTGCACCTGCACCGCACCCCGCCGGGGAATGATCAAGGGCGCCTGCAGGATCAGCTCGCGCACCGTGCCGCAACCGGTTTCGTCGCCCGCACGCACCGCCAGCTCGACCAGCCCGGCGCCGGGGAACACGATCACGTCGGAGACGGTGTGGTCGGCAAGCCACGGCTGGGTCTGCACCGACAGCGAGCCGATCAGCGTCACCGCATCCGATTCGGGCCGCGGCACCACCGCGGTCACGAACGGGTGGCCGGACGAATCCCATTCCGCCACACCGGTGTCCGCGGCGGTCGGCTGCAGCCAGTGGCGAGAGCGCTGGAAGGCATAGGTCGGCAGATCGACGCGCCGCCCGCCATAACCCGCGTAGAAGCCCGCCCAGTCGACCGTCCCGCCCGCCGCGTGCAATCGGGCGGCCGAGGTCAGCATGCGGCGCAGTCCCCCGTCCTCCCGCAGCAACGTCGCGCCGATGTAGACGTCGGCGAAGGGGTCGACGGCGTCCACGGTCTCCTGAATGCCGGTGGTCAGCAGCGGATGGACCCCCACCTCCACGAACGACCGGTACCCGGCCCGGTAGGCGGCGCGTACCGCATCCTCGAACAGGACGGCGTCGCGGACGTTGTGCCACCAGTAGTCCGCGTCGAGTGCGCTGGTGTCGAGCAACTCGCCGCGCACGGTGGAGAAGAACGCGACGGGGGCGGCGGACGGGGCGGTATCGGCGAACGCCTCGTCCAAGCGGTCCCGCACGGCCTCGACGTGGTGCGAATGCGACGAATAGTCGACCGCGATGCGGCGCGCCCACGTGCCGTCGGCCTCGCACTGCGCCAGCAGTTCCTCGATATCCGCCCGGTCGCCGGAGACGACCGTCGAGGCGGGGCCGTTGATCGCCCCGACCTCGATGCGCCCGTGCCACTGCGCGATTCGCTCGCGCACCGCCGCCGCGGGGCTCGCCAGCGTCGCCATCGCCCCCGAGCCCGCGAGGGCGGCCAGGGCCCGGCCGCGCCGCGCGACCAGCCGCGCCGCCTCGCGCAGCGTGAGCGCACCGGCCACGCAGGCGGCGGCGATCTCGGCCTGCGAATGCCCGATCACCGCGGCCGGACGCACGCCGAGCGATTCCCAGAGACGGGTCAGCGAGACCGCCACCGCGAACAGCACCGGCTGCACCACGTCCAGCCGGTCCGGTTCGGGCGCGCCCTCGACACCGCGCAGCACGTCGATCAGCGACCAGTCGACGAATTCGCCCAGTACGTCGGCGCATTCGTGCAGCCTGTCCGCGAAAGCCGGTGCGGTGTCCAGCAATTCCAGTGCCATACCGGGCCATTGCGAACCGTTACCGGCGAAGACGAACACCGTCTCGCCGCTGCCGGTGCGGTGCCCGCGCACGACATCGGCGGACGGTGCGCCCGCCGCCAGCGACCGCAGCCCGGCCAGCAGCCGGTCGCGGTCGTCGCCGAGCACGACGGCGCGCGCGTCGAAGGTGGATCGGGTCGCCGACAGCGACCAGCCGACATCCACCGGATCCAGGTCCGGATGACGCTCGAGGTGCTCGAGGAGCCTGCGCGCTTGGGCGGCCACCGCTTCGGAAGTCGTGCCCGACAGCGCGAGTGGCAGCAGGGCGGGCCGCTCACCCGCCGCCGCGTCCCCGTCGACGACGGGCATCGCGTCGAGGGCCGGCGGTTGTTCGAGAATCACGTGGACATTGGTGCCGCTGATCCCGAACGACGACACGCCCGCGCGGCGCGGATGACCGTTCACCGGCCACTTGCGCGCGGCGGTCAGCAGTTCCACCGCACCGGCCGACCAATCCACGTGTGTAGTGGGGGCATCCACGTGCAGCGTCGCGGGCAGCACCTCGTTCCGCATCGCCGCGACCATCTTGACGACACCGCCGACCCCCGAAGCGGCCTGGGTGTGACCGAGATTGGACTTCAGCGAGCCCAGCCACAGCGGGCGATCGGCCGGGCGGTCCTGCCCGTAGGTGGCCAGCAGGGCCTGCGCCTCGATGGGGTCGCCGAGCGTGGTGCCGGTGCCGTGCGCCTCCACCACATCCACTTCGGCGGCCGCGACGCCCGCGTTGGCCAGCGCCCGGGCGATCACGCGTCGCTGCGACGGTCCGTTCGGCGCCGACAGGCCGTTGCTCGCGCCGTCCTGGTTCACCGCCGACCCGCGCACGACCGCGAGCACCGGATGCCCGTTGCGGACGGCGTCGGAAAGACGTTCCAGCACAACGACGGCCGCGCCCTCGGAGAAGCCGGTGCCGTCGGCGGCCTCGGCGAACGCCTTGATCCGCCCGTCGGGCGCGAGCCCGCGCTGACGCGAGAACCCGACGAACACGCTGGGGGTCGACATCACGGTCACACCGCCCGCCACCGCCAGCGTGCACTCCCCGGCCCGCAGCGCCTGCGCGCCCAGATGGAGCGCGACCAGCGACGACGAGCACGCGGTGTCCACCGACACCGCGGGGCCCTGCAACCCGAGCGTGTAGGCCACCCGCCCGGAAACCACACTGGTGGTGATGCTTTCGCCGAGATAGGCCTCGGCGCCGTCGGGCACCCGGCCGTGCAGCCGGGCCGCGTAGTCGGTGTAGGAGACCCCGGCGTAGACACCGGTCGAACTCCCCTTCAACGTCCTGGGGTCGATTCCCGCCCGCTCCAGGGCTTCCCACGTCACCTCGAGCATCAGCCGCTGCTGCGGGTCCATGGCCGCCGCCTCACGGGGGCTGATCCGGAAGAAGTTCGCGTCGAAATCGGCTGCGGCGTGCAGGAATCCGCCGGAGCGGGTGTAGGTCCGGCCCGGCGCGTCCGGATCCGGGTCGAACAGTTCGTCCAGATTCCAGCCGCGGTCGTCGGGGAACGGCGACTGCACGTCGCGGCCCTCGGCGACGACCTCCCACAGGTCCTCCATCGACTCCACGCCGCCCGGATACCGGCAGCCGATGCCCACGATGACCACGGGGTCGGCGGCGGGATCCGCTGTGGGCTCGGCGCTTTCGGGGGCGTCCGCGACCTGCGAGGGCGCCAGTATCGAGACGAGATGGTCGGCCAGGTCCTGCGGCGTCGGGTAGTCGAAGACGGTGGTGGCCGGGAGCTTCAGACCGGTCAGCTGACGCAGGCGATTACGGAGTTCGACGGCTCCCAGCGAGTCGAAACCCAGGTCCCGGAAGGTCGATTCGGGTTCGAGGGCGTGACCGCCGTCGTGGCCGAGCACCTCCGCGGCGTAGGCGCGGATCGTCGAGAGCAGCAGTGCGCGCCTATCGTTCTCGGGCAGCCCGGCCAGGCGGGCGACGATCTGCGGCCGCTCCGTGCCGCGCACCGGCCCGGCGTGCGCGCGGGTGAGGATGGCGGGCAACCGCGACTCGGGCACCTCGCGGACCACCAGCGAATCCAGCTGTGCCACGGGATTTCCCGCCTCGTCCGACAGAGCGACGCGCACGCGGCCCTCACCGGTCCGGCCCAGCCGCACCCGCAGCGCCGACGATCCGGCGGCGTACAGCGATACACCGGACCAGGAGAAGGGGAACAGCACCCGGCCCTCCCGCGCCGCCAGGCCCGCGAAGCCCGCGGCGTGCAGCGCCGCGTCGGCGAGCGCCGGGTGCAGGCCGTAGCGCCCGGCGTCGCGGCGCACCGGTTCCGGTGCGACGACCTCGGCGAAGATGTCGTCACCGCGCCGCCACGCCGACCGCAGCCCGCGGAAGGCCGGGCCGAATATGTATCCGCGCGCAGCGAGTTCGCGGTACAGCTCCTCCAGGTCGAGCGCCTCGGCGGCGACCGGCGGCCAGTCGGTCGGTGCGGGCAGCACCGAAACCTGTTGCGGCACAGCGGACAAGGTGCCCTCGGCATGAGTCACCCAGGGCGCGGCGGCATCGGAGTCCGGCCGGGAGAGAATCGAGATGCCGCGCTCCCCGGAGGCGTCGGGCCCACCGACCGCCACGTGCACCGCGAGCCCGCCGGAGGCCGGTATCACCACCGGGGCGCTCTGGACCAGCTCGCCGATCCCGGCACAGCCGACCTCGCGCGCCGCGCGCAGGGCGAGTTCGACCAGACCCGCACCGGGCAGCAGGACCCAGGTGCCACCGGCCGAGACGCCGTGGTCGGACAGCCACGGGCAGTTGGCCTGGGACAGGTGCCCGGCCAGCAGAACGCCGCCGGAATTGTGCTGCGGCACCACCGCGTCCAGGATCGGATGGTCCACATCCCGCAGTCCCAGGTGAGTCATGGTCGAGACCGCGTCGACCCGGCCGCCACCCGGCTGCATCCGTTCCCAATCCAGCGCGTAGCCACCGGCATACAGCTGCGCCAGGCCCTCGTGCAGGCAGGTCGGTCCGTGCTCGCCGCGCCGCAGCGACCCGGCCGCGACGATCTCGTGCCCGGCGTCCTCGGCAATGGCGTCGAGGGCGGCCACCAGCGAGGGGTGCATGCCCATTTCGACGAAGTACCGGAAGCCGTCCGCCAGCATCGCCTCGGCGGTCTCGGCGAAACGGACGGTATCGCGCAGGTTGTCGTACCAGTACTCGGCGTCCGGAATCCGTTCTCCGACAGGCGCGCCGAGAACGGTGGAGTACCAGGGCAGGTGACTCGGCCGCGGTGCCAGTTCGGCGAGGTCGGCGAGCAGGCGCTCGCGGATCGGCTCCACCTGTCGGCAATGCGACGGACGGCGGATCGCGAGCCGCCGCGTGAACACATCCTCGCGCTCGAGCTCGTCCAGCAGTGCCAGCAGCGGCTCCGGCTCACCGGACACCACCGTCGCGCGGCCGCTGTTGACCGCCGCCACCGAGACCCGGCCGTCCAGCGCCGCCAAGCGCTGCTCGATCTGGTCGCGGGGCAGCCCGATCACCGCCATGAGTCCGGTGCCGTCGTTGTCGGCCATGGCCCGGCTCCGCAGCGCCACCACGGCGGCGGCATCGGACAGGCTCAGCGCACCGGCGATGTGCGCCGCCGCGATCTCGCCCTGGCTGTGCCCGATCACGGCATCGGGCTCGACGCCCCGATCGCGCCACACCGCGGCGAGCGACACCATGACCGCGAACAGCACCGGCTGCACGATCTCCTCGCGATCGAGCAGCTGTTCCAGCGACGGCGCCCCGGCCTCGCCGCGCAGCACCGCCGCGGCGGACCAGTCGGTCAGCGGGCGCAGCGCGGCGTCGCACCGCTCGAACTGCGCACGGAATACCGGGGATTCGTCGAGCAGGTCGCGGGCCATGCCCACCCATTGCGCGCCCTGGCCGGGAAAGACGAACGCCAGCTTGCCCCGCACCGCGGCCGCCGGGGACGACACCAGCCCGGCCGCGGGCTGCTCGTCGGCAAGGCCATGCAATCCGGTGATCAGCCCGCCGCGATCGCGGGCCACCACGGCCGCACGGTATTCCGCGTGTGGACGGCGCGCCAGCGATCGCGCGAGCGCGGGCAGGTCCGACCTGCGATCCGCCGCGAGGGTGCGGGCCAGCCCGGCCGCCACCTCGCGCAGCGCGGCGGGAGTCCGCGCGGACAGCGGGTAGACGACCGGCTCGCGGCCGCCCGCGGGTTCCGACGGCTCGAGCCAGTAGCGCTTGCGCTGAAACGCGTAGGTGGGCAGGTCGATTCGGCTCGCACCCGTCCCCTCGAAGAAGCTCGCCGGGTCCCGGATCAGCGCCGCCCACGCCGTCTCCTCGGAACCCCACCGGACCTCGGTGTCGGAACCTGTTGCCAGCGCCCGCAATTCGCGCAGAATATGTTCCCGATCCGGCCCTGCCACGACCGTCCACTCGTCGAGCAGCGCACGACCGGTCGCCAGGGACCAGGCAACGTCGAGGATGTCCAGTTCCGGGCGCGCCTGCACGTACTCCAGCAGCCGAGCCGCCTGCGCCACCACCGCGGCGCGGGTCGCGCCGGACAGCACCCACGGCACCGACTCCAGCGTCCGCGTCCGCTCCGGCGCCTCCACGCCGACCGCGGCGGCCTGCTCGAGAATGACGTGCGCGTTGGTGCCGCTGATGCCGAACGACGACACCGCCGCCCGGCGCGGGCGGCCGTTCGCGGCCCACTCCCGCGGCTCCCCGAGCAGCCGCACCGCACCGGCCGCCCAGTCCACGCGGCTGCTCGGTGCGTCCACGTGCAGGGTCGCGGGCAGTACGCCGCGCCGCATCGCCTCGATCATCTTGATCACGCCCGCGACGCCCGAAGCGCCCTGGGTGTGACCGATATTCGACTTCACCGAGCCCAGCCACAGCGGATCATCGGCCGGACGCTGCCGCCCGTAGGTGGCCAGCAGCGCCTGCGCCTCGATCGGGTCGCCCAGGGCGGTGCCGGTGCCGTGCGCCTCCACCGCGTCGACGTCGCCCGCGCCGAGCCCCGCATGGGCCAGCGCCTGCGCGATCACGCGCTGCTGCGCGGGGCCGTTGGGTGCGGACAGCCCGTTGCTCGCGCCGTCCTGATTCACCGCCGAGCCCGCGAGCACGGCCAGCGGTCGGTGCCCGTTGCGGATCGCGTCCGAGCGGCGCTCCAGGATCACGACGCCGACGCCCTCGCCCCAGCCGGTGCCGTCGGCGCCGTCGGCGAAGGCCTTGCAGCGGCCGTCCGCGGAAAGCGCTCGCTGACGGGAGAATTCGATGAACACGTGCGGAGACGACATGACGGTCACACCGGCGGCGACCGCCATCGAGCATTCCCCGGCCCGCAGCGCCTGCGCCGCGAGATGCATCGCGACCAGCGACGACGAGCACGCGGTATCCACGGTCACGGCGGGCCCCTGCAGACCCAGCGAATAGGCGACCCGCCCCGAGATGACACTGCCGCCGTTGCCGGTGCCCAGGTACCCCTCGGCCTCGGACGGCACCCGGCCCTCCAGGCGGGACAGGTAGTCCTGGTACAGCACGCCCGCGTACACGCCGGTTTGGGTGTCACGCAACGATTTCGGGTCTATCCCGGCGCGTTCCAGCGCCTCCCAGGACACCTCGAGCAGCAAACGCTGCTGCGGATCCATGGCGGCCGCCTCGCGCGGGCCGATCCGGAACAGCCCGGCGTCGAAATCGGCTACCCCGTCGATGAATGCGCCGGTCCTGGTGTAGGTGGTACCGGTGTTGTCGGGGTCGGGATGGTAGAGCGAATCCGTGTCCCAGCCGCGGTCGTCGGGAAAGTCCGACAGCACGTCGCGACGGTCCGCGAGCACCTCCCACAGGTCGTCGGGCGAGGCGATCCCGCCGCCGAATCGGCAAGCGGTGCCGACGATCACGATCGGATCGTCGTCGGCGGCGGGAGCCACGGTGACGACCGGGACGGCCGCCGACTCGCCCATCGATTCGGTCCGCAGCCGACGCGCGAGAGCGATCGGTGTCGGGTAGTCGAATACGGCGGTCGCGGGCAGCCGCACGCCCGTCGCGCGCTGCAGCCGGTTGCGGAACTCCACGGCGCCGAGTGAATCGAATCCCGCCTCCCGGAAAGCCGTCGCGGCGTCGATGGTGTGGCCGTCCTCGTGCCCGAGCACCGCCGCCGCGTGCTCCCGGATCACCGACAGCACCAGCTCCTCCTGCTCGGCCACGGAGCGTCCGGCCAGCCGGGCGGCGAAGCGCGCCGCCGCGTCGGAGGCCCCCGCGGTACGCCGCTGCCCGCGCACCAAACCGCGCAGCAGCGCGGGGATTTCGTCCAGCTCGGCCACCGCGGCGGTGTCGAACCGCGCGGGCACCAACAGCGGTCGGTCCGACCGCAGCGCGGAATCGAGCAGTGCGAGACCGTATTCCGACGACATCGCCGCGACCGCGCCGCGAGTCAGGCGGCTGCGGTCGGCGCCGTCGAGATGGCCGGTCATGCCGGTGGCACGCTCCCACCAGCCCCACGCGAGCGCCGTAGCGGGCAGTCCGCGGCCGCGGCGGTGGTGCGCCAGCGCGTCGAGGAAGGTGTTCGCGGCGGCGTAGCCGCCCTGACCCGGCGCGCCGAGCACGCCCGCCGCGGACGAGAACAGCACGAACGCCGACAGATTCAGCTCCGCCGTCAGCTCGTGCAGATGCCAGGCGGCATCGACCTTGGGGCGGAACACGGTGTCGAGGCGCTCGGCGGTGAGCCCGGCGAATACGCCGTCGTCGAGCACCCCGGCCGCGTGCACCACCGCGGTCAGCGGGTGTTCGGCCGCGATCGTGGCGAGCACCGCCGCCAGCGCGTCCCGGTCCGCCGCATCGCACGCCTCGATCCGGACGTCGGCGCCCGCCGCCCGCAACTCGGCCGCGAGCGCGTCGGCGCCGTCAGCATTCGCGCCGCGCCGACCGAGCAGCAGCAGATGCCGAATTCCGTGCTCGGACACCAGATGACGGGCGACGAGCCCGCCGAGCACCCCGGTGCCACCGGTCAGCAGGACCGTGCCGTCGGGGTCCCAGGGGGCGGTCTGCCCGGGTTCGGAGCGATCCCGGCGCAGCCGCGGCGCCAGCACCTCGCCACCGCGCAGGGCCAGTTGCGGCTCGTCGGCCGCCATGGCCGTGGCGACGGCGACGTCCCTGACGTCGGGGTCATCGATGTCGACCAGCACGATCCGGCCCGGATTCTCGGTCTGGGCCGACCGCAGCAGACCCCAGACGGGCGCATGTCCCAGGTCGGACACGTCCTCGGCGTCCTCGGTGGCCATCGCCCGGTGGGTCAGGACCACCAGTCGCGAGTCGCCGTGGTCCCGCGCCAGCCAGGCCTGCGCGCGAGCCAGCACATCGGCCGTTCGGGACCGTAGATACTCGGCGAAATCGCCTGTAGCGGCGGCGTTTTCGCACTCCAACAACAGACCGGGCAGCGCGCCGGGATCCAGGCTCGGTTGCGGCACCCGCACCCACTCGACCGCGTAGGCCGCGTCCTCGCGCGGCACTGTGCCGAGATCGGGCAGGGCCAGCGGGCGCAGGGTCAGCGAACCGATCTCGGCCACCGGATCGCCCGCCTCGTCGGCGACGGTCACCCGCATCCGGCCGTCGTCCACACGGGTGAGCCGCGCCCGCAGCGCCGTCGCGCCGACGGCGTGGAGCACGGTCTCGCTCCAAAGGAACGGCAGCGCAACGGTTTCCGGATCGGTCTCGAACCCGGCGAAGTACATCGCGTGCAGCGCGGCGTCCAGCAGGGCCGGATGCAGGCGGTACCGGCCCGCGTCGCTCAGCGTCTCGGGCAGGGCGACCTCGGCGAAAATGTCGTCGTCGCGGCGCCACGCTGCCCGCAGGCCCCGGAACGCCGGACCGTAGAGCAGACCCCGGTCCGCCAGCCGGTCGTAGACGTCGTGCACGTCGAGAGCGGCCGCGCCCGGCGGCGGCCACTGCGCCAGATCCGATGTCGCCGCCCCGTCGCGGCCCGGCGCCAGGGCGCCGCGCGCGTGCAACACCCACTGGTCGATCTCGCCGAATTCGGTTCGCGCATAGATCGACAGCTCGTGTTCCCCGGAGTCCTGGGCCGCGCCCACCACGACCTGCACCGCGACACCGCCGCGCGGCGGCAGCGCCAGCGGCGCCATCATGATCAGCTCGACCAGCTCACGGCAGCCCACCTCGTCACCGGCCCGCACCGCCAGCTCGATCAGTCCGGTGCCCGGCACGAGCACCGTTCGCGCGCCGTCCGCGGGCCGCACGGCGTGGTCTGCCAGCCACGGGTGCGTTTCAGCCGACACCCGGCCCGTCAGTGTCACCGTGCCGGATTCCGGGTGCTGCACAACGGCTCCCAGCAACGGGTGCGCGGCGGCGGCCAGGCCCAGATGCGCGGCGCCACCCTGGACCGGGGCGGTCCAGAACGACGCCGGATCCCATGCGTACGTGGGCAGTTCGATGCGCCCGCGCGGGGGCGTCAGCCGCGCCCAGTCGAGATCTCGGCCGCCGACATACAGTTCGGCCAACGCCCGATCGATATCCGCCGACCCGACGAGCACCACCTCCGCGACGGACACCGGTTGCCCCGGGCCCACGTCCACGAGGTATCGGAAACCGTCCGCGCGCAGGCGTTCCGCCGTCGTGGTCAGCGCATCCGCCGCGTCGATCACCGCGTCCGGCACCACGCCGCGCGCCCGCCACTCGCGCGCGTTCGACGCGGCCTCGATGCTGTGGCCGGAGTGCACGAACGCCAGCTTCCCCGACACCGAAACCGGGGCCTCCCCCGTCACGACACCCTCGCCGGGCTGTCCCTCGGCCAGTCCGCGCAACCCGGTCAGCAATTCGTCCCGGTTCCGGGCGACCACGACGGCGCGCCGCTCGAAATGCGTCCGCTCCACTGCCAGCGAGCGCGCCAAGGCCGGTAGCGACAGCTCGCGATCCCCGGCGACCAGGGCGTGCAGCCGGGCCGCCTGCCCGCGCAACGACACCTCGCTGCGCGCGGAGACCGGATACAGCACCGGCTCGGGACCGGTCGCCTCCGGCGGCTCCGCAACCGGGGCCTCCTCGAGGATCACGTGCGCGTTGGTGCCGCTGATCCCGAAGGCGCTCACCCCCGCCCGCCGGAGCCGCGGGCCGGTCGGCCACGGCGTCGGGCGGTCCTGCACCCGCAGGCCGCCGTCCACCTGTGCGATCGCGGACTCCGCGTGCAGCGACGCGGGCAGCAGTCCGTGCCGCAGCGCCAGGACGGTCTTGATGACACCCGCGATGCCCGCGGCGGCCTGCGTATGCCCGAGATTGGACTTCAGCGAACCGATCCCGAGCGGCCGCTCCGCCGGACGTCCGGGCCCGAAAACCCGTGCCAGCGCCCGTGCTTCGATCGGATCGCCCAGCGTCGTGCCGGTGCCGTGGGCCTCCACGTAGTCCAAGTCGCCGGGCTCGAGTCCGGCCGCCGCGAGTCCGGCGCGCACGACGCGCTCCTGCGCGAATCCGTTCGGCGCGCTCAGACCCTGGCTGCGGCCGTCCTGATTGACCGCGGATCCGCGAATGACCGCCAGCACCGGATCGCCGTCGCGCACAGCGTCATCGAGCCGCTTCAGCATGAGCACGCCGCAGCCCTCGGACCATACCGCGCCGTCGGCATCGGCCGCGAACGGCGCGCACCGGCCGGTCCGCGACAGCACGCCGAGCCTGCTGAACTCGACGTGTGCGCCGGGCGAAACCAGCAGTGTCGCACCGCCCGCCAGGGCCGCATCGCACTCACCCAGGCGCAGCGCCTGCGCCGCGAGATGCAGCGCCACCAGCGACGACGAACAAGCGGTGTCGACGGTGACCGCGGGTCCCCGCAGCCCGAGCGCATAGGAGATCCGGCCCGAGGCCACGCTGGGTGCGGTACCCGTTCCGACATAACCGTTCAGCTGATCCAGGCCCGAACCCGAGAGGTACCCGCTGCTGTACAGACCGAGATACACGCCGGTCGCCGTGCCGTTCAGCTGCCGCGGATCGCGGCCGGACCGCTCGATGGCCTCCCAGCTCGCCTGCAGCAGCAACCGCTGCTGCGGATCCATCGCGGCCGCCTCCTTCGGCCCGATCCCGAAGAACTCGGCATCGAAAAGGTCGATGCCGTCGACGAAGCCGCCCCGCAGCGTGTACGCCTTCCCCACCGCCTCCGGATCCGGATCCAGCAGGCCGTCGGTTTCCCAGCGTCCGGCGGGCGGGTCGGACACCACGTCGACACCGTCGACGAGCAACCGCCACAACGCATCCGGGTCGTCGGCGCCGCCGGGGAAGCGGCAGGCCATCCCGATCACGGCCACCGCCCCCTCGGAACCGCTCTCGACGCGTTCCGGGTGGTCGGCTTCCGCGCCGGTGATGGCACCGGCCAGGGCGTTGATCGTCGGGTACTCGAAGATCAGGCTCGGATCCAGTTCCCGGCCAACCTGTTCCGAGAGTCCGGCGGTCAACTCCACCAGTTCGCGGGAGCCGAGACCGAACTCTCGCAGCGGGCGATCGCGGTCGATCCGCGATGCGTCCACTCCCGCCGCCGCGGCGACATTCTCCACCAGCCACCGCGCCACATCGTCGTCGTGCGGTGCGCTGCCGACGCCGTCGCCTTCGAGCGGCGCCGATGCCACGGGTGTCACGGCGACCAATTCCCCTGCGAGATAGGCTTTCCGGCACGCCTGGCGTTGAATCTTGCCGCTGCTCGTCTTGAGGATCGTACGCGGCGCGACCGGCACCACCGCCCGCACCGACAGCCCGTGTGCGGCGCTGATCGCGCCGCGCACCGCGTCCTCGAGTGCCGCCAGCACGTCGGCGTCGGTCGTCGACACCTCCGCCACGACGACGGCCCGCTCCCCGGCGCCGTCATCGACGGAGAAGGCCGCCACACAGCCGCGCCGCACGCGTTCGTGCGCCTGCTCGACGGTCAGTTCCAGATCCTGCGGATAGTGATTCCTGCCGTCGACGACGAGCAGGTCCTTGCTGCGTCCGGTGACGAAAAGTTCGCCGTCGCGGCGGAATCCGAGGTCGCCGGTGCGAAGAAAGCCGCCCCTGCCGTCGGCCAGGCTCACGTCGAACACCTCGGTGGTCGCCGCCTCGTGACCGAGGTAACCCGTCGCGACGCCGTCCCCGGCCACCCAGATCTCGCCGATCTCCCCGTCGGCGAGCTCCGTCCGGTGTTCGGCGTCCGCGATCACCACGGTGACGCCCGACCCGGGATACCCTGCGGCGACCACCTTTCCGGCGGCGTCGGGGTGATCGGCCAGGGTCGGCGCCCGGTCGACCGGGGTACCGGCCACCAGCAGCGTCGCCTCCGCCAGGCCGTACACCGGCTGCGCGGCCTCGGGGCGAAAACCGGTCTCGGCGAAGCGATCAGCGAAGCGGCGCAGGGTATCGGCGCGCACCGGTTCCGCGCCGTTGAACGCCACCCGCCACCGGCTCAGGTCCAGGCCGCTCAGCCACTCCGGTGTCGCGCGGCGCAGGCTCAGCTCGTAGCCGAAGTTGGGACCGCCGCTCGTATGCGCGCCGAACTCCGACACCGCGTTCAGCCAGCGCTGCGGCTTCTGCAGGAAGTGCAGCGGGGACATCAGCACGGTGGTCGCGCCGAGATACAGCGTCTGCAGCACCGGGCCGATCAACCCCATGTCGTGGTACATCGGCAACCAGCTGACCGAGAACGCCGCGCCCTCCCACTCCGCCACGCGCTCCGGCGAACTGTTCGTCAGCTCGGCGATGGCCCGCTGGTTGTGCATCAGATTGCCGTGTGTGACCATCACGCCGCGCGGTGCGCTCGTCGACCCGGAGGTGTACTGCAGGAACGCCAGCGAATGCGAGCGGAGCCGCGGCGGCCGCCACGACGACGCGGCATCGTCGGGAATGTCCTCGGTCGCGATCCAGGTCAGCGCCGCCAGCTCCGGAAGCTGGTGCGCCAGACCGGAAACCGCCTCGATCACGGGGCGCGTCGCCAGCACCACATCGATATCGGCATCGGCGATCATATCGCGCAGCCGCCGCATCGCGCGGTCCAGTTCGTGCGGCTGCGGCACCGGTGCGGGCACCGGGACCACCGCGCCCGCCATGCAACCCAGGAAGCCGCAGGCGAATTCGAGCCCGGGCGGATAGAGCAGCAGCGCGCGCCGCCGCGCGAATCCGCTGTCCACCAGATGGGCGCCGATCGCGCGGGCACGGCGACTCAGCCCGGCATAGGAAAGCTCCGCCGTCGGCCCGTCGGCTTCGCCCGACTCCAGGAACCGATACGCGATGGCGTCGGGCTGCCGCAACTCCTGCGCGGTCAGGACATCGAGAAACGAGCGATACACTGCAATCACCAATCTTCACGAGAGCACGAATCACCGAACCGCGGACGCCGGAAATCGCACTCGCGACATTCGAAGGAAGCGACCGCGCGGTCGTGGTGGTGGTGCCGGAATAATTCGGGTAGCGGCATGCGCCCTACGGCGCCACACGAATTCGAAGTCTCAGGCCCCCAAATCACCAAATCTCATTCAACCGACCGTCGCGAAGGGGAGGCACCGTGACCATTCGGCAAACAGGCACACGACTCGACCCAGGAGTCGCAAGCAGGACGGACTATACCGGCCGCCGCCGTGGCAGCTACCTCCCAGCAGCGGGAAGGTGGTCGGCGCAGAGGCGATTGTTATCCGGTCCAACCGGCCGACGCCGTGGATTGTATTCGGCGACAACGGCTTACTCGTTCACGAATTCGCTGATTCGGTGATAATAGGTTCACCTGCTGTCCATCTTCCCGTCGATCGATTCGCGCCAGCTAACGGCAACCGACAGTACTGGAAACCGCGGCGACCGGCAGTATGAGAAGTTCCTCACCAACACGCGGTCGAGTTGCCACGATAATGACACCGCCTCAGCCGTCGGCCGCGCCCAGCGTCCAGGGGTCGGTGCGGATCTCCGAGATACGGGTTTGCAAGGCGGGCAACGCCTCTCGCACGATCTCCGCCGCTTGGGCGCACCACGGGAATTCGGTGGCCCAGTGCGCGGCGTCGATCAACGCCGGACCACCCGCGCGCAGGTGTTCGTCCGCGGGATGGTGGCGCAGGTCGGCGGTGACGTAGGCGTCCACCCCGAGGCGGGAGACGGTGCCGAGGAACGAGTCTCCGGCGCCGCCGCATACGGCGACCGTGTGGATCGTCCGGTCCGGGTCGCCCGCCGCCCGCACGCCCCACGCCGTTCCCGGCAGCGCGGCCCGCACCCGGGCGGTGAACGCGCGCAACGACTCCGGCCGCGCGAGCGCACCCACGCGGCCCAGGCCCAGCCCGGAGGGCAACTCGGCGCGTTCGGTGACGTGAAAGGCCGGTGATTCGTACGGGTGCGCCGCCCGCAGCGCGGCCAGTACGGCGGCGCGCGCCGACGGCGGGGCCACCACCTCGAGGCGGTCCTCCGCGACCCGCTCCAGCGAACCGATCGTGCCGACGGCTGGATTCGCCCCCTCGACCGGCCGGAACTGCCCGGTACCCGGCACCTGCCAGCAACATTCGCGATAGCCGTCACTGCCACCCGCGCCCGCCGCGAACAAGGCCGCCAGCACGGCGTCGGTGTGCTCACGCGGCACCTGGACCGCCCATTTATCCACGGCCGCAACGGGTTTGGCGGAGATCGGCCCGGTCACCGTCAGCCCGAGGGCATACGCCAGTGCGTCGGAGACGCCCGGATCGGCCGAATCGGCGTTGGTGTGCGCGGTGAACAGCGCGCACCCGTTGCGGATCAGCCG
Organism: Nocardia thraciensis; assembly: GCF_054782435.1. NCBI lineage: Bacteria > Bacillati > Actinomycetota > Actinomycetes > Mycobacteriales > Nocardiaceae > Nocardia > Nocardia thraciensis. The sequence continues at coordinate 366,288 of NZ_BAAGSM010000023.1, forward strand.
ATGCACCAGCGCCCCCTTCGGGGTGCTCGCCGCCACCGTGTCCACGCCGCGCAGCAGCAGCGGGTGATGCGCCACCAAAGCCTGTGCGCCCCAGCCGATCGCCTCGTCCACCACGGCCGCGGTCGCATCCACCGCGAACAGCACCCGCGACACGGCCTCCCCCGGATCTCCGCACACCAAACCCACCGAATCCCACGACTCGGCCAGCCCCGGCGGATACGCCGCGTCCAGCACGCCGATCAACTCCGACAGCGCCACCGCACCGCTCTCCGTCACCGAACCTCCTCCACTCCAGTAGCAGTCACCGACCCGCGCTCCCAGCCGGAACGAGCCCTTCAAGCGCGGTGATCAGATGGTCGACCTCGGCCGGGGCGCGGACGGCCAGGCGGAGATGGCCCGGGGCCAGGCCGGGGAAGGTGTCGCCGCGGCGAACGGCGATCTTCCTGTCCGCCAACCGTTTGCGAAGCGAATCGGCGTCGGGCACCCGGATCAGCAGGAACGGGCCGTGCGCGGGCTCGTGCACCTCGATGCCGAGTTCGCGCAGGCGCCCGATCATCGCCGCCCGGTTCGCCGCGATTCGCTCAGCGCGCGAACGGGATTCGGCGACCGCGGCCGGATCGGCCGTCGCGGCAATGGCTTCCAGCTGCAGCGTGCCGATCGGCCAGTGCGCCCGGCCGCGGTGCAGCCGCGCCAGCACCGGCGGCGGACCGAGAACATAGCCGCAGCGCAATCCGGCCAGCGCCCACGTCTTGGTGAGGCTCCGCAACACCAGGATGTCCGGAAGGGATTCGCCCGCAAGCGATTCCGTCTCACCGGGCACGGCATCGGCGAAGGCCTCGTCGATCACGATGAGGCGACCGGGGCGGCGCAGCGCGTGGATCGCCGCCGCCGGATGCAGCACCGAGGTCGGATTGGTCGGATTCCCCACCACCACGAGGTCGGCGGCCTCCGGCACCAGCCCCGGGTCCAACGCGTACGGGGGCTCCAGCACGACCCGGGCGACCGCCACCCCGGATTCCCGCAGCGCCAGCTCCGGTTCGGTGAACGACGGATGGATCACCGCCGCCAGCTCCGGCGCCAACCGCGGCAGCATGGCGAACCCCTCGGCGGCACCGGCCAGCAGCAGCACCTCCTCGGGTGCGCGACCGTGCCGGGCCGCCACCGCCGCGCGCACGGCGGATTCCTCTCCCGCGTCGGGATAGCGCCCGAGATCGCTCAGCCGGGCCGCGAGTCGCCGCCGCAGCCACTCGGGCGGCGCGTTCCCCTGCACGTTCACCGCGAAATCGAGCATGCCGGGACGCACATCGGCATCGCCGTGGTGGCGCAGCCGCGCGCGATCCGTCGTGTCCTGTGGCACAGCCCCCCACCCTACGTGGCTGCCGTCGGCACCGACCGGCCAGAATGGCTGTCGTGGGCGAGCTGCACGTGACCTTCATCTGCACCGGCAACATCTGCCGGTCCCCGATGGCCGAGAAGATCTTCGCCGCGCACCTGGAGCGGGCGGGCCTCGCCGACCGGGTGCGCGTGAGCAGCGCCGGGACCACGGCCTGGCATGTCGGTTCCGATGCGGACCCCCGCACCACCGCGCTGCTGCGCCGCCACGACTACCCGGTCGGCCACCTCGCGGCCATGATCGGCGCCGATCACCTGGACGCCGACCTGCTGGTCGCGCTCGCCATCTCACACGAGCGCGAACTGGCACGGCTGGGTGTGCCGCGGGCGCGCCGCCGCCTGCTGCGCAGCTTCGATCCGCACGCCGACGACGGCGACGTGCCGGATCCGTACTACGGCGGCGACGCCGAGTTCGAGCTGGTCCGCGCGCAGATCGAGGCCGCCGTCCCCGGCATGCTCGACTGGGTCCGCGAGCAACTGGGCGACGATCGATCATGAACCTCGTCCGCCGCCTCACGTTCCTGCTGCGCCCCAGCTGGCTGATCCTCGCGGTCGTCGTGGTGGCGTTCGCGTATCTGTGCTTCACCATCTTGGCGCCCTGGCAGCTGGGTAAGAACAACAGCACGTCTCATCGCAACGACCTGATCGCCGCCTCGGTGAACGCGGCGCCGGTCGACATCACCACGCTGCTCGACGATCCCGGGGCGCGCGACACCGAGTGGCGGCGCGTCGTCGCCACGGGCAACTACGTCCCCGGCTCCACGGTGCTGGAGCGGCTACAGCGGCTCAACGACAGCCCGGCCTACGGCGTGCTGGCCGAATTCCGGCTCGACGACGGCCGGACGCTGCTGATCGACCGCGGCCTGATCGCGGCCGTCGACGGCGCCCGCGTCCCGCCGATCGCCGAGCCGCCCGCCGGACCGCAGCGCCTCGAGGGCCGGGTGCGCAAGTCCGAGGGCGTGATCCCCGGCAAGGAGCCCATGACGCGGGACGGCTACCGGCAGGTGTACTCCATCGACACCGGCCAGCTGTCGGCCGTGTACGGCGCCCCGCTCACCACGGTGCCGCCGGACGGCGGGTTCCTGCAGCTGACCGACGGCCAGCCGGGCGCGTTCAGCCCGCCACCGCTGCCGCAGCTCGACGCGGGCCCCTACCTCTCCTATGGCCTGCAGTGGATCGCCTTCGGCATCATGGCTCCCCTCGGCCTCGGCTACTTCGTCCGGGCCGAACTCCGCGAGCGCCGCAGAGAGCGCACCACCACCCCGGCCCGCACCGAACCCCCCACCACAACAACCGATCCCGCCACAGACACCACACCCACACCGTCCTCCAACGCCGACCGCCTCGCCGACCGCTACGGCAACACCCGCCGCTGACCCCAGCGCGACTTCCCGCGTACCCGATTCAGGGGGCGGCGCGTCCGCGGGCGAGTGCCACTGTCGCGGCGATGAGGGCGGCCGCCGCCTGGATCGCCTGCGAGAGCTGGACCGCGCGGCGCAGGTCGGGGACGCGGGGGGCGGGGCCGTCGCCGAGGGTGGGGCGCATCTCGACGCCGTGCCGGTACTCGGTGCGGCCGCCGAGCCGGACGCCGAGGGCACCCGCCATCGCCGATTCGGCCACGCCCGCATTGGGGCTGGGGTGGGCGGCGGCATCGCGACGCCACGCGCGCACGACCGCGGCGGGCCGACCACCGACCAGCGGGGCCAGCACCGCGGTCAGCGCCCCGCTCATCCGCGCCGGGATCAGATTCACCAGGTCGTCGACGCGGGCAGCGGCCCAGCCGAAGTCGGTGTAGCGCTCGTTGCGGTAGCCGACCATCGCGTCCAGGGTGTTCGCCGCCCGATATCCGAGCAGTCCCGGCACGCCCGCGACCGCACCCCAGAACAGCGGGGCCACGGTCGCGTCGGAGGTGTTCTCGGCGATGGATTCGAGACCGGCGCGCGCCAGCCCGTCGGCGTCGAGCAGCTCTGGATCGCGCCCGCACAGCGACGGCAGCACCCGTCGCGCACCGTCGATGTCCCCTGCCTCCAGCAGGTCGGCCAGCTCCCGCCCGGTCCGCGCGAGAGTCGTCCCGCCCAGCGCGGTCCACGTGGCGAGCGCCACCGCCACCACCGTCCCCGCATTCGCCCCGACCACAACCGACACGTCCCCGCACCGCACGCCACGATCCGCGCGTGTACCGGCCCCCCATTGCACGACCGCCCCCGCCGCGGCGACGCCGCCGACCAACAGCGCCTCGTGCACGGCTCCCGCGCTCCGGGAATCCCGGTACGTCACGGACTCGAGCCGTGCCGCCGCCGACCCGAACCCGGCCACCGGATGCCACCGCCGCGGATCACCCAGCACCCGGTCCAGCGCAAAGCCCAGCACCAGCCCGACAGCCCTCGCGGTCCCCTTACGCACCGGGCGAGAGTAACCAGCAGACACCCGGATCTCGGCAGACCCCCGTCCCGAACACCGAACTCACGCACCCCGCGCCGCCTCTCGCACCGCCTGCACGACCTCTGGCGCCTGCGTGTCGTCACCCTTTCGACGCACCGATAAGCTCGGGCGAACGGACAGAAAGGCCCGCACGTGACAACCGAGGAACGCCCCGGCGATATCGACCAGGCGGAGCTGGCCCGGCAGTTCGAGGAGCACCGGCAGTACCTGCGCCGCCTCGCCTACAGCACGCTGGGCAGCCTCAGCGACGCCGACGACGTGGTGCAGGACGCCTGGCTCCGGTTGCAACGGTGGCACGAAACCCTTTCCCCCGGTGAGCAGATCGACAATCTGCGGGCCTGGCTGACCACCGTCACCGGTCGCCTGGCCCTGGATCAGCTCGGATCGGCCCGCGCCCGACGCGAACAGTACGTCGGCGAATGGCTGCCCGAACCGGAGGTCACCACCATGGACGATCCCGCCGACCGGATCACCCAGGACGAGCGGGTCACCACCGCGCTGCTGGTCGTGCTGGAGTCGCTGTCACCGGCAGAGCGCACCGCCTTCGTCCTGCAGGACGTGTTCGGCATGACCGGACCGGAGGTGGCCGAGGTGGTCGGGCGCACCCCGGCCGCGGTGCGGCAGCTGGCCTCGCGCGCCCGCAAGCACGTCGAGGAGGGCACGCCGCGCTTCCCCGCCAGCCGCGACGAGCAGGAGAAGGTGGTGTCGGCGTTCGCGCTGGCCTGGCGATCCGGCGATCTGAGCGCGCTGCTCGGCGTGCTGGACGAGAAGGTCACGCTGACCGCCGACGGCGGCGGCAAGGTGCCCGCCGTCCGCGAGCCGCTCAGCGGCGCCGAACTCATCGCCAAGCTGTTCTTCGGCTGGTACAAGGCGGGCACCGGCGCCTGGGGCAAGCACGTGCTCGTCAACGGCGAGCCCGGCCTGGTGGTGTACGACGGCAGCCACACCGGGGTGTTCTCGTTCATCGTCGACGACGGGCGGATCACCGGGATCACCATCGTCCGCAACCCCGACAAGCTGCACGAGGTTCCGGACGACGTCGAGCCGGATTGGTACCTGTAGGAGTCTGGACCGCGAACTCGCGGTACTCAGATCGCGGCCGGCGCGCCCACCGCGACCAACCCGTGCGCCTGCGCGACCTCCGTCGACAACAGTTGCCCCGCAGCGGCGGCCAGCCCGTGCGCCAGTCCCGGATCGGCCTGGCACGCCCGCTTCCAGCCGAGGTCGGCGATGGCGCGCACATACGGCAGCGTGGCGTTGGTGAGCGCGACGGTGGCGGTGTGCGGCACCGCGCCGGGCATGTTGCCCACGCAATAGAACAGCGAATCCGCAACGCGGAAGGTGGGTTCGGCGTGCGTGGTCGGGCGCGAACTCTCGAAACATCCGCCCTGATCGATCGCGACGTCGACCAGCACCGAACCCGGCCGCATCCGGTCGACCAGCGTGTCCGGCACCAGCCGCGGCGCCCGCGCGCCCGGCACCAGCACCGACCCGATCACGAGATCCGCTGCCGGAACCGCCTTTTCGACCTCGGCCGCATTGGAACCCAGGGTGGTGACGCGGCCGCCGAAGCGGGCGTCGAGTTCGCGCAGGCGGACCAGATTGGTGTCGAGCACCGTGACCCGCGCTCCCATCCCGACGGCGACGGTAGCGGCATTGGCTCCGGCGACTCCGCCGCCGAGCACCACGACATCCGCCGGTCGGACCCCCGGAACACCACCCAGCAACACCCCGGCACCGCCGTTGGGAGCCATCAGGTGATGCGCGCCCATCTGTGTCGCGAGCCTTCCGGCGACCTCGCTCATGGGCGCCAGCAGCGGCAGCGACCCGTCGCGGCCGCGCACCGTCTCGTAGGCGAGGGCGGTGATCCCGGACCGCAGCACGGCGTCGGTGCACTCCCTGGACGCGGCCAGATGCAGGAAGGTGAACAGCGCCTGCCCGGGCCGCATGCGCGGGTATTCCGGCGCGATCGGCTCCTTCACCTTCAGCACCAGTTCGGCCTCGCGCCAGACGGTCTCGGCCGAGGGCACGATCCGCGCGCCCACAGCGATGTAGTCGGTGTCGGTGAATCCGGAACCGTCGCCCGCACCGGTCTCGATCAGCACCTCGTGCCCGTGGCGGCCGAGTTCACCGGCGCCCGCGGGAGTCAGCGCCACGCGCCGCTCCTGCGGTTTGATCTCCCGCGGAACCCCGATCCTCATACCGCCATCGTCGTCCACCCGAACCCCGGCCGCCACGATCACGCATCGGCGATTCGCAAGATGGCGACCAATCGGCAACAGAGCGGCGGGATTCTCCGCAACGTGCGCAGTTCGGGGCGGTCCCGCCGCCGCGATCGCCGCGCCCAGCCGTGGTCACGTCTCGCCCCGAGCGCGAACATCGCACTCGCCGAACGCTATTGACGCAGACGCTGAATCCACGCGCGGTCTCGCATGGGGCTCGGCCTCACCTGGGAGCCGACAGTCGCGACCTGCTCCTCGACGAACGCACCCGGGCGCGCCGACGTCCGAGACGCGAGTTCCTCAGCCGCCGGGTGACGGAGACTCATGGACGGTTCGGGTCAGCTCCGGCTTGTACATCTCCACGGCGAGCCCGGCCAGCGCGACGACCTCGGCGTGGGTGAACGAACCGGGCTCGAGCCCGTCGCCGGAGATGAAGGCGTCCACCACCCGCTCACGCGCCACCTCGACCGGCAGCCCGGCCTGTACCAGCCGCTCGGTCTCCTCGGCCAGATTGCGTCCCGTGTGCACGGCACCGAGCATCGAGGCCCGCACCATGCGCTCCAGCGCACCGCCCGCGGCCAGCGCGGCGGCGACGAACCGGCCGTCCTGCTCGGTGAGCACCGGCCCGGAAAGCGGTGGCGGCACAACGGATTCATCCGGATGGTCCACCGCCGTGGCGCACCCCGCGACGAGGCACATCAGCGCCGCAGCAACAGCCGCCACCGCGGCCGATCTCGAAAGCACCGGCGAATTCTGCCACCGCAGCGGCGCCGCCGGGGCCGGTACGCGCGCGACACGACGCAGCCCGGGGCCGCTATGTTCGGAGATCATGAGGATCCAGTTGGGTGAGCATGTGCCGGATATCGACGACAGCGCGTGGCTGGCGCCGAACGCGACGGTGATCGGGCGGGTGCGCCTCGCGGCGGACGTGAGCGTCTGGTACTCGGCCGTCATCCGGGGCGACCTGGAGGCCATCAGCGTCGGCACCGGCACGAACATCCAGGACGGCTGCGTGCTGCACGCCGACCCCGGGTTCCCGCTGACCATCGGCGCCGGGGTTTCGGTGGGGCACAACGCGATCCTGCACGGCTGCACGATCGGCGACGATGTCCTGGTCGGCATGGGCGCGACCGTTCTCAACGGCGCGGTCGTCGGCGCCGGGAGCCTCATCGCCGCCAACGCGCTGATTCCGGAGGGCGCACAGATCCCGCCCGGCTCCCTGGTCGCCGGCGTCCCCGGTAAGGTCCGGCGCGAACTCGGCGACGCCGAGCTGGATCGAATCCGGCTGAACGCGGCGGTCTACCGGCACAACACGGCCACCCATCGCGACGGCGTCGAGGTGTGATACACGGCACACTGGTCATGTGACCATGTCTGTGGCTTGCTAGCATTTGGCCAGCGTGCCCGGGGTCCGGAAACCAATGCGGGCGGCTCGTTCGCGAGACGGGCCGTCCTCGGACGGCGGGCTCGCGACGAGGGCAAGCAGGAGGTTTCGCGGTGTCGTGCGAGCAGTCCGGTATGCACCGAAGCAGGGGAAAGATCAGCGTGGCCGATATCGCGGCCCAGCCGGGGGGCGTCGAGGCGCTGCGGCGCCGTGTTCACGAATTACGGTCCAGCGGTATAGATTTCGCCGCCAACGCCATCGAACAGGAGATGGCGGAGCTGGATCTGCGCTGAGCGGCGCGGCGAGTCTGCGGCTGTGCGACGGCTCACGTCGACACGCCGTGGCTGCGGCTGTGCGTGCGGTCCGGTGAGATAATGACGGTCACCCTTCCGCATCGACGCGGTAGCACAGCCGATTCGACTGGAGATTCGATGCCATCCGTTCCCCCCATCCTGGCTCGCATCCTGGAGAAGCCGCGGGCCGACGGCGAGCAGCTGCTGGAGAGCGCGCTGTCGGCCTTCCTCGACTTCGGAATCAAGCGCACCAGCATGGGTGAGATCGCGCGCCGCGCCGGAATCAGCCCGGCCACCCTCTACCGGCGGTTCGAGTCGAAGAACGATCTGATCGAGGCCGTCGGGGTGCGCGAGGCGCAGCTGTTCGTCGCCGAGATCGAGCAGCGGGTCGCGGGCATCGCCGACAGCGAGGACCAGCTGGTCGAGGTGTTCGTCGCGTTCATCACGCTGCTGGCGCGAAACGAGTTGCTACAGCGGCTGCTTCGGACCGAACCGGATCTGATCCTGCCGCGGCTGACCACCGAGGCGGGCCCGATCCTCGCGGTCGGCCGGGCCTATCTCGCCGACAAGCTGCGCGGGCTGCAGAAGTCCAACGACGGCTTGGATTTCGACGCCGACCTGGTCGCCGAGATCATGGCGCGCCTGGCGCAGTCGCTGGCCCTGACGCCCGAGGGCATGATTCCGCTCGGGGACGAGAACGCCGCCCGCGAGTTCGCCCGCCGCACGCTGATGCCCATGGTGGCGGTGCCGCGCGCCTGAGCTACCCGGGGCCGAACGCACCCGTGTCGACCGCCGGATCCAGCGCGAACGCCGCCGCCACCAGCTCGTCGAGCGCTTCCTGATCGAGATCCGCTGCGCCGTCGACACATTCGCCGACCAGCACGCCCAGTGCCGCCGCCGCGGGGGTGGCCGGATCCGGCAGCGGCAGGCGGCCGACATACTGCGTGATCCAGCGCCGCCGCCCCGCGTACAAGCGATTACCGCACACCGCGTCGTAGAAGCGCAGGCCCAGTGTCGAATTCGCCACACCCATCAGCAGATGCGCGAGGAGGTCGTCGCCGATGTCGGGCAGCGAGATCCAATAGCAGTCGCCGTTGACGATCGCGCCGCTGCGGTCGAGCGCGAACCGGGGCCGCACGCTGATGTCGGGAAACACCAGTTTCGGCCGCGACCACAGGTGCGGGCGCTGCGGCACCCAGATCTCGAACCATTCCCGCCCGCCCGCCGCGACGTAGTCCCGCGCGGCCAGCGTGTCCTTGTGTTCGGCCAGATACGCTGCGGCCGCGGGGAATTCGCCCAGATCTATCGGCGTGCGCCGGGACCGGGTCACGTCGTAGGGATACAGCACCCGCCTCGGGCTCGCCCGCGTGATCCGCCACGGCGCCAGGTCGTGGTGGGTCAGCAGATCGAACAGCAACTCCGATTCGGGCCGCGGATCCCGCTCGTCCCACCGGTCGGAGATGAACACCCGATCCGCGGTCGTCTTGATACCCACCCGGATTCGCGCCACCTCCCCGAACGTCCGCCAGGTCCGCTCCCCCACCCGCCGCAACCACGCATCCCTGCCCGGCCGCGACATCCGCCACGGCACCGACGAGTCGATCGGCGAACCTGCGTATTCCACTGCCGCACACGGTTGTCCATCGCCATCGACCGCGGCGACGGCATCCGGACCCGATTCGGTCGAGAGATCTCGTGCCGCCCCGGAGCCCGCCCCCGGTGCGTCGACACTCCCTCTCCCCACCAGTTCCGCTGCCGAAGCACCGGATTCGGACCCGTTTCCGAGCGGGCGGCCCCGAATCATCGGCGCCCCCACCGACACCAGCCCAGCCACCGGGCCCGCCGAGCTGGCCTGGCCAGCCAAGTCAGCCGGGGTAGCCTGTCCAGCCGCAGCAGGCGAGGCAGCCTGGCCAGCCACATCAGCCGACGCAGCCTGGCCAGCCACATCAGCCGACGCAGCCTGTCCAGCCACATCAGCCGACGCAGCCTGGCCAGCCACATCAGCCGACGCAGCCTGGCCAGCCACAGCAGCCGACGCAACCTGGCCAGCCACAGCAGCCGACGCAACCTGGCCAGCCGCGGTGGGCGAGGTGGCCCGGCCAGCCGCAGCAGGCGAGGGGGCCGAGGTGGCCTGGCCAGCCGGAGTAGCCGGACCAGCCGAGGCGAGAGTGCCGATCTCGACGGCGATTGTGCGGCCGCCATGTGTCACCAGTGCGTCGCCAGATCCACCCAGGGCGGCGAAAAGATCGGAGCCACTGGCTGTTTCGGCAGTTTCCAGCTCGTAGGCAGACACGTAGCGGCAGTGCCCGACCGGCCGGTCCCGCACCGCGACCGTGATCGCGGGCAGCACGGCGGCCTCGAACAGCTTGGTGTCGCCGAGGTCGTACAGCTCCACCGGCGACATCTCGGCCCGCAGCAGGGCACGCAGGTTCGCCCCCGCCTTGGTGGTGAGAAAGCGGTTGGCGCACAACAGCCCCAGCACCCCGCCGGGTCGCAGCAGCCGGGGCACCGTCGCGACGAACGGGTGGGTCAGGTCGATGCGACCGCGCAGGCCGAACCGCTGGCTGAGCAGCCGCGCGGTGTCCCCGCCCAGCTGCTGCGTCCGCACATACGGCGGGTTGGTGATCACGACGTCGAAACTCTCGCTCGTCAAATCCTCTGCGGCACACAGAAAATCCCCGGTGCGCCAGTCGACGCCGAGTCCTCTCACGCGCTCTCGCGCCACCCGGACGGCATCCGCGTGCAGATCGAAACCCACCAGCCGCAAGGGTATCCCCGGAAACCGCTGCGCCGCCGCTCGATTCACGGCCAGCAACAGTTCCCCGTCGCCGCAGGCGGGATCCAGCACGCGCAACTCACGCTGCGGAGCCACGTGCTCCACCAGCCGCTCGGCCAGGAACCGCGCCAGCCGCTCCGGCGTGTAGTGCCGCCCGTGCCGCTTGCGCGCGCCCGCCCCGCCGAGCCCCGCACCCGCCCGCCGGTCCGCCGATGCCTGCCCGCCCCAGCCATCCATATCGGGCATTCTGCCCGTCCCCACCCCGCTCCGCGCGCAATGCGCCGGTACGCCCGCGATCCGCGGTTCGTCTCCCGCACCCCGCCCGCATTCCGGCACCCGCTCCAGCAGCTGCAGGGGGTGCGCCGACAAGCGCGGGGTGCGAGAAGCGCGGGGCGGGCTACTCGGCAACGAAGATTTGCAGGGCCGTGATCTTTCCGCCGCGGGACACCTCGGCCTCGGCGATGCCGCGGCCGCCGGGTGTTTCGACCGTGGTGGTGACGAATCGCCCGGCGGCGATGGTCTTGCCGACCTCCAGCCCGCCCGCCCGGGCGACGAATCCCTCGATGCCGATAGGGGTTCCGGCCCAGTACACCCCCGCGTCCGGGGCCAGGGCGCCCCGCACCGCCGCGCCGTCGCCGCGGCCGGCGGCCAGCAGCAGCCCGGTCGCCGCGCGCCTGCCCGCCGCGCCGACTCGGAGGAAGCCCCGCGCGAAACCCAGTGCGCCGCCGATGCCCTGATTGCCCAGCAGCCGCGGCGCCAGCTTCGCCGCGGCGGCCAGACCGGGGACCCCGGCGGCCAGCAGCTGCCCGATCATCACCGGCAGCTCCCAGTGGGCGCGTAGCCGCCGGATCTTCAGTTCACCGCCGGTTCGGACGACGTCGTAGCGCAGGTGCATCGGCACCCGCAGCGTGACGCCGGTCGACATGGTCGTCTCGATCGCCAGGTCGCGGTACACCGTCATGCCGCAGACCACGTCGTGTTCGAGTCGAAAGGCGATGCCGTTCGGCGCGATGAAGGTGTCGTAGAACCGCTCGACCGCCGCCGTCCCGACGTGCGCCCGCGCGCCGACCGGATCCTCCACCCGGGCATCGGTGGCGAACAGGCCCACCCACGCGGCCCGGTCGTGCACGGCGACGGCCCGCGGTGACAGCTCGACGGTGGCCAGCAGTTCGGGTGCGGTGGCAGACATCGGCATTCCTTCGCGCTTCGGTGCGGGCGGCATGACCCACCCAATCTATAACGCGTTCTAATTCAACCAACCTGCCTGACAGTACACCTAAGGCCGCGACGACGGGATCTGGTGGAGAGTGGGGGGATGGCCTGCTCGGTAGCGGCAGTAGGTGGCGGATTCTGTGGTTGTGCGGGCTCGGTGGCTGTGGATGGCGGCGCCGTTGGCCAGGGCCGTTGCGCAGAGGAGGATGGTTATGGTCCACAGGCCTACGGAGAAGCCGCGGAAGAATGCGTCCTCGCCCGTGCCGACTCCGGAGAACACCGTGATGATCGGCGCCAGCGCCAGGGGGCCCAGGACGAGGCCCAGCCTGCTCACCGTGGCCTGCACGGCCGCGACCGAACCCGCCCGATCGGGCGCCACGGCCGAGATCGTCACCGCGGACTGCGCGGCCTGCGTCCACATCGCACCGAAACCCACGAGTGTCCCGACTGTCGCGTACAGCCAGGACTCCGCCCGCACGTCCACCCACCCGCCTAGAAAGACCCCGAACGCGCAGCACAGCAGGCCGAATATCAACATCTCCCGCAGCGGCACGCCCCGGTCCTGCGCCGACCCGGCCAGCACCGCGCCGATGACCATGCCCAGATACATCGGGACCGCGAGGATCAGCGCCGTGGTCGCCGCCCCCTCCGGACGGCCCGCCAGCAGTGTCGCGATCGGCAGCGTGTACGCGACGGCGGCCACGTCGCAGGCGAAACCCGCGAGGCAGGCGGCGGTGAACGGCGACGCCCGAAACAGCCGCACCGGCAGCGCGGGCTCCGGACGGCGATACTCCCACCACGCGAACGCCGCCGCCAGCACGGCCGCGAGCGCCAGCGCCCCGAACACCTGTCCACTGCGCCAACCGGTTTCGGCCACCCGGTACGTCCCGCCGAACAGCGCGACCGGCACCGCCGCGGCCAGCAGCACGCCGACCACGTCGCCGCGCCGCCGTCCGGTCCCGGCGACGGGAACCACCGCCCAGCCCGCGGCGACCAGCGCCACCGCCACGCCCGCGGTCAGCAAATACCCTGTGCGCCAACCCGGTCCGGTGACCAGCAAGCCCCCGGAGACACCGCAGACCAGGACGGCCGCCGACTGCACGGCCAGCCACATGCCGACCACCGCGGGCAATTCGTCCGGGAAGAACAGCCCCGGCAGCACGGCCAAGGCCGTCACGACGAGCGCGGCGGTGGCCGTGCCGGTGACCGCGCGCCCGACGATGAACATGACCGGATGGAAGGCGAAAGCCGTGATCAGACAGCCGATTACGAGGCCGCCGCCACCACCGAGCAGCATCCGGCGCCGCCCACTGCGATCACCGAGCACCCCCGCCGCCAGCAAGCCGGCGGCGGTCAGCAGTCCGGCGATCCCCGCCGCCAAACCCGCTGCGGCCGAGCCCATCTCGAACTCCTGCTCGATCTGCGCCAACGCGACGGCGTGCACGGCCGCGTCGACGCCGGGCAGGCAGGACAGCAGCGCGACCGCGCACAGCGCCAGTCGCCGCCGATCCCACCGCTGCGCCACCCGGCCCGGCCACACCTGCGGTACCGGAGTGTCGATCGTCGCCAAGCGCTCCCCTTCCCGAGCATCGAATGTCGTTCGCGGACATCGTGCCGAGCCGATCCCGGGGAGTCGGCGAGGCGCGGCCGACCGTTGCTGATCGGTAACCGTTCAGCCGCCGCCGACACTTCCTGTCCATCGGTGGGAAGCCGGTAGCGTTCGTCGTGCATGAGCCGAACAAGTCCATGCCTGCTCGGGCGCAGCGTGTCAAACCGGGTTTTACCATCTCGGAACCTTCCGGCAAGCGCATCCAGCATCGGCGTCACCGCCGTAGATGTTGCTGCACGCTGCGCCCTGCACAGTGCGACTTGGGGCCGTTCCACATAGCTGTCCCCGGGCCCTGCGCTAACCCTGATGCGCGGCCTTTGCGCGATCGCGCACCGTGCCGATCAACCCGCTCCCGCGCTCCTTGGCGGTAGCGGCGAGATCGGGTCCGCGGTCCTTCGCGAAGTCGGTCCACTCCGCGCCGTGCCCGCGCGCCAGATCGGCCCATTCCGCGCCGTGCTCGCGCGCGACCGCCGCCACCTCCGCACCCTGTTCCCGTGCGGCCCCGGCCCATTCCGGCCCGTGGGTCTTGACGTAGTCGGCCCACTCCGGTCCGTGCGTTTTCACGTACTCGGCCCACTCGGTCCCGTGCGTCTTGAGGTATTCGGCCCACCGGGACCCCTGGGTCTGCGCCGCACCGGCCAGTTCGGTTCCCTTGGCCGCCGCGGCGTCGGCGAGCAGCCGGGTGCGAATCGCGGTGTCGTGCGCGTGTTCTCGCAGTGCCCCTCCCGCCTCGCCCCCGGCGACGGCGCCGATCGGGAGCGCTGCCCGGACCGCCTCGGTGGACCGGCGGGCCGCCCGCCTGCCGCGCCACCCCAGCGACGGCTTGCCCTCGGTATCGGCTCCCGCGATGAGCAGACCACCGAGCAGGCCGAGGTCCTTCAGAAATGCGGTGCGCTTGCTCGCGCGGCGCTCCGGATCCTGTTCCGCCCAGAAATCCTGCTGGGTCACTGTCGCGGGGACCACCGTCGCCGCGAGCACCGTCGCGGCGATCCGCGGCATCCTGCCCAGCGCCAGCAACCCGCCAGCCGCCACCTGGGCCGCCGCGGTGACCCGCACCAGCGTCGCGGGATCGACCGCCGCGTTCAACGAATCCGAGGCGCCGCGGGAGATCAGTTCGGTGGCGGACCGCACCTGCCGGTCGGGATGCAGCAGCGTGTCCACCCCCTGCACGACGAACGTGGACGCGAGCAACGGTCGGGCGAGGCGGCGCAGCAGCATCTTCGACCCCTTTTGCATCGTGAGTCGTACCGGGACAGGTCGTTAACAAGCCCCAACAGGCTAACACTGGGCAACGCTACCCACCCGCCGGCGCGGGCGCGGTGTTTCCGATCCGCGGCATCAGTGCTTGCGGCCGACCGGCGTGCCCGACATGAGAGCGCGGGCGTGCGCGAGCACGGTCGGCCTGGTCCTCGTTCAGCTCAGCGTGTCCAAATCGGTCCGGCCGGCCAGCAGGGCGGCGATCGCGTCGCCGGTGTGGGCGGGCGGGGCGGCGTGCGCGCTCAGCCTGTCCCAGATCGCATGGTACGCATCCAGATCGCCGCGCCGGTCCAAAAACTGCGCGCCCGTGGTGTGGTGGAGGTGCACGATATCGCCGAGATCGGGTTCGTCGAAGCGAAGCAGCGTGAACGGCACCGCGCTGATGGCGGGCCCGCCGACGTGGTCGGGCAGGATCTGCACGGTGATATCGGGCCGCGTGGCGGCGTCCGCCAGGTGCTCGAGCTGGTCGCGCCAGATCTCGATGCCGCCGAAGGGACGGCGCAGCGCCGCCTCCTCGATCACCAGCCACAGTTTCGGCGGGGCCGGGCGGTGCAGCAGGCGCTGCCGCCGCATCAGCAGTTCGACGCGCCGCTGCACGTCGGCGGTCGGGCCCGGCCGCGACAGCGCGGACACCGCGTGCGCGTACGCGGCGGTCTGCAGCAGGTCCGGGATCACGCCCGGGGCGTAGGAACGCACCACGGTGGCGGCGTCCTCGAGGGCGAGGAAGGTGTCCAGCCGCTGCCCGGCATCGTCGTCGACCTGCCAGCGCCCGGTGCCGTTGGCCCGCTGCGCCAGCCGCAGATAGTCGGCGCGGGTGTCCGGATCCGCCACCCCGTACAGCGTCAGCAGATCGTCGATGTCCATCGCGCGGAATCCGACCCGCCCGGCCTCGAGGCGGCTGATCTTCGAATGGGAGGCCCGGATCGCGCGGCCCGCGGCCTGTCCGCTGATCCCCGCGGTCTCCCGCAGCCTCCGTAATCGCGCGCCCAGGACCAGGCGCAGCACCGCCGGATCCGCGCCCGCTCGGTCATGACCCACGGCGCGGGCCGCTACGGCGTTACCTTCGACCACGGTTCTCTCCTGTCGGGCTGCGGCGTCGCGTCATCGAGTGTGCCACAACGACTTCCAGCGCACCGATCGGCGATCGCACGTGCGGCCGCACGTGCACCGACGCGGTACACTCGATCAGGAACCGTCGGCGCCACTATCGAGCAGGGGGATGCCGTGACCGAGTCACTCGGACCCGCGACCACGTCCCGCGTCGGGATAACGGACGTCACCAGGGAATACGGCATCGAGGCCGTCCAACGGCGGATCGCGCACCTGCGCGCGTCGGGCCAGCACTACGCGGCGCGGGCCATCGAGCAGGAGCTGTACGCCACCGACGCCTGCCGCCGTCCGGCCACCCCCGGCGGCCGGAAAGTGTTGCGCGATAAGGACGCTCCGCGGGTAGCATAGGCGCGTTCGGAGCCGAGCGGCATCCGGCATCGCATCCGGAAACGACTGCGAGACAGAGGTTTGAGCCTATGACCGAGGACCGGGCGATCGCGGGCATCGATATCGATACCCCCCACGCGGCCCGTATCTGGAACTACTGGATGGGCGGCGCCGACAACTACCCGTCCGACCGCGCCGCCGGCGACGCGGTGGCAGAGGTGTATCCGGATATCGTGCGGATGGCCAAGCTGTCGCGAGAATTCCTGGTGCAGGTGGTGAGTCATCTGGCAGGGGCGGCCGGGATCCGGCAGTTCATCGATGTGGGCACCGGATTGCCGACGATGCAGAACACCCACGAGGTCGCGCAGCAGATCGCGCCGGAATCCCGGATCGTCTACGTCGACAACGATCCCCTGGTACTGGCGCACGCGCGGGCGTTGCTGACCAACACCAGCCCCGAGGGCGTGACCACCTACGTGCACGCCGACTTCCACGACCCCGACCTCATCCTGGCCGAGGCCGCCGAGGTCCTCGATTTCACACGGCCCACGGCGGTGTTGTTCATGGGCGTACTCGGCTACGAACCCGACCTCGCCGTGCTGCGCGACATCACCGCCCGTATGCTGGAACCACTGTGCGCGGGAAGCTATCTCGTGCTGTGGGACGGCACCGATACCGGCGACGAGGTGGTCGCGGGCAGCGAGAAACTCGTCCAGTCCGGCGGCGTGCCGTACATCCTGCGCGGCCCGGACCAGTTGCGCGCCTGTTTCGAGGGGCTGGAACTGGTGGAGCCCGGGATGGTCCCCATCACCGACTGGCGCCCGCTCGCCCGCCGCATCGGCCCCACCGAACCCCTCGACGCCTACGGCGCGGTCGGCCGCAAGCCCTGACCCGCCGCCGCACAGCTCCGGCGGCCCGCCGCCCCGCGACGGCGGAAAGCGTTGCGGCGGTGAGGCACAGCGCGGTCAGCACCGCCCTGCCGAAAATCGGCGCCAGAATCGGTGTCACCGGCGCTCTCACGACCACGGCCGATCGCCTACCCGAATGCGGCTCCGGTGTGATCCGCCTCACCAACCGTGGAATCTCCACCGGGCTGGAGTTCCTACCGTTCTGGAACATCACCGGACGAAGGAGCGCACACATGGCCATGTCGATGACCGAGGATCAGGTCTGGGAGGCCGTCGCCGCCGAGCGCGCAAGCCTGGTCGAACTGCTGCGGCCCCTGCCCGGATCCGGCTGGGACCGCCCCTCCCTGTGCGATGGCTGGCGGGTGCGCGATGTCGTCGCGCATCTCGTCGCACCGGAACAACTCACCGGAACCGCTGTGGCACAGTTGCTTTCGGAGCTGGCGCAACGCAGGTAGAGCGACGGCCCTCGCTCGGGCAACCTCTCCCCGGTTATTTCCGGCATACTTTGGCCGGAATCCCCCACCGCCGCAACGCCGAGTCCAACTCCCGCGCCAACTCGCCCACACGACCGCGACCACGCGGGGCAGGGGGGTAACGCACCAAAACGCGCACCACCGCGGCCCTCACCGAACCTGTTGCTTTCTCGATGTATCCGACACTGTGGTCGTCACCCGCGTTCAGCTCGAATGCCCGCGCCGCGTGGGCGGCCGCGCCGACGATGTGCAAGACCTGAGTCGCCTTGGCGAGCGGGTGAAGATAGGCCGCGCCGCACGCCGCGACGGCCGCCCGCGCCACCTCGCTCGCCGCGGCCTGCCCCGCATCGCGCGCTTCCCCATACGCCCGCTGCGCCGCCCACGCGGCGTCCCGAATCGCCTTCGACCGCCTGGCGCCCTCGGCGAACTCCCGCGCGGCCTCGATCGCGGCGCGCGGCCGCCGATCGCCGGGACAGTCGCGCTCGAAGATCGCCAGCGCGGGCTCCGCACAGGCCGCGGCATATCCCGCGACCTCGCGCAGCTCTTCCATGCCGAGTTCGATCGTCGGATTCTCGCCAGCCGCGTTCATGGCATCAACGGTATCGTTGAACAATCGGTTGGCACTTTTCTGAGGCAACAGCATGAAGTATCGACATAACCTTCAAACAGCTGGACAGACCACCGGGCCGGCTACCGGAATTTCAGGACGAGCATCTACCGGAAGCGGGCCAGCCGGCGCGCGAGATACCGGCTGTGCGGGCCGACGCCAGTCCCGGGTGCGAGCGGGACAACCCGTTCCGGTGCGCGGGCAGCCCGGCAGCGTCGAGCCGGACCAGATCGCGCAGATGCGCGAAGGCGGGCCGATATCCGGCGGTGCCGATGCGGCGGATATCCCTGCCTGCCCCGCGCCGATCACGATCGCTGGCGTATTCATGGCGAGTCTGATGGTGGCATCTCACCCGGATCCGGCCAATCGAATTTCGGCGCCGCTCTATCCGTCCGGAAGCGGGCGGCGCAGCTCGGTGACGGCGATGCGGGCGGCCTCGGTGATGGCCGCGTCCGCGACGGGCAGCATCGGGTCCGCCCGGGCCGCGCGGGTGAACACCGCCACCGCGACCGGATACTCGTCGGCGAACTCCACCACGGCGACCTCGTTACGAATGGCACCGATGGTGCCGGTCTTACCCGCCACGGAGACCCCGCGGTGCGGGAACGCCGCAGCGACCCGATGCGGCCAGATCTGCTTGCGCATCACGGATTTCACGAAATCGGTCTGCCCGGCCGACAGCACGTCCCCGGACCAGACGGCACACAGGAAGCGGGTCATCTCCTCCGGTGTCGTCGCGCTGGCGAAGGCGGGATCGTAGGCCGACACCGACCAGGCCTCGTCGTTGTCGGCCAGGGCGGCGAAGGCCTCGGCGGTGGTGTGGGTGTCGGTATCGCGCACCAGGCTGCGGTGCTGGTCGGCGGTGCCGCCCACCACCTGTGTCTCGGTGAGGCCGATCTCGTCGAGCAGTTCCTCGACCGCCGCCAGGCCGATCTCACCGAGCAGCACGTCGGCGGCGGCGCTGTCGGACACCGTCATCATCGACGTCGCCAGGTCGCGGCGGCTCAAGGTGACCGGATCATGCAGTGCGGCAATGCCGGTCGGGCCGGGTGTGCAGTCGGAGGGACGCACGGTGAGGTGCGCGGTGGGGTCGATCAGCCCGGCATCGACGCAGCGGCCGAACGCGACGACCAGCGGCAGCTTGTACACCGAGGCCATCACCACCCGGGACCGGCCGCCGACCGAGATCTCGGCGGCCGGATCGCCGCACCGGCGGGCATGCAGCCACCCGGTGCATCCCGCGTCGGCGAACACGGCACGAATCCGGTCCGCCGCGGGACCGGTGTTGCCCGGCGTGTCGAGGTGCACGGCCCGCCTCATCGCAGCCGCTCCCGATACAGCATGCGGTCCATCGCCTCGGCGTGGGAATCGGCGTTCGGACGGCGAATGACGCGAACCCGCAACGCGATTGCCTGCGGCGCCGTCCGCACCCACGTCACGCCCGGCGTCGTGACCGGCGGAGTCGCCGTGAAGCCGAAACTCGTCCCCGAGGCGACGGCGGCGAGCAGCGTGCGGTCGTCGGCCGCCGTCACGGTCGGCGCGTCCACGCCGCGCTCGCGCAGCAGGTCGATCACGGTATCGAAGGCGGGCGGGTTGGCCGAGCGCGGCGGATGCGCGAAGGCCAGCCCGGCGAGCATCGGGAAGGTGGGGCGTCCGGCGGTGGCGCTGCGATGCTCCGACGGCACCACCAGCCACCGCGGCAGCTTGACCACGGGCCCGGCCGCGAGCCCGTCGACGAGGGCCGGATGCTCGATCACCGCCAGGTCGTACAGGCCCGCGCGGACGTCGGCGACCAGGTCGACAGTCGTTCCCACGGCGGTGGACACCGCGCCGTCGGCACCCACGGAGGCGCGCAGCGCGGTGACCCCGGCGGTCACCACCCGGTCGGGCAGCGCGGCGGTCGCGCCCCAGTGCACGGTGCCGCGGGCGTGGGCGATGCGGTGCGATTCGGCCAGCAGCTGTTCGGCGTCGTCGACGAGCAGTCGCGCGCGGGGCAGCAGCCGCAGTCCCGCCGACGTGAGCACCGCCCCCTGCCGCGTGCGGTGGATCAGCTCGACGCCCAAGTGGTTCTCCAGGCGCCGCAAACCCTGCGACAGCGGCGGCTGGGTCATGTCCAGCGCCGTCGCCGCCCGGCCGAAGTGCCCCTCGTCCGCCACGGAGACGAAATAGCGGAGGTGGCGGATCAGGTCCATGCGGCCATTGAACCAGCAGCGGCCGAGGCGCCCGCTCGCTCGGCGCGCCGGGGCCGCCACCGGAACCTGTTCATAGGCTTCGAACTGCGGATATATCGAACTCGACTCGTCCGGGCCGGGATCGGATATTGGCGCGGGCCGCCGCCTCGATGATGTCCTGCGGCGGTGAAACTCTCAGCATTTCCCCACCGCCGCCGGCGGTTCCTCGCCGCGGCGCTGGCGGCGGCCGCGCTGTCGGTCACCGCGGCGTGTGATGCCGGAACCGCCGAGCCGAATCCTCCGGCCGCCGCCGCACCGGCCGCGAACTTCACCGATCTGGAGGCGAAACACGGCGCGCGGCTCGGCGTCTTCGCCGTGGACACCGGCACCGGGCGCACCGTGGCGACCCGCGAGGGCGAGCGTTTCCCCATGGCCTCCACGTTCAAGGGCCTGGCGTGCGGCGCCGTGCTGCGGGCGCATCCGCTGTCGTCGGGCTACTTCGACCAGGTGATCCATTACCCGGCAACAGATCTCGTGGAGAACTCGCCGGAGACGGAGAAGCATGTCGAAACCGGGATGACCGTCGCGGAACTGTGTCACGCCACGATCACCCAGTCCGACAACACCGCCGGGAACCAGATACTGAAACTGATCGGCGGCCCTGCGGGTTTCACAGCGTTCCTGCGTTCCCTCGGCGACACCACCTCGCGGCTGGATCGCTGGGAAACCGAGCTGAACACCGCCATACCCGGCGACGAACGCGACACCACCACGCCCGCCGCGCTGGCCGCCGACTACCGGGCGCTGGTCCTCGGCGACGCCCTGGCCGCCCCCGAACGCGAGCAGCTGACGTCGTGGCTGCTCGCCAACACCACCGGCGGCAAACGCATCCGGGCCGGACTGCCCGCCGACTGGAAGGTCGGCGACAAGACCGGGTCCCCCGCCTACGGCGGCGCCCTCGACGTCGCCATAGCGTGGCCACCGAACCACGCTCCGCTCGTCATCGCCGTACTGACCGCCAAACCCGAACAGCACGCCCAGCCCGACAACGAACTGGTCGCCACTGCCACTCGCGAAGCCGTTGCAGCCCTGGGAATTACATCCCCACGGTAGGTCTACTCGACGCGGATCGTGACCTTCCGGCCCTCGGCGGTCTTCGGGCATTCGGCGAACTTCACGTAAACGCTCCTCGAAGACCGCCGCGCCGACGCGGACACAGCCGGGTCTTTCCACCTGGACGCGGTACTCAGCGGGATCCGGGCGCGAGCAGGCCGTCGATGACGATATCGACGGCGACGCGGAAGCGCTGGGCGCCATCGCCGGTAACGAGTTCGGTGGCGTATGCGGTGAGGAGCGGGAACCGGTCGCGCGGGAGCCCGGTGAAGGTTTCGTAGACCGGTTCGCGGCTGTCGGTGCGCCGCATATCGGCCTCGACGGCGGCGTGGGTCACCAGGGTCGCGAAGATGTCGGTGGCCCAGCCGACGATTACCAGCCCTCGGATATCGCCGAACTCCTCGACGGCAACTAGTCGATCCCGGTCGACGAGACCCGGCAGCGGACCGGCTCCGGCTCGCACCACCGAAGTTGTGTGTCACCAGGCCTTACGTTGTGTCAGCGAGCATGTCAGATCGGCGTCAGGGCGGTATCAGGCGGGCTCGCGACGGTAGGTGGCGTGAACAGCACTGCGTTTGCCGCATCGGGACCGCGGAATGGGTTCGGGGACAGCATGGTCCTCGATGGCCACGATCGGGCCGTCCGAGCCAGCGCGTACCCCGTGGTCCGCGCGGGATGGTTGATACGCGCAGAATGGCTGGGCCGGGTAGGACAGCACCTGCGGGGCGATCATGTTCTCGCCCAGCTGATTCGGTTCGCGCTGGTGGGCGGGGCCAGCAATATCGCGTATGTCCTGCTGTTCACGGCGTTGAGCGAGACCGGCCCGCTGGTCGCCAATGTCGCCGGGTCGATCGTCAGCACGGTGATCGCGAACGAGTTGCACCGGCGGCTCACCTTCCGGGCGGCCGGGCGGGTCGGCTGGTTCACCGCGCAGTGGGAAGGCGGCGGGCTGGCGCTGATCGGCCTCGTGGTCAGCACCGCCGCGCTGGCCGGTCTCGACTTCTGGGCGCCGGGCCTCGGCGGACTCGCGCAAGCGACCGCCGCGCTGACCGTCATGGCCTCGATCGGCGGCATGCGATTCCTCGCGCTGCGCGGCTTCGTCTTCGGCACGAGCCCGGCCCCTACCCCGTAGCCTTCGTTCCCGGGCGACTGTGCACGACTCCACAATTCGATAGCGGACCGATCCTGTCCGCTCGAGATGTCAGGGTGAGGGTATGGATGCAGAACACTTCGATTGGAACCGGACACTGCGCGAACAGTGGGAGTTCCACTGGGACAATCAGATTCGGCCGCGCCTGGCGGGCCTGACCGACGACGAATACTTCTGGTCTCCGGTCCCCGACGCCTGGAACGTGCGACCGCGCGGCACCTCGACGGCCCCCGTGCAGGCCGGTGCCGGGGACTTCACGATCGACTACGCCTTCCCGCCGCCGGATCCGGCGCCGTTCACCACGATCGCCTGGCGGCTCGGCCACGTGATCGTCGGCGTGCTGGCCGCGCGCAATGCCGCGCACTTCGGCGCCCCCGCCGCCTCGTACGAGAAATGGGAGTACGCGGGCGACGCCGCCACCGCCCTCGATCAGCTCGAAATCCAGCTGGATATCTGGACGACCGGAGTCCGCGGCCTCAGCGACGCCGCGCTGCGAACCCCGGTCGGCGACACGGAGCCCTACCCCGACCTCCCCGTCGCCGACCTGGTGCTGCACATCAATCGCGAGCTGATCCACCACCTGTCCGAGGTCAGCCTGCTGCGCGACCTCTACCTGCACACGACCGGAACCCGGTAACGGCGGGGTCAGTAGTCGATGCGGTCGGACTTGGCCAGCCAGGCGTCGAAGGGCGCGGTGCGGTTGGGCAGGTCCAGCTGCTCGATCCGCAGCGGCCACAGCGAATGGTCCTTCTTCTCGAACAGCTCGTAGAACTTGCGGTCGTCGAATCCGGCGACCGCGGCGTCGTGGCGGTCGGCGGAGTACAGGATCCGGTCGACCCGCGCCCACAGCGCCGACGACAGGCACATCGGGCACGGCTCGCACGAGGTGATCAGGACGCAACCCTCGAGCGAGAAGGCGCCCAGCTCCCGGCAGGCGGCGCGCATCGCGCTCACCTCGCCGTGTGCCGTCGGATCCAGGTTCGCGGTGACCTGGTTGTGCCCGATGGCGACGATCTCGCCGCGCCTGGCGACCAGTGAGCCGAACGGACCGCCGCCGTCCGCCACGCTGTTGGTGGCCACCTTGATCGCCTCGTCCATCCAGGCGCGCTCCAGCTCCTGGATGTCCACTTCTCGGGTGTGCGCGGTCACGGTCACTCCTTCTCGGATGCGATGGGCGGATGCTCAGCCCGTGCGGACCACGGCACTCATCCCTGACTTGTCGCAACTTCTGTGCGAGGAGTACACAGCCGATCACCCGGAATCAGCTAGGGATGGAACCCATGAAGACATCGGCGCACCGATAGCGGCTTTTCGTAGACTTTGACAAGAGCCGGAAACCGCGGCCGGCTCGAAACGATTTGTTTACCGCGAGAAACATTGTCGCCATATCCCGCTGTGCGATAAAACGATCCGAATGACGTTTCCCGGGCGGCCCGTCGGAGATTCCTCCAAACTGTGTAAGGTCCCTCCGCGGCCGCTTGACCGGGTGCCCCGCGGCAACGTAGTTTCGGTCACACCGACTCGTTGAGCTGGAAGGAGGCGAGTTCGGATGCCGACGATCTCCGATCTGCGTCGCCTCGCTCACCGGACCGTGTGGGTCCCCGGTCGTGTAGCGCACGGCTGCTGAGCAGCCTTCTTCCCGGCGTGCCCGCATGCGTCCGGGCATTTCCGATCTCTAGGCACCGCCTGCCGCACGTCTTCGCGTGCCGATCAGCGCTCCGGGTGCACGGGCCGCGCCTCCGAAAACAGAAAGCTCTCGAAATGGCGACTAGGATAATCGTATCGACCGCGCACCGAAATGAGGATGTGCCATGGTAGCGGCGCGGATCACGGTCAATGGGAAAGTCGCACCGATTTCCCCGGCCGCACCCCACACAACGGTGCTGGATTTCCTCCGTGAGCGTGGCCTCACCGGAAGCAAGGAAGGCTGCGCCGAGGGCGAATGCGGCGCGTGCTCGGTCCTGGTCGCGCGCCCGGGCGTGCGGCAGCCCACCGACTGGGTCGCGATCAACGCCTGTCTGGTGCCGGTGGCCGCGCTCGACGGCCAGGAGATCGTCACCTCCGAGGGCCTCGCCACGGCCGGTCCGCCCGGCGCCGCCCCCACCCTGCACCCGGTGCAACAGGAGATGGCACTCCGCGGCGGCTCCCAATGTGGTTACTGCACACCGGGTTTCATCTGCAGCATGGCCGCGGAGTACTATCGCCCCGACCGCTGCGCGGCGGGGAAGCAAGATGGTGGCGCGGCGGGCTACTCCGACGCCGAGCAGGGGCCGAACGGGTTCGATCTGCATGCGCTGAGTGGGAATCTGTGTCGCTGCACAGGGTATCGGCCGATTCGGGATGCTGCGTTCGCTGTCGGCGCTCCGGCGGAGGACGATCCACTGGCGCGGCGGCGCGAGCAGTCCCCGCCCGAGGCGGTCGCCACCGACTATGCGCAGGGCGGTCGTGCGTTTCGGCGGCCCGGCACGCTGGCCGAGGCGGTGGGGCTGCTGCGTGATCGGCCGGATGCGATGGTCGTCGCGGGGTGCACCGACTGGGGTGTGGAGGTGAATATCCGTGCCCGGCGGGCGGATTGCGTGATCGCGATCGATCGCCTTCCCGAACTGCGGGAGCTGCGCGTGGATTCGGAGCGCTTCGAGATCGGGGCCGCGTTGTCGCTCACCGAGATCGAACGGCGGTTGGGCGGCAGTGTGCCGCTGCTCGCGGAGTTGTTCCCGCAGTTCGCATCCCGGCTCATCCGTAACGGCGCGACACTGGGCGGCAACCTGGGCACCGGCTCCCCCATCGGCGACAGCCCGCCGGTGCTGCTCGCACTCGAGGCCTCGATCGTGCTCGCGGGCGCCGACGGTGCGCGCGAGGTGCCACTGGCCGACTACTTCACCGGCTACCGGCAGAGCGTGCGCCGACCCGGCGAGCTGATCCGCGCGGTGCGCATCCCGCAACCGCTGTCGCCGGTCGTGGCCTTCCACAAGATCGCCAAGCGGCGCTTCGACGATATCTCCAGCGTCGCAGTCGCTTTCGCGCTCGATATCGAGGATGGGATCGTCCGCAAGGCCCGCATCGGACTCGGCGGCGTGGCCGCCACCCCCATCCGCGCCCGCGACACCGAGGCGGCGCTGGAAGGCCAGCCCTGGTCCACGGACACGGTGGAGGCCGCGTCCCGCGTGCTGCAGGCCGAGGGCACGCCGATGAGCGACCACCGCGCCAGCTCCGAATACCGCTCGGCCATGCTCGGCCAGAGCCTGCGGAAGCTACACGCGCAAACCACCGAGGCGGTGCTGTCATGAGCGAGCGTTCCACCCACGCCGGACTCGAGACGAGAATTCTCGACGCTGGCAGCGAGGTCCAGTCATGAGTCATCTTTCGGAGCGGCCCGAGAACCCGGTCGTCGGCGTCGCGATGCCGCACGAGAGCGCTACCCTGCACGTCACCGGGACCGCGCTCTACACAGATGATCTGGTGTACCGGACCAAGGACGTGCTGCACGCCTACCCGGTGCAGGTGATGAAGGCACACGGCCGGATCACCGCGCTGCGCACCGAACCCGCGCTGGCCGTGCCGGGTGTGGTGCGCGTGCTCACCGGCGCCGACGTGCCCGGGGTCAACGATGCCGGGATGAAGCACGACGAGCCGCTGTTCCCCGACGAGGTCATGTTCCACGGCCACGCGGTCGCCTGGGTGCTCGGCGAGACTCTGGAGGCCGTCAGGGAGGGCGCCGCCGCAGTCGAGGTGGACATCGACGAGCGGCCCGCGCTGATCACGGTGCAGGAGGCCATCGCGGCCGAGAGCTTCCACGGCGCCCGGCCCGTGATGGTGACCGGCGACGTGGAGGCGGGCTTCGCCGAGTCGGCGCACGTATTCACCGGCGAGTTCACCTTCGCCGGGCAGGAGCACTTCTATCTCGAGACCCATGCGGCGCTGGCCCAGATCGACGAGGCCGGGCAGGTGTTCGTCCAGAGCAGCACCCAGCACCCCTCGGAGACACAGGAGATCACCGCGCACGTGCTCGGCGTGCCCAGCCACGAGGTCACCGTGCAGTGCCTGCGGATGGGCGGCGGCTTCGGCGGCAAGGAGATGCAGCCACACGGGTTCGCGGCGGTCGCCGCGCTCGGCGCCCAGCTCACCGGGCGCCCGGTTCGGGTGCGGCTCAACCGGACCCAGGATCTGACCATGTCCGGCAAGCGGCACGGCTTCCACTCCTCGTGGAAGATCGGCTTCGACGCCGACGGCCGCATCCTGGCCCTGGAGGCGACCCTGACCGCCGACGGCGGCTGGAGCCTGGATCTCTCGGAGCCGGTGCTGGCCCGCGCGCTGTGCCACATCGACAACGTCTACTGGGTTCCCAACGCCCGCGTCCACGGTCGCATCGCCAAGACCAATACGGTCTCCAACACCGCCTTCCGCGGCTTCGGCGGACCGCAGGGCATGCTGGTGATGGAGGACATCCTGGGCCGGTGCGCGCCGCTGCTGGGCCTGGACCCGATGGACCTGCGCGAGCGCAACTTCTACCGTCCCGGGCTGGGCCAGTGCACGCCGTACGGGCAGCCGGTCGGCCACCCCGAGCGGATCGCCGTCACCTGGGATCAGGTGCGCGGCAACGGCGACATCGACGAGCGCCAGCGCGAGATCGCGGCCTTCAACGCCGCGCACCCGAATACCAAACGGGCACTGGCGATCACCGGCGTCAAGTTCGGAATCTCGTTCAACCTCACCGCCTTCAACCAGGGCGGCGCGCTGGTGCTGATCTACAAGGACGGCTCGGTCCTGATCAACCACGGCGGCACCGAGATGGGCCAGGGCCTGCACACCAAGATGATGCAGGTCGCCGCCACCACCCTCGGCATACCGCTGCACAAGGTGCGCCTGGCTCCGACACGAACCGACAAGGTGCCCAACACCTCCGCCACCGCCGCCAGCTCCGGCGCGGATCTCAACGGCGGTGCCATCAAGAACGCCTGCGAACAGCTGCGCGGTCGCCTGCTGCAGGTGGCCGGTTCCCAGCTGGGCGCGAACGCCTCGGACGTGCGCATCGCCGGGGGTGTGGCGCGCGCGCTGGGCAGCGACAAGGAGATCGCCTGGGACGAACTGGTGCGGACCGCGTACTTCCAGCGGGTCCAGCTGTCGGCGTCCGGCTACTACCGGACCGAGGGATTGCACTGGGACGCAAAGACATTCCGGGGCTCGCCGTTCAAGTACTTCGCCTACGGCGCCGCCGCGACCGAGGTCGAGGTGGACGGCTTCACCGGCGCCTACCGCATCCGGCGCGTGGACATCGTGCACGATGTCGGCGACACCCTCTCGCCGCTGATCGATATCGGTCAGGTCGAGGGTGGTTTCGTGCAGGGCGCGGGCTGGCTGACGCTGGAGGATCCGCGGTGGGACACCGGCGACGGTCCCCACCGGGGCCGCTTCCTCACCCAGGCCGCGAGTACCTATAAGCTGCCGAGCTTTTCGGAGATGCCCGAGGAGTTCAACGTCACGCTCCTCGAGAACGCCACCGAGGAGGGCGCGGTCTACGGGTCCAAGGCGGTCGGTGAGCCGCCGCTGATGCTGGCGTTCTCGGTGCGAGAAGCGCTGCGGCAGGCCGCCGCCGCGTTCGGGCCGAGCGGGGTGAGCGTTGAGCTGGCCTCGCCCGCGACGCCGGAGGCGGTGTTCTGGGCCGTCGAAGCCGCGCGCCGAGGCGATGGGACCCGAAACGGGCAGGCGCGCAAGGACCTTGTCGATCCGAGTTCCGCGCATGGGTATGTCACCGACGGATCCGGCAACGGCGCATCGGGGCCCGGCCACGGCCATGTCGACAGCCGAACCCGCACCGGCACAGGCGCATCGGTCGGTGCCTGACATGACCTGGGTCGCCGCGGTCGCGCGGTTGCGAGCACGCCGAGAGTCCGGCGTACTGGTGACCGTCGCGACCGTGCGCGGCCACGCCCCGCGCGGTCCCGGGGCGAAACTCGTTGTGGGCCATACCGAGACGTGGGGATCGATCGGCGGCGGCAATGTCGAGGCCGTGGCGATCGACCGGGCGCGGGAGATGATCTCCGCCGCCGAGCCGGAGCCCGAGCTGATGGATTTCGCCCTCAGCGACAAGGTGGCCAACCAGCACGGCGTGCAGTGCTGCGGCGGCACGGTCTCGATCCTGCTG
Source organism: Nocardia thraciensis (assembly GCF_054782435.1). Classification (NCBI taxonomy): domain Bacteria; kingdom Bacillati; phylum Actinomycetota; class Actinomycetes; order Mycobacteriales; family Nocardiaceae; genus Nocardia; species Nocardia thraciensis. The sequence continues at coordinate 394,876 of NZ_BAAGSM010000023.1, forward strand.
GAACCGCTGCCCGTGGTGCCCGCGGTGGCGATCTTCGGCGTCGGGCACGTCGGGCTGGAACTGGCGCGCATCCTGTCGCGCCAGGACCTCGACCTGCACCTGGTCGACACCCGCCCGGATGTCCTCACCGACGAGCGCCTGGCCGTGCTGTCGGACGCGGTGGCGCGGGTGCACCGGCATCACACGCCGCTGCTGCCGGAGGAGGTACTCGCCGAACTCCCGCCCGGCGCCCACGTCCTGATCATGACCCACGACCACGCCGAGGACGCCGCCCTCTGCGACGCCGCCCTGCGCACAACCGATTTGGGCTCGATCGGCCTCATCGGCTCGTCCGCCAAGTGGGCCCGCTTCCGCAAGCGGCTCTCCGCCGAGGGCGGGCACGACGAGTCGGCGATCGCCCGCATCAAGACCCCCATCGGCCTCCCGGAGATCACGGGCAAAGACCCCGCCACCATCGCGGTGAGCGTGGCGGCCGACCTCCTCCAAGCCTTCCAGCACGAGCACGCCTGACCCTCGGCGCCGTGTCGGGGCCGTGTCCGATCGACATCAGGTCGGTATCGGCGGGCGACAAGCTGCTCCCGGCCGAACTGCGGGCACAGATATTCACGCCGCACCCGACGGGCATCCCGCACATGGACTACGGCCTGGGAGAGTTCGTGCCGCAGACCGGCGACGGCACCGTCATCAGCCACAACGGCGGCCACGGTGCGCTGATGTGCAGCACAGCCGACGGCAGCAAGACCCTGACCGGCTCGCTGAACTACGTGGACGACGCCGACCTCTCCGGCGCGGCGGCGTTCCAGGCGGCACAGCAGAAGATGATCGACACCGTGTTCCGGCCGACTCGGCTCAGCCGACACACTGAGGATCCTGCCCCGCTTTTCAGTCCACCTTGTGGACCCGGGTCGTCGCCGCCGCGAGGGGCTTACCGGTCCGGCTTTCCGGGCGCAGTCGAGCGACGGGGCCGCCGTCGAGGTCCCGGAGCGTGGAGTGCGGCTCGCCATCGGCGAAGGCGTGGCGCTCCCCCCATTGCCGCAGCGCGACGATGGTGGTGAACAGATCGCGCCCGGCCTCGGTCAGTTCGTAGATGTGCCGCTTGCCGCCGGGCGTCGGAGTGCTGACGAGGATGCCGTGGTCGACCAGGCGGCGGAGGCGGTCGGCGAGGATATTGCGGGCGATCCCGAGCCGCTGCTGGAACTCGGTGAACGCGGCCGCGCCGTCCATGGCATCGCGCACGATCAGCAGGCTCCATCGGTCGCCGACAAGGTCGACCGTCCGGGCCACGGGACAGGTGGGGTCGGTCCACGCATCGGATCCGCGCGTCATGAGCTTCTCCCAATCGGTTGCAATTCGAAACTATTATGCCTTACTGTCAAACAGTTTCAATTTGCTACCAAATTGGGAGGTCTCGTGTCGACAGGAGTCACCCGGTCACAGCGATGGATCCTGGCGCTGGTCTGCGCCGTCGCGGTATCGACGATCTATGCGATCCAGCCGGTACTGGCCGCGGCCGGGCGCGATCTGGGGCTGGCGCCGGAGTCGCTGGGCGGTCTGGTCGCCACCGGGCAGATCGGCTACTTCGCCGGTCTGATCGCACTGGTCCCGCTCGGCGATGTGCTGAACCGCCGCCGCCTCATCGCCGCGCACCTGGCGCTCACCGCCGTGGGGGCGGCGATCGTGGCCGCCGCACCCAACGGGGTCCTCGTGATGGCAGGGCTCGGTGTCGCCGGGGTCTTCGCGGTCGTGGTGCAGGTGACGGTCGCCTACGCGGCCGCCGTCGCGGCGCCGGGCGAGCGCGGCCGCACCATCGGCGCCGTCACGTCGGGCGTGGTGATCGGCATTCTCGGCGCCCGCGTGCTCGCGGGCGCGCTGGGCGATATGGCCGGATGGCGCGCGGTCTACGCGGTGCTCGCGGTGCTCTGCGCGGCGCTCGTCGTCACCGTTCGCGCGCGGCTGCGCCCGGATCCGAGGGCGGGCGCCACGCGATACACGCAGGTGCTGGCGTCGATGGGCAGGCTCGTGCGCACGGATCGGCTGTTCCTGAGCCGGGGTCTGATGGCCCTGTTCCTGTTCGCGTCCTTCGGCACGCTATGGAGCGGCCTCGCACTCCCCCTCAGCACCGAGCCCTGGAACCTGGGCACCACCGCGATCGGCCTGTTCGGATCGGCTGGCCTGGCCGGAGCGCTCGGTGCCGCCCGCGCGGGACGATGGGCCGATTCCGGTCGCGCACAACAGATCACAGGTTGGTCGCTGGTGCTGTTGACCGGGTCGTGGCTGTTCATCGCCCAAGCCGGATCGAACCTGTGGCTCCTGGTCGTCGGGATCGTCGCGCTCGACTTCGCCGTCCAGGCCGTGCATGTCGGCAGCCAGCACCTGCTGACCACCGCGCTCCCGGACCACGCCAGCAGCGTCATCGGCGTCTACATGGCCTGCTACTCCCTCGGGTCGGCCCTCGGAGCGGTCACGACCACCTGGGCGTACGGCACGTGGGGATGGTGGGCCTCCTGCCTGGTCGGCGCGCTCTGTGCACTATCCGCGCTGGTCGTGTGGGGCGTGGGTCAGCTCACGGGTGTCGCACGGCGTTCCGATCTCGGCTCGCAGCCCCCAGGCGGCTCGCACCACCGGTCGTTGTGCCCCGCGGGATCGCCGGAGCATTCCTGACCGACGCCACGGATTAGGTTGCCGCCGAGGACTTCTCGGAGGTCGCTCGTCGAGCCAGGGGCCTTCTTCCCCGACGCTGGCGAGCATCGGCAGGACCGCCGCGTCCGTGCGGACGATCGTGTGCACCCGCCACGGTGACATCTGTGAATCCGTTGTCCAGCAGCAGGTTCCGGTAGCGGCGGGCGACTCGCGGGCTCGGCATGTTGTCCGCGCGGGTGCGGACGAGACCGCGGGTGAATTCGGGAGCGTCGGAGTCGACAACCAGCGTGTCCCAGTCCTGGCCGATGAGCACCGCCCGGCCGCGCGCGGCGAGGACCCGGCGGGCTTCGACAACCGCCTGCTCGGGTTCGGGGAGGGCGTGCAGGAGCTTGTCGGCGCGACAGCCGGTGACCGAACCATCCTCGGGCGGCAGGGCGAGGGCGTCGGCCACGTGGAATTCGCCTGCGGGCCAACGCTCTACGGCGACCTCGATAGAGTCACCGCCACGATCGCCGTCAGGGGACCAGGGCGTACACCTTCACGAGGAATCCGTCGTCGGCGGCGCCGAAGGGGTTGGCGATGTAGAAACCGCGGCGGGACAGGGATTCTCGCTCGCGCGGGAGGCGCGTTCTCGAGCCGGAGGCGATGTTGGACAGGACGCGCTGATCGTAGTTCGCCCGGACGTCGGACATCACGCTGAACCTGATCGCCCCGCTGTCGGGTTCGGTCCGCCAGAGCAGTTCCTGGGTACCCTCCGGAACGGCGGCGAGCGAGAAGTTCTTGCTGGATCGATCTCTTCGTCCCGACCAGGGTTGGCTATCCGACCGGATCTCGGCGACCAGCACCTCGGCCATCCCTACTCTCCTCCACGCGTCGACGATCGTTCCCGCTGCTCGAGTGTACCGACAGGCGCCGATGAATTTCCGTCTCCCCGTTGGGGCAGCAGTCGACTGCTGCCCCGGCCGGTGTCAGCTGGCCTTGTTGTACGCCGAGACGACCTCGGCCTGGATCCGGCCGCGCTGCGAGACGCTGTACCCGTTCTTCCGCGCCCATTCCCGGATGGCGGCCGTCTGCTCCCGCCCTGCCGCCGTCCGCGGGGCGCTGCGATCCTTACCCTTGGGGACGCGGCCGACCTTGCGAGCGTGCGGCGTCCACTGTTCGAAGATTCCGCGCAGTTTGCTCGCGTTCAGCACCGACAGATCCATCTCGTACTCGACGCCGTCGACAGCAAACCTCACCGTTTCCTCGGCCTCGGACTTGCCGTCGTAATCGTCCACCAGCTCGACGGTGACCTTGCGTGCCACTCCATATCCCTTTCGTTGAACCAGCAGGAGGGCGCAAGCCTATCCCACGCCGCGTGCTGTTGATCACTGTCCGGCGCGGTCGGTTGTCGTAAAGCGCCGGGGTGCAGCCGAGTTCACCGCGGGCGGCCCCTCAGCCGTGGGAATTCTCGCCGGGGCCCGGGTCGGGCGGGGCTACCTCGGCGACTCTCTCGTGCAGGCGGGCGCGGATCTGTTCCGGCGTGTAGGAGCGCCGCTGCCGCTCCGCCCGCACGATCACGACTCCGGTCGCGGCGACACCCGCCGCGCCCGCCAGACCGAGTACCTTCCACCAGCGCATGTGCCTAGGCTACTGCCTATGGCGGGTACGAACATCGACCTCGACCGGGCGCTCGAACTCACGCGAACCGGGGATCTGTGGTTGTTTCGCGGGAGTTCGGCGGCCGATCGAGCCATTCGGATGACCACGAACAGTCCGGTCAACCATGTCGGGATGGCCGTTGCCATCGACGATCTCCCGGTACTGATCTGGCACGCCGAACTGGGCAGGCCGCTGCCCGACATGTGGTCGGGCACCAAGCACCGCGGCGCTCAGCTGCACGATCTGCGCGAGGCGGTACTCGTGTGGGCGCAGCGCTACGGCCAGCGCGCGTGGCTGCGCCAGCTGGACCGCCCGGTGACCCGTGAGATGGAGGACGCCGCGCTGCGCGCCATCGCCCGGCTCGACGGCCTGCCGTTCCCGTCGACCTCCGGTCTCGCCGCGCGCTGGCTGGGCGGCCGGGCCGCCCGGTTGCGGCGGAAATCCCGTACGGCCGAGGCGAGTTCGGCGGCCGGGCAGGACCTGCGGAGCGCCTACTGCGCCGAGATCGTCGCCCTCACCTACCAATCCATGGGACTGCTGCCCGAACGCCGCGCGAATTGGTATGACCCCGGGCGTTTCTGGAGCGGTGACACGCTGCGGCTGTCCGGTGACTACCACCTGGGTGGCGAGATTCCGGTGGAGGTCCCGGCCAAAAGCACGCCGGGAAATGAGGGGATGGGCACGCCGGGAAATGAGGGGATGGGCACGCCGGGGCAATGAGGGGATGGGCACGCCAGGAAATGAGGGGACGGGCGCGCCAGGAAATGAAGGAATGGGCGCGCCGGGGCAATGAGGAAGGGGCCCGCCGCGCCGGGCAATGAAGGAATGGGTGCGCCGGGCAATGGGGGATGGGGGATGGGCGCCGGGCAATGAGGGAATGGACGCGCCGCGAAACTAGAGGGGGGCACGCCGGGTAACGCGGGTGGGCACGTCGGGCAATGAGGGGTCAGTAGATCCGCGTCCACCTGCACATGGGCCTTCATCGCCATCGGTCGCCCCGACCTCCCTCGGCCGCGCCGCCGAAACAGGAGCGTGGTTCGTTCCGCGGGCGGCGCCCGGGACAGGTTACAAATGTCTGGACTCCGCGGCGGTGAGCCGGTCCAGCAGGTCGGCCGTCGACAGTACCGCGCCGCACCGGCGAGCGGTGTAGTTCAAGGCCATCAGATGTTCGTCGCGACTGAAGTCGGCGGTCGCGTCCAGGGCCAGGAACGGGCGCACGTCGCTCATGAAAGCCTCTGCGGCGCTGAGCATGCAGCCCATGTGCGTGTACACGCCGGTGACGATCAGATGGTCGCGGTGGTAGTAGCCGAGCAGCTCGCGCAGGTCGGTGCGCTGGAAGGCCGAGTAGCGCCATTTGGTGACCTGAATGTCCTGCGCGTCCGGCCGAAGTTCGGCGACGACCTCCGTATCGGGCCCGTGCGACATGCCCGAACCCCAGAAGTCGGCGAGGATGCCGCGGCGCGAGGGATGCTGGTTGCCCGGCTGCATGGTGTAGATGACCGGAATACGCAACTGGCGGCAGCGATGTCGGAGCCTGCCGATGTTCGCGATCAGGGTGCGGGCCGGGTCGCGGTCCGGATCGTAGGCCGACATGAAGTACTGCTGCATGTCGTGGATCAGCAGGGCCGTGCGCGCGGGATCGACATTCCAGGACACCTGGTCGGCGGTGACCTCGTCCGGTCCGGGCATCGGATAGGGCGCGATCGGGGGTATGGGCATGCTGTCTCCGAAGTCGTAGTGTGTGGTGCCGCCGGCGGGCTCGGCGCCGGTCAGGCGACGGTGAGTGGCAGGTCCGCGATACCGAGCGGCCCGAGAACGCGCTGGAATTTGCCTGTGGTCTCGGCCAATTCGGCCGCCGGGTCCGATTCGGCGACGATGCCCCCACCCGCGTGCGCGAGCAGCGTGCGGCCGTCGGCGTCGAGTTCGGCGCAGCGGATGCTCACCATCCACTCGCCGTTCCCGGCGGCATCGCACCAGCCCACCGCACCGGCGTAGAAGCCGCGATCGCCCTCCAGTTCGGCGATCAGGTCCGCCGCCGCCGCGGTGGGGGTGCCGCACACCGCCGGGGTCGGATGCAGGGCGAGGGCCAGTTCCAGGGCGGACGGGCCGTGGGCGGGCACCGTGGCGGTGATCGGCGTGCCGAGATGCCACATCACCGGCGTGCGGGTGAGCTCCGGGGTCGCCGGGGTGTGGACGCCCGCGCAGCGGTCCTGCAGCACTCCCGTGACCTGGTCGACCACGTACCGGTGTTCGTCGCGATCCTTCGACGAGGCCAGCAGTGCCTCCGCGGCCGCGCGGTCCCCCGCCGCGTCGGGGAGCCTGCGGGCCGAACCCGCCAGCGGATGGCTCAGCACCTCCGTGCCCGTCCGCCGCACCAGCACCTCCGGGCTGGCGCCCACGAGATGCCTGCCGCGGTACGGCCCGCCCGCGGCGGACAGATCGACGAGGAACCCGTTGCCCGACGGGTCGGTGGACACCAGGAGATCCAGGAGATCCCCGGCCGCCACGGGCTGCTCGGACCGAGCGCGAATCGCCCTGGCCAGCACCACCTTCCGCACCGGGTGCGCGAGATCGCCCAGCAGCCGCACGGCCGCGGCGACCCGCCGCAGATGCGCCTCCGGGGCCGGGACGGCGGCGTCCAGTTCGAACCGGGGCAGCGCGGCCGGTGCGGCGGATCGGTGCGGGGACGCGGTCATCGTCACCGATTCCGGCGCCCACAGCGCCGCGGGCGCGCCGGACGCGAACGGCAGCGCTCCGACGACGTAATCGGCCCGGCCACTGCGCAATGCGCGCACCGCCTCGTGCGCGGTGCCGAAGACGCGCCCGGTTCCCGCGACGACGGTCCGGTGTGGACGAGACAGGACGAAGGCCGGACCCGAGGGGGCGGCAGATGTTTCGGAAATGGTGATCATCCTCTCGTCACATATCCAACGTGGCGCCGCCGTCCACCCGCAGATCGTGCATGGTGATGTGGCGGGCGTCGTCGGACACCAGGAAGCGGACCGCCGCGGCGATATCGGCGGGACTTGCGATGCGCCGCAACGGTATTCCGAGGCGATACGCCTCCGGATCACCGTCGAGCAGACTCTCGAGCGCGGCGTCGTCCAGCGGGCCGTCGCCGTATATGCCGCGCAGCATGGGAGTGTCGGTGGAGCCGGGCGACACCACGTTCACGCGCACGCCGTGCGGGGCCACCTGCAACGCGAGCGACCGGGTGAACGCGGTGGCCGCCGCCTTCGCCGCGCCGTAGGCGGCCAGGCCGACCCGCGGAGTGGTCGCGGCATTGGAGGATACGACCACGATCGCACCGCGACCGGCCGCGACCATTTCGCGGGCGGCACGCTGGGTGATCCGCACGACGCCGGTGGCGTTGACGCTCAGGATGCGCTCCCACGCCTGCGGCGTGACGTCCAGCGGCGTACCCGGGGCCATGATTCCCGCGGCGTGCACGACCACATCGGGTGTGCCGTGTTCGGCGATCAGCCGATCGAAGGCCGCGGTGACCGCCGTCGCATCGGTCACGTCGACCTCGACCGCGTGCACCGAACCCGATGCGCGGGCGGCTATTTCCCGCGCGGACTGCCGCACCTGCGGATCGCGGTCCCACAGCGACAACACACCGGCGCCGATCGCGAGCTCTGTCGCGATCGCGGCCCCGATACCGGCGGCCGCACCGGTGACGACGACCACCGGGTCACCCGAAACGATCATAAACATAAGGTTAGCCTAACCTGACTATAAATGGTGTGCTTGTCCACCCTCGGGCAAGCGCACCTCGCTGGATTCGTTGAAAAGAGGTGGCCCCCAATGCCTTCGATCGTTCTTCCCGGTTACACGTCGTGGCCCGCGGCCGACGCCGCACGGTATCGGTCCGAGAAATGCTGGACCGGAGAGACGTTCGGCGACGTGCTGACCGCCCGCGCGGCGGCCGTGCCGGAGGCGATCGCCGTCGTCGACGACGCACACCGCTGGACCTACGCCGAACTCGACCACCGCACCCGCTCCCTGGCCACCGGGCTGGCCCGGCTCGGGATCGGCCGCCACGACCGGGTGCTGGTACAGCTGCCCAACCGCGCCGAGTTCGTGGAGGTGATATTCGCGCTGTTCCGGCTCGGAGCGCTGCCGGTGTTCTGCCTGCCCGCGCACCGGCAGGCGGAGCTGGCGCCGATCGCCACGGCGTCGGCCGCCGCCGCGATGATCACCTGTGGCGTGCATCAGCGCTTCGACCATGCGGCACTGGCGGATTCGATACGGCAGCGGGTCGGGTCGCTGCGTCAGGTGCTGGTCGTCGCCGACGACGCCGATGCGCTGCCCGAAGGTGTGCACGATATCGACGAATTCCGGGACACGCCGGGCGATCTGCCCGAGACCGATGCCGGTGAGGTCGCGTTCCTGCAGCTGTCGGGCGGTAGCACCGGCATCCCGAAGCTCATCCCCCGCACCCACGACGACTATCTCTACAGCGTGCGCCGCAGCACGGAGATCTGCGAACTCGACAGCGGCACCGTCTATCTCGCGGCGCTGCCCGCGGCACACAACTTTCCGATGAGTTCCCCGGGCATCCTGGGGGCGCTGTGGGCCGGGAGCACGGTCGCCATGGCGCCGGATCCGACTCCCGCCACCGCATTTCGTGCGATCGAGTGGTTCGGCGTCACCATCACCGGCCTGGTGCCGCCGCTGGCGCGGCTGTGGGTAGAGCGGGCCGAGGCGGGCGATACGCCGGATCTGTCCAGCCTGCGAGTGCTGCAGGTGGGCGGGGCCCGCTGCCCCGACGAGCTGGCGCGGCGCGTCGGCCCCGCGCTGGGGGTGACGCTGCAACAGGTGTTCGGCATGGCCGAGGGCCTGGTCTGCTATACGCGCCTGGACGATCCGATCGAGGTGGTCGTCGGTACCCAGGGCCGTCCCATGTCCGAGCACGACCGGCTCCGGGTCGTCGACGACGCGGGCGACGAGGTGCCGCCGGGGACCGACGGCAACCTGATCACCAGCGGCCCGTACACAATTCGCGGCTACTACGACAATCCGGAGGCCGACGCCCGCAGCTTCACCGCGGACGGGTGGTACCGCACCGGCGATATCGTGTGCCTGCGGCCCGACGGCAACCTGGTCGTGCGGGGGCGTGCCGGGGACTGGGTGAACCGCGGCGGCGAGAAGGTGTCGGCGGAGGAACTCGCGGCCCATCTGCTGGCGCATCCCGGTATCCGCGACGCGGTGATCGTCGGCACCGCGGATCCTGTTCTGGGACAGCGAATCTGCGCCTTCGTCCAGCCCGGCGACCCGGCGGCGCCACCCACCCTGTCGACCGTGCGCGCCTTCGTGCGGGAGCGCGGTGTGGCGGCCTGGAAGATGCCGGACGCCGTCGTGGTCGTGGACGATTTCCCGGAGACAGGGGTCGGCAAGACCAGCCGCCGGGAGTTGCGCCGGCTGCTCGCCGACGGGGCGCGGGCGCGGTGACGGCCGGGGTGGCGCGGCCGGTGCGGCCGCGCCGCCCGTCACGCCAGCGCTTCGAGCCACGAGCCGAGCACGGGATCCGAAGCGAGCGTGGGGAAGTCGATGTGCTCGTGGCCCGCGGACCGCCACTTCTCCACCAGGGACATGATCCGGACCGAGTCCAGCCCGGCGTCCAGCAGATTGGTCTCCGCGGTCAGCTCGCCCGGGCCGACGCCCAATGCCGCTGCCACATCGTCGATCACGCGCTGGCGGCCGTCCGCCGTCGCCTGCTCGTTCGTCATGTCATTCCTCTCGGTCGAAATCGGCGACGCCGCGCTTCCAATACCCGGCGATCAGATAGTCCTTGGGCCCCACACCGAGTTCGGTGCGCACCCACTTGCGCAGCGGGCGCAGCCAACCGGCCTCCCCCGCCATCCAGACGTAAATACGTTCTCCCTCCGGGACTTTCACTGTGCGCACCGCCTGCTCGAAGGCCTCGCCGGTGCCCGGGTCCGCGGGCCCTCGATGTACCCAGCGCACCTCGATGCCGGACGGCGGATCCAGCGGGATCTCCTCGGCGGCATCGACGACCTCGATGAACGCCCACCCGGAGGTGCTGCGGGGCAACCGTTCCAGCCATCGGGCGATGGCGGGCAGCGCGGTGATGTCACCGGCGAACAGGTACCTGTCGTAGGACTCCGGCACCACGACGCCGCCGGGCGGCCCGGCGATGTGCACCCGGATGCCGGGCGTGGCCGCGAGAGCCCAGTCGGACGCCAATCCGCCGGGGTGGATGGCGAAATCGATATCCAACTCGCCGTCCTCGGCGCTGTAGCGGCGCACGGTGTACTCCCGCGACACCGGGCGCGGGCTCCCCCATTCCAGCGACAGCCCATCCCGCTCCGGCAGCCGCAGCACGCCGTCATCGCACGGAAAGACCAGGCGCACATGCTCGTCCGGAACGTAGCTGTGGAACCCGTCCAGTTCCCGCCCGCCGAACGTGATGCGCAGCAGCCCGGACCCCACCTGCTCGGTGCGGATCACCTCCAGCTCCCGCAATCCGATCGGGTAGCCGACCTTGGCCCCGTGCGCACCGGACAATACCTCCGCGATGCGCTCGGCATAGGCGGCGCGATCCGTCACTTCTCCTCCTCTCGCTGTGGCGGCCCGGCGACGATCGCCACCAGCCCGCCGAGTACCAGCACCGACACCCCGTAGACCACGAGTGCGGCGCCCGGCGCGAACAATTGACCCATCAGGCCCGCCACCATCGAGCCGACGGCGGTGCCGGTGACCGACTGCACCATCAGCAGTCCCGACATCCGTCCTCGCAGTTCCTCGGGCGCCTGCTGCTGTAGCACCGTGTAGCGCAGCACCATGTTCACCGTCCGGGCCAGGCCGAATCCGGCGAGGCCCAGGAAGACCCAGGCGGCGTGCGACCACAGCCCGGCCGCGCTCACGCCGATCGGCATGAGCGCCAGCGTGAACAGCAGCGCCCGCCCGGGGCGGCGGGTGCGGCCGATCCAGCCGCTGGTCAGCGAGCCGATCACGGCCCCGGCGCCCGGTGCGGCGTACAGCAGGCCCAGCGTCGTCGGCCCCGCGCCGAGTTCCACATCGGCCAAGGCCGGAAGCAACACCAGCGGGCCGCTCACCAGCATGGCGAGCAGGCCGACCAGCAGGACGGCGCGAATGCCGCGGTGCCGCGCCGCGAATCCGATGCCCGCGAACAGTTCTCGCACCGGATGGCCGGCGGCGCGGGTCGGCGGCGGCGCGGGACCGATCGCTCGGATCAGCCCGACGGTCGCGGCGGTGGCGGCCGCGGCGATGAAAAACGCTATGGCGACACCGGTTTCGGCGATGAGTACACCGGCCAGCGCCGGGGCGACCATGGTGCCCGCATCGGAGGTGAGCGCGGTCAGCGCCCCGGCCGCGGCGACCTTCTTTCGCCCCACCAGCACGGGCACCAGTGCCATCAGGGTGGTTCCGCTGACCCCGCCCGCCACCCCGTCCAGCACGGCGGCGACATAGATCACCGGCAGCAGCGGATCCGGCAGCAGCGCGTTGACTCCGAGGATGAGAAACCCGAGACCGGCCGCGGTGCGCGACCATTGGATCACGTCGCGGCGGTCGTACCGGTCGGCGAGCACGCCGCCGCCGAGGCTCCCGGCCAACAGCGCCACCGCCGTCACGGTCGCCACCGCGGCGACGTGCACCGACGAACCGGTCAGCTGGTAGATCTGGACGGGCAGCGCCACCATGAGCAGCGATGCCCAGCACCGAGACCAGCCGCGCCGCGAACGCGCGGCGGAACCCGCGGCTGGTCCGCAGCGGGGAGATGTCGACGAGCAGCCCGGCGGCTGTCACCGAAACCGCTGCGCGATGGTGTCGAGGGTGCTCATGACACCGCGGTAGTCGAGGCGATAGCTGGCCGCTGGGAGGTCGAACACGCGGTGCGCCTGGAACGCGGGAAGCCTTGCGTACAAGGGATCTTCGGCGAGTTGGGCGCCGTTGCGGCCGCCCTCCAGCGGAAGGACGAACAGTACCGGAGCGTCCACGACGGTGGTCAGCAGCTCCGGGCTGAACGACACCCAGTCGGCGGCCGCGGCCCGGGCGGGATTGCCCGCCTTCGCGGCCACCTGGGTGTCATTGCTGAAGCCGACCTCCGCCAGCAGCGACGGCAACGCCGCGTCCGGCACGATCAGCGTCGGCTTCAGGTCCTTGCGCGACTGGAAGTAGGCGGCGGCGCCCGCCGGGACCGTGATCGCCGACTTCACCTTCATCACCTTGTCCCGGTACGCGGCGATCAGGCCGTCGACCTTCTCCCCGCGGCCCACCACGTCGGCGATCAGTCGCAGCTGCTCCTGCCAGTTCACGGTGGCGGCCGGGACCAGCACCGTCGGGGCGATGGCGCTGAGCTGGTCGTAGGCGTTGGCGGACTGCTGGGCAGGGAAGCCCTGGCCGCCGCCGATGATCAGGTCGGGCCGTTGCGACGCGATGAATTCCAGGTTGACGTCCTCGCCGATCGGCACCGCCGCGGTGCCCTGGCGCTTCGCGTCCTCGGCCCAGGCGGGCGGGAAGTCGCTGGTGAAGTTGTTGACGCCGAGCACCCGCGCGTCCGCCGCGGCCACCGGCGCGCCGAGGTCGTAGAGGTATCCGGCCAGGGCGCCGTTGAGCACGACGATGCGCTTCGGATCCGAAGGCACGGCAACGGATCCGCGTTCGGTCTGCACCTGCCTGGTGTCGGAGGCCGACGTGGCCCCGGGGGTGGAGCCGCAGCCCGCCACCGCGAGCACGGCGAGTATCAGCAGGGCGACGGCGGCCCGCACGCGGGCTCTCGGTCGGAGGGCAGTCATGGCGGGGTCAACCTTCTTTCTCGTTGTGCGCGAGGCTCAGTCGCGGATCGCGGGATCGACGTCGAGCAGTGCGGCGACCTCGGTCCAGCCGGTCGGGGACACGATGTCGAAGTGCGAGTACGGGAGTCGGCGGACGACGATGTCGGCGCCCGTCGCCCGCCAGCCGGTGATCTGGGCGTTGCCGCGTTCGGGTGCGGTACCGGGATCCCCGGCGTACAACGCCAGGGGTCCGGCGTAATGCGGCGGGTCCGACACGGTGACCATGCGCAGCAGCCGGGTCGCGGCGGAGCGGATCGCCTCCGCGAGTTCCGGTGCGTCGTCGGGGAGTTCGGGGAGCAGCCGATCCAGTTCGGCCGGGTCGGCCAAGGCTGTCTCGGCACGCTCGACGAGATTCGGCAACGGATGGGAATCGACCAGTCCGGCGAAGGCGATCGGCTCCCCTTCGGCCGCCAGCCGCGCCGACATCGCGTGCACGATATTGCCGCCCAGTGAGTAGCCGAGCAGGTGATACGGGCCGTGCGGCTGGATGTGGCGGATGGTGGCCAGATACCGGTCTGCCAGTTCATCGATGGTTCGGGCCCGAATCTCGTTGCCGCCCAATGCCGGAAACTGCAGCCCGAGGATCGGCCGCTCGGCGCGGAGCAACCGCGCCAGCGGCGCGAACTGCCAGGCGGTGCCGCCGACAGGATGCACGCAGAACAAGGGCGGGGCCGAGCCAGCGGAACGAAGTTCCAGCACCGGGTCCAAGCGGCTACCCAACATGGCCAGCCCATCGGGCAGCAGGGCCGCGTACCCGCCAAAGCCCGAGGAATGCCCGGCAGGTGCGGGCCCCCACCCAGCCGGATCGGAACCACGCTCGGCGCCGGACTGGGGGCGGGCGAATTCGACGTCGGGCACCTCCACTCGCGCCGTGACTCGCGCTGCGAGCGCGCGCGGCGTAGCGGCCTCGAACACGTCGTCGAGGACGACCTCGAGTCCCGAGCGCCGCAACCTGCCGGTCAGCCGGACAGCGGAGAGTGAATGTCCTCCCGCCTCGAAAAAGTCGTCGTCGGTAGCGATTTCGGGCACAGACAGCACCGCGGCCATAGCCTCACGGATACGACCCATCACCCGGCTCCCATCCACCCCCGAATTTCCGGCACGCTCGGGAATAGGAGAGTCGAGAGACTCGATGGGAGGGGTAGGGGCGCCGGGGCGGTGAGGGGTGGGGGTATGGGGCGGGGCGGGGAGGGCCTTGCGGTCGATCTTTTCGCTGGCGGTGCGGGGAAGGTCGTCCACGATGACGAAGGCGGCGGGAATCATGTAAGCGGGCAAGACCTTTTGGAGGGCGGCACGGATGGCGTCGATGTCGAGGGCGGTCCCCGATCCCGCGATGAGATAGGCGACCAGGCGCTGGTCGCCGGGACTGTCCTCGCGCAGCAGTACGACCGCCTGGGCGATGCCCTCGCAGGCCAGCAGCGCGGATTCGATGTCGCCCAGTTCGATTCGCTGACCGCGCAGCTTCACCTGGCTGTCGGTGCGGCCCACGTAGTCCAGTTCGCCGTGCGGGCCCCACTTGACCAGATCGCCCGTACGGTACATCCGCTCACCGCTGCCGCCGGGGTCGGCGACGAACGACCCGGCCGTCAGATCGGGTCGGGTGAGATACCCGCGTGCGAGCTGCACTCCGGACAGGTACAGCTCCCCCACCACGCCCGGCGGCACCGAACGCAGCCGCTCATCGAGCACACGGACGCCCGCGCCGCGCGGCGGCCGCCCGATCGGCACCGAGCCGATATCGCTGTCGGTCGTCACGTGGTAGGTGATGCACACCGCGGCCTCGGTCGGGCCGTACAGGTTGTTCACGCGCGCGCCGGTGAGTGCCCGGATGCGCTGCGCCGTGGCGGGCGGCAGCGGTTCACCACCGGTGAACACGCACCGCAGATCGCGATACCCGGCCAGGTCCCCTTCCTCGGCGAACACGGTGAGCATCGACGAGGTCATCTGCGCGGCGGTCACCCGCTCCCTGCGCATGAGCTGCGCCTGGTAGTACGGATCGCGGTGACCGTTGCGGCGGACGATCGCGATCCGCGCGCCGACGTGCAGCGGCAGGAACACCTCCAGCAGCGAGGCATCGAATGTCGCGGCCGTCCGGTAGAGCATGGTGTCCCCCGGCCCGAAGCGATGCTGCCGCTGCAACCATTCGAAGGTGTTCACGATGGCCGCGTGGCTGACGCCCACCCCCTTCGGCACGCCGGTGGATCCGGACGTGAACAGCAGATACCCGCAGTGTCCGGGACGCAGCGGCGCGCGGCGTTCGCCATCGGTGACCGGGGCTGCGGATCCTCCGGTCAGATCCAGTTCGTCGACCGCGACCACGGCGGCACGCTCGGTGGCGAAGGCATCCGCGGCGAGCCCGAGAACCAGTGCCGGAGCGGCGGTTTCGAGGATCCTGTCGATGCGCTGGGCGGGCTGGTCGGGATCCACCGGCAGGTAGACGCCGCCGGACCGGCATACCGCGTGCGCCGCGATCACCTGGTCTATGCCGCGAGGCATGGCCACCGCGACCACGGTCTCGGGCCCGACACCGCGCGAGATCAACCACCGGGCAAGTCGATTGGCTCGGGCGTGGAACTCACCATAGTCGAGCGTGATTTTGTCAGCGGTGATGGCGGGAGCGCACGGATCGACCATCCCCGACCCCCAGGTGGCGAGTGTGTTACCACGGGTCTCCACACGCGTTGCGGCGGCGGTGATTTCGGAGACAGTCGCGTCCTGGTCCATCACGAAGGCCGTCAGGACCGCGCCGAGCGTGTCCGCGAGCCGCTCGGCCGACGTTTCCGGCACCGCCTCGGGGTCGTGATGCAACAGCAGCTCGAACCGGTCGCCCGGCAGCGCCGTCACGGTGATCGGGTAGTGGGTGAGGCCGTGCACCGCCACGTCCACCATTTGCAGACTCTGCGCTTTCGTTTGCCGCAGAACGGCTTTCGGGAAATTCTCGAAGACGACGAGGGTGTCGAAAAGGCGGCGGTGTCCCGCGACTCGTTCGACGGCGGCCAGCCCCAGGTATCCGTGCGACTGCATGTCGAATGCGGATTGCTGGAACCGAGCCAGCTGCTCCGTCAGCGGCCGATGCGCGTCCAGGCGCATCCGGACCGGCACCGTATTGCTGAACAGCCCCACGGTCTTCTCCACATCGCGCAGGTCCGGCGGGCGGCCGGAGACGACCGTGCCGAACGCCACGTCGGTGCGACCGAGATGGTCGGCCAGAGTCAGCGCCCACGCTCCCTGGACGAGCGTGTTCATGGTGAGGCCGTGGCGGCGGCCGAACGTCTCCAGTGCCGCGGCAGTCGTATCCGGCAGGGGCACCGGCACTCCCACCGGTTCCGCCCGCCGACCGGCGATGCCGACCAGCGTCGGCGTCGGCAGGCCGGACAGGTAGGTACGCCAGCGATCCAGCTCACCCTCCGCGTCGCGGGCGGCCAGCCACGCCAGATAGTCGCCGTAGTACCCCGGTTCGGGCAGCTCGCTTTCGCCGCCGTGATACAGCGTGAGCGTCTCCCGCAGCAAGATCGGAATCGACCAGCCGTCCGCGAGCAGATGATGCGCCGTGAGCACCAGCCGCTGGGAGGTGTCGGTGAGCCGAATCAGCAGGGCACGCAACAGCGGCGGGATGCCGATATCGAATGGTGTAGTGCCTTCACTCCGTTCGAGCTCCCGAGCGGCGGTGTCGATGTCACCAACCGGCAGGCCGCGCAGATCCTCTACCCGCCAACATGGTTCGGGCTCTCTCGGGATGATCTGAACCGGGTGGTCGAACCATTCGTAACCGAAGGCCGCGCCCAGGTTCGGATGCCGGGACAGCATGCGCTCGAACGCGGCCGCCAGGCGCTCCGGATCGACCGGACCACGCAACTCGAAACGCGCTGTCATGGTGTAGATGTCGTCCGTCCCGTCCCGCAGCGCGTGGAAGAGCAGACCTTCCTGCAACGGCGACAGCGGAAGCACGTCGGCGATCGGACCGTACTGCGCGGTCATCGCGTCGAGGGTCTCGGGCGGCAACGCGCCCACGTAATCCCGGCGTGCTGTTGGCCGGAATTCACCGAGACCTGGTGCCGCATTGCCGGATTGGATCCCGGCAAAGAGTGCGCCGGGAATACTGGAGGTACCTACACCGACAGCGCCGAGAATATTGGAGGCACCTGCACCGACAGCGCCGGGACTACCGGTGGTGGCTGCGGCAGGGGTGGGTTGGGCGGTGGATGCCAGCTCGCACAGGGTGCGGCGGGTCAGGAGGTCCTGCGGCGACAGGGTCAGGCCGTGGGATCGTAGGCGGCTGCTGACGCTGATCGCGGTGATGCTGTCGCCGCCCACGGAGAAGAAGTCGTCGTCGATGCTCACCGCGTCGTCGTCGAGTGCCTCCGAAACTACCTGGCAGAGTGCGCGTTCGGCCGGGGTCGACGGTGGCCGGCCCCCGCCCTCGGACGGCGGATCGGGCAGCGCGGCGCGGTCGAGTTTGCCGTTGACCGTACGCGGCAGTTCGTCGAGCACGACGATGCGCGACGGCACCAGATGCGCGGGAACCACGTTCGCCAGGGAGCCGCGTAATCGAGTGGAATCCCATTCGGCGACGTCATCAGCCGGTACCGCGTACCCGATCAATGTCGGGCGGCCGGCGATCTCGCGAGTGTCGGCGGCGGCCGCCCGCACCTCCGACAGAGCACCGAGCGCGGCCTCCACCTCGCCGAGTTCCACCCGGTGCCCGCGAATCTTCACCTGGGCGTCGGTCCGGCCCGCATACTCGTAGCCGCGGCCCGGCACCCAACGCACACGGTCCCCGGTGCGATACATGCGAGCACCCGGCGGCCCGTACGGGTCCGAGACGAACCGCTCGGATGTGGCCGCGGCCCGCCCGAGATATCCGCGCGCGAGTTGCGGCCCGGCCAGATACAGCTCACCGACCTGGTTGTCGGCGACAGCCTGTAAACCGTTGTCGAGCAAGTAGACCCGAGCCCCCGGCAGCGGACAGCCGATGTGCGGAGTCTCCCCCGACACCCTCGCACCGATCGTGTCCACGGTCGCCTCGGTCGGCCCGTACATGTTGACCGCCGCCAGCCCCGCGCCTTGAACCTCCCGCCACAGGTCCGGCGGGCAGCCATCCCCGCCGAGCACCACCAGATGCGGTGCGACGGTCGGCAATCCGTGCTCCATCAGCGCCGCGACCAAACCGGGCGTCCCGTCCACGACATCGATTCGGTCCCGCTCGAACGCCGCCACCAGAGCCGCTGGATCGCGCCGAATCTCGCTGTCGTACACGTGAATACAATGTCCATCCAGCAGCCACAACAGCGGATCCAGCGCAGCGTCGAACGCGAACGACGTCGTATGCGCCACGGCCACAGGCCGATCCCCCACCCGCACCAGGGCATCGGCGAATATCCCCGCCCGATGCCCCGCCAGCAGCTGTGCCAGCGCCCCGTGATCCACCAGCACACCCTTCGGCCACCCCGTCGACCCCGAGGTGTAAATCAGATAGGCGGCATGCCCGGCCCGCGCGGCACCGTGCTCCGCCGCGGTCATCGGAGCATCGAACTGCCGAGCCACCTCGGCCCGAAACCCCACACCGTCGATCACGACGAGAAGGGCGCCCGAGGCTGCCGCAGAGCGTGTTTCGCCGGCCGAAAGCTTGCCGGAAATATGGGGAGGCGGCGTGCCCGAATCACGGCGGGCGGATTCCTCGGCCTCGTCCGCTGCACTGGGCGCCAGCTGCGCGGCCAGCGTACCGTCGGTGAGAATCAATTCCGGTGCGGCGTCATCGATTATCGCGCGCAGCCGCGGTATCGGATGCTCCGAATCGAGGGGGAGGAAGGCGCCGCCCGCGCGCCATACGGCGAACAGGGACACCACGAACTCGACTGTTCGGGGCAGGGCGATGCCGACGATTGTTTCCGGCCCCACTCCCCTGCCGCGCAGGTACCGGGCGAGGCAGTTCACACGGGAGCCGAATTCGGCTGCTGTCCAACGCCTCCCGCCTACCGACAGCACCGTGGCGGCAGGGCGCTCGGCCACCAGACGGTCCAGGGCATCCGGCACCAACTCGGCCGAGTCCGCGGCCGGCCCGGATCTACCGGCCAGCAGCGCCTGCCGCTCGGCGCGGTCGATCAGTTCCAGCGCGCCCACCGGCAACTTGTCCGCGCCGGTGAACGCGTCGATCGCCCGCACCAGACCCGTGATCCGCCGCCGCACGACGTCCGGATCATTGGTCCGCGCATCGGATTCGAAGCCGAGCAGCACCGTGCCGTCGGTCTGCGGCGTCACGATCAGGCCGAAGTCCTCCGGCGGCCCGCCCGCGACATTGCGCAGCACCCCGCGCGCCCCGTCGAAATCCAGGGAGAAGTCGAAGACCTTGAGGTTGACGCCGACGCCGTGCAGCAGTTCGCCCGCGCCGTAGCCGTGGAAGTCGCGCGCCAGATCGTCGCCGCTATATCGCTGATGTGCCCGAATCTCGCGCAGCGCCTCGGCCGCCCGCGGCCCGAGCTCCCCGATCCGGTCGTCGGCGTGGACGGCCAGCCGCAGCGGCAGCACGTTCACCGCCATCGCCGGGGTGGTCAGGGCCGCCCGTCCGACCCGCCCCATCAGCAGCAGGGAAAGCACCACATCGGAGGTGCCCAGTTGCCGGTTCAGGTAGGCGGCATAGCCCGCGACCAGCACATCCGCCCAGGTGATCCCGTATCGCTCGGCGCACTCCCGCAGTCGGGCGGCGGCATCGGCCGACAGCACCGCCTCGGCGCGAACCGTCCGCTCCACCGCACCGCCCAGGCGCCGCCCGCGGCCGCCGAGGTCCGGCCAGGGTGTCAGCCGTTCCCGCCAGAAGGCCCGGTCCCGTTCGAACCGCGCACCTGCGCGATACTGCTGCTCCTCGGCCACCAGCTCCGCGATGGTCCCGAAAGTCGGTTTGGGCGCGGGGATTTCGCGGCGCAGCGCGGTGTAATGGGCGGCGACCCGCCGCGACAGCAGCGCGGCACTGTACCCGTCCACGATGAGATGGTGGTACAGCTGCACACACCACACCTCGCGGTCGCTGAGCCGGATCAGCGTATAGCTGTACAGCTGCCGGTCGACCATGCCGCGGCAGTGCTCCGCGGCGCGCTGCCGTTCCAGCGCTACCGTCTCGTGGGCCAGCGCCATCGGGTCCGCCGCGGCGCGCAGGTCGACTGTCGGCCGCAGCACCGCCGCGGCGTCGGTGACGAATTGCCGTGGCCCCTCGGGTGTTTCGTCCATGCGCAACCGCATGTTCTCGGCCTCGCCCACGGTGCGGCGGATGGCCTCGGCCAGCAGATCGACGTCGACGGGTGCGTCGCCCGAGATCTCGAGGACCTCGCCGACCAGGTAGCGCCCCGATTCGGGATCGAGCCGCTGGGCGTTCCAGATACCCAGCTGCGGCCCGGTCAGCGGCAACCCGGGACGGTCGCTCGAGTCCTGTTCGACCGGCGGCACGGCAACTCCCTTCACCCATACAACACTCGCGTTCGGACACTTTCCCAGCGACGGGAAACCGGCACACCAAGAAAGGTTAGCCTAACCTCACTTAGATGAGAACCTTCCGTCAACTACCCACTTCACAGCACCCGCACGGCGTTCCGCGCGAGCGGAACCACCAGTGGCGCACCGGTTTCCGGATCATCGACAATGCGGCAGCCGAGATCGAAGACCTCCCGCACCAGCTCGGCGGTGACGATCTGCCGGGGCGCACCGGCGGCGACCACCCGGCCCTCCTTCATGGCCACGAGGTGGTCGGCGTAGCGGAAGGCGTGATTCAGGTCGTGTAGCACCGCGACCACGGTGCGCCCCGAATCCCGCTGCAGCGCCCGGCACAGGTCGAGCAGCTGGATCTGATGGGCGATATCGAGGTAGGTGGTGGGTTCGTCGAGCAGGATCACCGGAGTGTCCTGGGCTAGCACCATCGCGATCCAAACCCGTTGGCGCTGACCGCCCGACAGCTCGTCAACCGCGCGAGCCGACAGCTCTGTGACGCCCGTGGCCGCCATGGCGGCGGCCACCGCCTTCTCGTCGGCCCGCGACCACTGCCGCAGCAGCGACTGGTGCGGGTAGCGGCCGCGGGCCACCAGGTCGGCGACCCGGATCCCGTCCGGCGCCGTAGAGGTCTGCGGGAGCAGCCCGATCCGCCGGGCCACCTCCTTCGGCGGATACGCGGTGATCGGCTTCCCGTCCAACAGCACCGCACCGGACTCCGGTGTCAGCAACCGCGCGAGCGCGCGCAGCAGCGTGGACTTGCCGCAGGCGTTCGGCCCGATGACCACGGTGAACGCCCCGTCCGGAATGTCCACGGAGAGTTGATCACTGATGGTTCGCCCCCGGTAGCCCAGACGCACCCGATCGGCCCGCAGTCGCGCGTGCACCGCGCCGGATTCGCCGACGGGACCGTGCATTTCGTTCATCGTCATCTTTCCCTTAGCTCCGTCGGGCCTCGGCCACCAGCAAGTAGGCCAGGTACACCCCGCCGATCGAGACGGTGACGACACCGACCGGCAGGGTGGTGGGCGCGAAGACGCGCTGGGCAACCCAGTCGCTGCCGACCAGCAGCAGCGCCCCCATCGCCGCGGCGGGCAGCAGCGGCGTGGCGGGGGTGCGGGCCAACCGCCGACCCAGCTGCGGCGCGGCCAGCGCGACGAAGGCGATCGGGCCCGCGACCGCGGCGGCCACCGCGGTGAGCGCGACGCTCAGTGCGATCAGCAGCAGCCGCGTCCGCCCGACCCGGACACCGAACGACCGCGCGAGATCGTCGCCGAACTCCAGCATCTGCAGCCGGGGCACGGCCGGTACCAGCGCGATCGCGAGCGCGGCCAGAATGATCAGCACGGGCCCGACCTGCGACCACGACAGCCCGTTCAGGGAGCCGAGACCCCATGCCGCCGCCGACATCGCCGCGTCCAGGTCGGCGCGCAGGATCAGCCACGTGTTGACCGAGGCCAGCATGGCGCTGACGCCGATGCCGACGATGATCAGCCGGAAGCCGGTCACGTGGTGTCGGAACGCCAGTATCTGGATCACCAGCGCCGTGGCCAGGCCGCCGACCAGCGCGCCCGCCGCCGTCGGGAACTCGCCGCCGCCTAGGGCCAGGATCACCACCAGCGCGCCGGTGTAGGCGCCGGTGGTGAAGCCGACGATATCGGGACTGCCCAACGGATTTCGCGTCACCGACTGCAGGATCGCGCCGCTGACGCCGAGCGCGGCGCCCAGCGCCAGCGCCAGCACGACGCGGGGAAACCGCCACTCCCACACGACGAGCCGGTCGAACCGGTCGCTGCCGACGAACAGTGCCCGCAGCACCCGGTCCGGCGGGATCGGGTAGTCGCCGGTGCCCAGCGCCAGCACGGCCACGGCCAGCGCCGCCACCGCCAGGATCACGCACGCCGCCACGGCGCGCACACCCACTCGCGCGGTGACGCGCGGGGCACGCAGCACCAGCACCCGGCGGCCGAAATCGATGCGAGCGGTCATGTCGCACTCACCGTCGGACGCCGGGCCAGCCAGATCAGCGCGGGCGCGCCGAGGAAGGCGGCCACCAGGCCCGCCGGTACCTCGTCCGGCCGAATGATGATGCGGCCCAGCACATCCGCGGCCAAAACCAGAATCGGGGCCAGCAGCATGGAATACGCGACGATCCACCGCTGATCGGGGCCGACGATCCAGCGGGCGATATGCGGCACCGCGAGGCCGACGAAGGCGATCGGGCCCACCGCGGCGGTCGCGGTGCCGCACAGCAGCGTCAGCGCCGCCGCGGTGAGCAGCCGGGTGCGGCCCACCCGGACGCCGAGCGCCTGCGCGAGGTCCTCGCCGAGCGCCACCGCGTTCAGCGAGCGGGCGGCGATCACGGCGGCCACCACGCCGACGGCGATGAACGGCGCGGCCCCGCTGATGATGTCGTACCCGCGGTCGGTCAGCGAGCCGGAATCCCACTGCCGCATCTCGTCGAATGCCTTGGCGTTCAACAGAATCATGCCCTTGGTGAGCCCGGACAGCACGGCGGTCACGGCGACCCCGGCCAGGGTGAGCCGGATGGGATCGGCGCCTTGGCGCCCCGCGGTACCCAGCCGGTAGACCACGACGGACACCGCGGCCGCCCCGGCGAACCCGAACCACACGTAGGACGTGATGCCCGAGACGCCGAGGAACGCGACAGCGATCGTGATGGCGAAGGCCGCTCCGGCGTTGATGCCGAGCAGGCCCGGATCGGCCAGCGGGTTGCGGGTCAGTCCCTGCATCAGGCAGCCCGCGATTCCGAGCGCGACCCCCACCAGCAGACCCAGCAGGGTGCGCGGCACCCGATAGCCGGTGACGATCAGCCCGTCGACGGAGCCGTCGTCGCGCCAGAGTGCGGCCCAGACATCCTGCGCCGGAATGGATTTTGCGCCGACCAGCAAACTGACCACGCACACCACCGCCAGCACGGACACCGCCAGCGACAATCCGGGCCAGCGCCGGGTCCGGGTGGGTATCGGTGCGCGATCGACCCCTAAGCCAACCATCGGCAACCACGGCGGCGAACCGGTCCACGCCCGGGTCGTATTTTCGATCTTTTCATCTGGCACTCTTTTCCACCGGTTCGTGCAGTTCAGGCGGTTATGCCGGGTTGCGATGACCACCAATTCGAGCAAGGTTAGCCTAACCTGACCCTTGATAGCTAAGGCTTGCCTACCCTACTGTGTCAACTGTCCGATTCACAGCAGACACTCAGGTGTCGACGAGCTGACACACAGGCTCGGTGGCGACTCGAGGACCGCCACGGGGTGCGAATCAGACAGTGCTGCAAGGTATTACACGATGATGAGGAAATCGATGAGCAACGTGTCACACGTGACCTGATCGGTCGAAACCCTTCTTTTCCTTACCCGACAGTCGAATTCGCTGACTGCCGGTTACTCACTCGTGCCACGAGAGACCGAGAAAGGTTCACCGACCCTTGAAATTCACCAAGTTAGCCTTGGCGACCGTTACCGTCGGCGCCGTCCTGAGCACCACTGCCGGTACGGCGCATGCCGATCCGGCCGCGGCGGCACCGGTCAACTACACCGCCGACGCCACCGACAAGTCGACGATCATCAAGACCGATTCCGGGTCGATGGCCGTCGAGGACGGGGTGTTCAAGATCAAGGCGGCGAACGGCGTCACCGTGGCCGGTACCGAACTCGGCTTCCGCGTAGACGATTTCGTGTTCCCGATCGCCGCGGACATCTCCGACCGCACCGCCACCCTCATCCCGCAGTTCGACCTCGCACACGCGGTATACAAGCCGGTCGCACTGCCTTTCGAGGACACCGCGCCCTGGAAGACGCCTTACGACCGCGAAAAGGACGCGTGGAGCCGCATGACCGCCACCATCGCCCTGGGCGCCTCCATCGGCACCCTGGCCGGCGGCATCGGCGGCGGCGCGGTCGGCTGTGTCCTCGGCGGCATCGCCGGTGCCACCGTCGCCGCCGCCAGCATCGTCGGCATGTTCGGGCCCTTCATCCCCGCCGCCGCCGTCGGCTGCCTCGGCGGCATCCTCGCCATCGGCGCCCTCGGCACCCTGGCCGGACAAATCCTGGTCACCGCCCCCGTCGCCATCATCGCGGCCGTCCAGTACTTCACCACCATCAACCAGCCCATGCCCCCGGCACCGGCCAAGTAGCGCGACATCCGCACGGCGGGGGACCGGACTCGACCGGTCCCTCGCCTCGGCCGTTCAGCCTCGATATCCCATCCGGCGGCTGATGCCCGCCGCGCCGACCGCGACCAGCTGCGCCACCTCCGCGAAACGGTCCGGGCCCAGTCGATACGATGGGCCCGAAACACTCAGTGCCGCAACGACCGAGCCGGTGTGGTCGCGCACCGGGGCGCCCACCGCGTTCAGCCCGATCTCGAGCTCCTCACAGACGCTCGCCCAGCCGTTCGCGCGGACCTCGTCGAGTTGCGCGGTGAGAGCGGCGACGCTGCCCAGCGTGTTGTCGGTGTAGGTCTCCAGCTTGCCGCCGAATCGCCTGCGCACCTCGGCACTTTCGAGGGCGGCCAGCAGCGCCTTGCCGCTGGAGGTGGCATGCGCGGGGCAGCTGCGTCCGACCCAGGTCCGCAGGGCGACCGAGCCGGTGCCCATGGCCTCGACGATATTGATGATCCGGTTGCCGTCCAGCACGGCCATCGTGGTGGTCTCGCCGGACTCGGCGGCCAGCATGTTGCAGGTGCCCTGGCTCTGCCCGACCAGGTCGAGCTGTGCGCTGGTGGACCCGGCCAGCCGGACGATGGAGAAACCGAGGCGGTACTTGCCGCGATCGGACAGCTGCTCCACGTATCCGCGCGATTCCAGCACTGCGATCAACCGTGAGACGGTAGATTTGTGTACGCCGAGTTCGGCGGCGATCTCCGTGACACCGGCTTGGCCGAGCTTGGCGATGATCTCCATGACGAGCAGCGCGCGGTCGACCGATTGCACCGCGGCAACCCGTCCGTTGTCACCCTCATCCTGTTTTGCCATGACAGGATCATTGTAGTCGGATACGGGCCCGTTGCCTGGGCGCCGCCGACCGAGGGCCGGTCACCCCACGTCGCCGACGCGCTGACGCACCCATTCGTGGAACTCCGCGAGGTGATGCTCGGCGGGCACCAGCACCCCGCCGCGCCGATAGGCTCGCGACGACATGGACGGCTGAGTTCGCTCGCAGGCAGCGAAGTCCTGCTCGTTCACGCGATGGAACAGCTCGACCGAGCGGGAGGTGTCGCGCCCCGCCCCCACCACGTCACCGGTGTAGAGCCAATCGCATTCCACGACCGTGCGGTCCACCGCCATCGGGTACATGCGGTGGAAGATGATGTGATCCGGGACCAGGTTGACGAAGACCGTCGGGCGGACGGTAACGGCGAAGTACCGGCGGTCCCGCTCGGCGCCGACGCCGGGCAGCCGGTCGAACCCCGGCGAGCCGTCGACGGTGAAACCCGAGATCTCACTGCCGAATTCGGCGCCGTGCCCGACGAACGCCTGCGCGGCCATGCCGTCCGCGAATTCCGGCAGCACGTCGGTGAGCTCGGGGTGAATGGTCGCGCAGTGGTAGCACTCCATGAAGTTCTCCACGATGAGCTTCCAATTCGCGGCGACGTCGTAGACCACCCGGTGGCCCAGCTCGAGCGTATCGATGCGGTAGGCATCGACGGCGGCCGGATCGCCGAGCCGCTCGGCGACCGCGCCCATCACCTCGTCCTCGAACGAGGGCGGCTCGTCGGCGAGACACACCCACGCGTACCCGAGCCATTCGCGCAGCGCGACGGGCACCAGGCCGTAGGCGGCCCGGTCCAGGCCCGCACCGTCGTCGAACGACGACATATTGGGCGCGGCAATCAGTTTGCCGTCCAGCCCGTAGGTCCAGGCGTGGTACGGGCACTGCAGATTCCGGCGCACCCGCCCCGCGTCCTCGGTGCACAGCATCGCGCCGCGATGGCGGCAGATATTGAGGAACGCGCGCAGCGCGCCGTCGCGGCCGCGCACCACCAGCACGCTCTCCCCGCCGACCTGCACGCGCCGGAATCCGCCCGGCGCGGCCAGATCCGCGGCGCGCACGGCGCAAAACCACAGGCGCTCGAGGATGCGTTCCTGCTCGGCCGCGAAGATCGCGTCGTCGGTATACCAGCGACCGCCGAGCGTCGCCAGCAGCGGCGAAGTGGTCGCGGGCGGCGTATCCATCGTCGTCATGCGGTCACCAGCCGCTGCGGATCGAACAGTGCGATCGGATGGCGGGTCTGCCCGCCGATGGCCAGGTCGGCCAGGATCTCCCCGACGACCGGGACGAACTTGAAGCCGTGCCCGGAGAATCCGCACGCGATCGTGACGCGGTCGCGGTCGGGATGGCGGGCGACGACGAAATGCTGGTCGGGCGTGTTGGCGTACATGCAGGTGGCGGTGCGGACGGCGGGACCGTCCAGCGCGGGCAGCAGTTGTGCGACGCGCTCGCGCATTTCGCGTATCTCGTGCGGATGCACGACCCGGTCGATGGTGTCCGGCGTACACGCGATGCCCTTGCGGAAGAACGCCGTCTTGACCCCGCCCGCCGGGCCATCGATCGCCGGGAAGCCGTATATCTGCATGCCGGAGTCGTTCTCGGCGATGTAGACCGGCTGATCCTCGAAAGCTGCTGTCCCACCGGATGGTTCGAGCCAGTACTGCACCTGGCGCTCCACGGTGATCGGAATGCCGAACTCGGCCAGCACTTCCGGCGCCCAGGCGCCGGGACAGACGATCAGCTGTTCCGCGTGGTAGGTGGTGCGGGCCGTTGTGACGGCGACGCCGGAATCGGTTTCCGCCCAGTCGAGTACCGCCTCGCCGAACGACAGCGTCGCGCCCGACCGCAGGGCCAGGTCGATGTGCGCCCGCACGGTTTCCTCGGGCCGCGCGAAGCCGCCGTGGGGTTCGTAGATCGCGACATCGGTCGGGGCGGGGGTGAAATGCGGGAACCGGTGTCGCACCTCGGCCGCATCCAGCAGTTCGTGGGGCAGCGACCATTCGAGCGCGGCGCGCACGCTCCCGGCGACGGTCGGGCACTCGGGCGGGCCCAGGTACAGGCCGCCGGTGAGCCGGTAGACCTCGCGCCCGGAGTCGGCCGCCAGCCGCGCCCAGAGTTCGTAACCGCGCAGCAGCAACGGCACGTACGCGGGATCTTCGAAGTAGGACTGCCGGATGATCCGCGATCCCCCGTGGCTGGACCCCTTCGTATGCGCGGCCGGGTACTTCTCCAGCCCCAGCACCCGCTGT
This sequence comes from Nocardia thraciensis, assembly GCF_054782435.1. Taxonomy (NCBI): domain Bacteria; kingdom Bacillati; phylum Actinomycetota; class Actinomycetes; order Mycobacteriales; family Nocardiaceae; genus Nocardia; species Nocardia thraciensis. Next base: position 422,716 of record NZ_BAAGSM010000023.1, read on the forward strand.
CCGCGCGCGGCCAGGTGGTAGGCGGCGGCGCTGCCCATGCCGCCGAGCCCGATCACGATGACGTCGTATCCGCTTGCCGCCGTGGCCATCTCACTACCTCTTGATCCGGGACATCTCGGGGTCCACCACCGGTTCGCTGTGCACGGTGGCGGACAGGCGCGCGCCGAGATACTCGGCCTCGACGGTGTCGCCCGGTCCGACGGCCGCGGGCAGCCACGCGTAGGCGATACAGCGGCCGATGGTGGCCGAGTAGCCCGCGCTGGTGACGTACCCCGCGCACTCCCCGTCCACGAAGACCGGCTCCTTACCGAGCACGATCGCCGACGAGTTGTCGAAGACCATGCTGCGCAACCGGTTCGGCGGCGGATCCGCGCCTTCCAGTGCGCGCTTACCCACGAAGTCACCCTTGCCCATCCGCACCGCGAAGCCGAGACCGGCGGCCTCGGGCGTATGTTCGGTGGTCATATCGGTGCCCCAGCCGCGATAGCCCTTCTCGATCCGCAGGCTGTTGAACGCGATGCGCCCGGCCGCGATCACCTCGTGCTCGCGCCCCGACTCCCACAGCAGATCCCAGAGCGCACCGCCGTACTCGGCGCCGGTGTAGATCTCCCAGCCGAGTTCGCCGACATAGGAGACGCGCAGCATCGTGACCGGAAGTGCGCCGAGGTGGGTCCGCAGCGCGCGGAAGAACTTGAACGCGCCGTGCGACAGGTCGTCGGAACACAAGGGCTGCACCAGGTCTCGCACCCGCGGGCCCCAGACACCGATACAGCAGGTCGCACCGGTGATATCGCGCAGGGTCACCTGCCCGGCGGTACCGAGGCGACGGGTGAACCAGTCGAAGTCCAGGGGGCCGTTGGCGCCCACCTGGAAATGCTCCGGCCCCAGCCGGGCGACGGTGAGATCGCTGCGGATACCGCCGTTCTCGTCGAGCAGCAGGGTGTAGGTGACCGAGCCGACGGTCTTGTCCAGATTGTTCGTGGTGAGCCGCTGCAGCAGCTCCAGCGCGCCGGAACCGGCGATCTCGTAGCGCGTCAGCGGCGTCATGTCGTACATCGCCACCCGCTGCCTGGTCCAGTACGCCTCCGCGATCGAGATCGGTGACCAGAACCGGCCCGACCAGTCGTCCCGCTCCGGAAACGGCAGCCCCTGCTCCCGAAGCCGGTGCGCCAGACCGGCATTGGCGTCGAACCAGGCGGGGCGCTCCCATCCCCCGGCCTCGAAGAAATAGGCGCCCAGATCGCGGTGGCGGGCGTGGAAGGGGCTGGTCCGCAGCCCGCGCAGCGCGGTGCGGAACTGATGCGGATGGATGATGTCGTAGACCTCGACGAACGCCTGCGTGCTCGTCTCGCGAATGAAGCGGTCGCTGCGGGCGACGTCCTCGAACCGGTACAGATCGCACTCGTGCATATCGATGCCCGGGGACCCGTGCACGATCCACTCCGCGGTCGCCTTCGCCACCCCCGCCGAATGGGTGACCCACACGGCCTCGGCGACCCAGAAACCGGTCAACTCCCGGTGCTCGCCGACGATCGAGAAACCGTCGGGGGTGAACGAGAAGATGCCGTTGAATCCCTCCTCGACCTTCGACTCCCCCAGTGCCGGAAGCAAAGCCGTGGATTCCTGCCAGGCGGGCGCGAAATCGTCGTCGGTGAACGGCAGCATCGACGGCATCGGCGCACCGGCGGTGTCGGAGGCCAGAGTCGACATGTCCACCGGCATCGGAGCGTGACCGTAGTAGCCGATGCCGAGCCGGTCGACGTGCTCGCGGAAATACAGGTCCTGGTCCTGGTGCCGCAGGATCGGCAACCCTGCCTCGCCGCGCTCGGTATTGCGGCCCGCCAGGGCCGCGAGGGGCCCGGTCCTGGCGTACTGGTGCGCCATCGGCAGCAGCGGCAGCACCAAGCCGACCTGCTTCGCGACGGCGGCGCCCCAGAACCCGGCAGCGCACACGACGATATCCGCCGCGAGGACGCCCTCGGTCGTCTCCACCCCGACCACGTGGCCGCCGTGTTCCACGACGTCAAGCACCCGCGTGTGCGCCCGGAACCGCGCCCCGCGCGCCGTCGCCCTCCGGGCCTGCGCCTCCGCCGCGCGCAACGCCTTCGCCAATCCGTCTGCGGGAGTGTGGAACCCGCCGAGTATCCGGTCCGGATCGAGCAGTGGGTGCAGCGCCGCGCAGGCGGCGGGATCGAGCAGGCGTCCCTCGATTCCCCAGGACTGCGCCCACCCCGCCTTGCGGTGCAGGTCCCGCCAGCGCTGCGGCGTGGTGGCGACCTCGAGCCCGCCGACCGGATTGAACACCCAGCCGTCCGGATGGTCCAGCGCCCGGAACTTCTCGGTGGTGTAGCGCGCGAACTCGGTCATGGTCTTCGACGGATTCGTTTGGAACACCAAACCCGGTGCGTGCGAAGTGGATCCGCCGGTGACGAAGAGGGGTCCGCGATCGAGCACGGTGAGGTCGGTCCAGCCGCGGGCGGTGATCTCGTCGGCCAGCGAGGCGCCGACGATCCCGGCTCCGATGACGATGATTTTCGGATGAGCCACGGCATCCCTCCGATGTTGCTCTTGACGCAACCAACTCGAACTACGCAACAGATCGTCCCGTTGCTCGGGGGCGCTGTCAACCGGTGAAAATCGGCCTACCACAGCGAGAATTCGGGGTTGACGGCGGCCCGGAACGACGGGCAGACTGTTGCGTTAACTGCGCTATGTTGCGTTCTGAGCAACACCTGTGGAGGCTCGCATGGAAACCTTGGTGGAGCGACCGGAAACATCCGAAACCGAACTGCTCGTCGCACGCCTGGACGACCTTCCCCCCGGCGAGGTCGCGACGGTGCGCACCGGCGGCGGCGTGCCGATCTCGGTATTCCATACCGAGGAGGGACTTTTCGCGATCGACGACACCTGCACCCACCAGGACGCGTCGCTGGCCGACGGCTGGGTGGAGGACTGCGCGGTCGAATGTCCCTTGCACGACTCGTGTTTCGACCTCCGCACCGGCAAGGTCTCGGGGCCACCGGCGAAGGTCGCGGTGCGCACATACGAGGTTCGCGTCGTCAACGGTGATGTCCTGGTGACCGTTCATGAATGACTCGGTGATCGTCGTCGGCGCCGCACTGGCCGGATTCTCGGTCGTCCACGAGCTGCGCGCACAGGGTTACGCGGGCGCCATCACCGTGGTCGGCGAGGAGACCCATCCGCCCTACGACCGCCCGCCGCTGTCCAAGGAGTTCCTGCACGGCGACATCGATATAGCGCTGGGCGAGGGCTCGGACTACACCGACCCGCGCACTCGCTGGCTGCTCGGGCGGCGCGCGACCGGGATCCTCAGGGGGACAACGGGTGTCACCCTGGACGACGGCACCGAGCTCACGGGGCGGTCGCTGGTTCTCGCCACCGGTGCGCGGGCCCGCAGGCTCCCCGGCTCCGCGACGCTGCGCGGCGTGCACACCCTGCGCACGGTGGACGACGCCCGCGAGATCCGGGAGACGCTGCGCACCGTATCCACCCTGGTTGTGGTGGGCGCTGGCCTCATCGGCGCCGAGATAGCCGCCACCGCGGCGGGTTTCGGCATCGACGTCACCATCGTCGAGATCGCCGCCGAACCGCTCGCGACGGTATTCGGCCCCACGATCGCGTCGTTGTGCGCGGACCTGCACGCCGCCAACGGAGTTCGGTTGCGCACCGGGGTCGCGGTCGAGCGGCTGCTGGGCAGCGACCGAGTCCGCGGGGTACGACTGAGCGACGGCGCCGAGTTGCCCGCCGATGCCGTGGTGGCCGGAATCGGCGCGGTCCCCAACACCGAGTGGGCCCGCGACTGCGGCCTGCGGATCGACGGCGGCTTCCGCACCGACGCCCGATGCCGGACAGGCGTTCCCGGCATCTACGCGATCGGCGACTGCGCCCGGGCCTACGACGAGCGGTCCGGCACCTACCACCGGCACGAGCACTGGGCGGGCGCGACGGTGCAGGCCCGCATCGCCGCCGCGGCGATCCTCGACATCCCGCAGCCCCGACCACCCGCACCGTACTTCTGGTCCCGGCAATACGGTCGAATGATCCAATTCGCCGGAGTCCGCAGGCCGACCGACGACGTCCGCTTCGTCGACGGCGACCGATCCTCCCCTTCCTGCGCCGCCCTCTACGAACGCGACGGCACCCCGGTGGCGATCTTCGCCCTGGACAACCCGCGCACCTTCACGCGCTACCGCAAACAGATCGACCGCGCCGCACCCCTCCCGGTCCACTGAAATCAGGCCGCCGACCGGGCGAGCCTCGGCGCCTTTAGGGGAATTCCGGGTACCTACTGGCGAGAAACCTTGTTGCCGTGCAGTGTTGAGCCCCGGGTGTGGGTTACTGTTGGCGCGCCCGAGCGCCAGCGGCAGCGACAGCCACTGCGCCGGGCTGACCACGGACGGAGCCCGAAAACGACGCTGACCATGGTTGACGCAAGGCCTGAGCGGCCCCTACGTTGCTTGGTGAACAGTGCTCACCATGCGACGGTCGCGAAGTCGCGCGTCCCATCGGGCATTGTCGTTGTGCGGTCGCGCGCGAAACACAGCGTGCACGCGGGGGTAGCCGTCCAGCGCGAGAATTCGAGAGCAGACTAGCCACCCGACCGCTAGCGCTGTGGAGAGGAAGGGCTGCCGGAGTGTTCAGCCGTATCGCTATCGTCAACCGCGGAGAGGCCGCGATGCGGCTCATCCACGCCGTCCGGGATCTGGCCGCCCAGACCGGGACACCGATCGAGACCATCGCCCTGCATACCGACGTCGACCGCACCGCGACCTTCGTGCGCGAGGCCGATATCGCCTACGACCTGGGCCCCGCGTCCGCGCGCCCGTACCTGGACCTGAAGGTGCTCGAGCGCGCGCTGGTCGAGACCAAGGCCGAGGCCGCGTGGGTCGGCTGGGGTTTCGTCGCGGAGGATCCCGCGTTCGCCGAACTGTGCGAGCAGATCGGGGTGACCTTCATCGGGCCGAGCGCGGACGCCATGCGCAAGCTCGGCGACAAGATCGGCGCCAAGCTGCTCGCAGAGGAAGTGGGCGTGCCGGTCGCGCCATGGAGCCGGGGCGCGGTCGAGACGCTGGACGCCGCCTTGGCCGCGGCGGAGGAGATCGGCTACCCGCTGATGCTGAAGGCGACCGCGGGCGGCGGCGGCCGCGGCATCCGCGTCGTCACCGACGAGACCGAACTCACCGATGCCTACGAGCGCACCAGCCAGGAGGCCGCGCGCGCCTTCGGCAGCGGCATCGTCTTCCTCGAGCGCCTGGTCACCGGCGCGCGGCACGTCGAGGTCCAGGTGATCGCCGACGGCGAGGGCACCGCGTGGGCGCTCGGCGTCCGCGACTGTTCGGTGCAGCGGCGCAACCAGAAGATCATCGAGGAGTCGGCGTCGCCGGTGCTCGCGCCCGAGCAGGCCGCCGAGCTGAAGGCCTCGGCCGAGCGGCTGGCCATCTCGGTCGGCTACCGCGGCGCGGCCACCGTGGAGTTCCTCTACCACCCCGGCGAAAGGCTCTTCGCCTTCCTCGAGGTCAACACCCGGCTGCAGGTCGAGCACCCGATCACCGAGTCCACCACCGGATTCGACCTGGTCCGGGCGCAGCTGTGGGTCGCCTCCGGCAACCGGCTCGAGGGCGAGCCGCCGATGGAGCGCGGGCATGCGATCGAGGCCCGGCTCAACGCCGAGGATCCCGACCGCGACTTCGCGCCCGCCCCGGGCCGCATCGCGCGTCTGGACCTGCCCGCCGGGCCCGGCATCCGCGTGGACACCGGCGTCAGCGAGGGCGACACCATTCCCGCCGACTTCGACTCGATGATCGCGAAGATCATCGCCCACGGCCGCGACCGCGACGAGGCGCTGGCGCGGCTGCGGCGCGCCATGGCCGAGACCACGGTGATCATCGAGGGCGGCGCCACCAACAAGAGCTTCGTGCTGGACCTGCTCGACCAGCCCGAGGTGATCGACGGCAGCGCCGACACCGGCTGGATCGACCGCGTCCGCGGCGCGGGAAGGCTGGTATCGCACCGGCATTCCGGGGTCGCGCTGGCGGCGGCCGCGATCGAGGCCTATGAGGAAGAGGAGCGCGTCGAGGGGCAGCGCCTGCTGTCGACCGCGTTCGGCGGGCGGCCGCAGGTGCAGCACGAGAGCGGGCGGCCGCTCGATTTCGAGCTGCGGGGCCGCAGCTACCGCGTCCGCGTGGCCCGGGTCGGGGCGCATCGGTTCCGCATCGGCATCGACGCGGGTGAGGGCCCGGAGACCGCGGATGTCGAACTCGACCGGTTCGACCGGCACAGCGGGCGGATCGTCGTCAACGGCGCCCGGTATCGCCTGGTCACCGGCACGCACGGCCCGATCCACCTGGTCGAGGTGGATGGCATCACGCACCGGATCAGCCGCGACGAGGGCGGCGTCGTCCGCTCCCCCGCGCCCGCGCTGGTCGTCGCCACCCCGCTGGAGGTCGGCGCCGAGGTCGCCGCCGGCGCACCGGTGCTGGTGCTGGAGAGCATGAAGATGGAGACGGTGCTGCGGGCGCCGTTCGACGCGCGGCTGAAGGAATGCACCGTATCGGTCGGCAGCCAGGTGGAGACCGGGGCGCCACTGCTGCGACTGGAACCGCTGACCGACGAGGCCGAGTCCGAGGACGCCGCGGCCGCCGAACCCGTCGAACTGGATCTGCCCGCCCCCGCGGACGTCTCGGCCCCCACCCGCCTCACCCGCGGCCAGGAGGACCTCCGCAGCCTGCTGCTGGGCTTCGACGTCGACCCGCACGACGAGGGCCGCGTCCTCGACGACTACCTCGCCGCCCGCCGCGACGCCATCGCGGACGGCCGCCGCCCGCTGGCCGCCGAGGTCGACCTCGTCGACGTCTTCGCCGATCTCGCCGAACTCAGTCACAACCGACCCGCGGGCGAAGACGGCGGCAACGGCTACGTCCAGAGCGCCCGCGAGTACTTCCACACCTATCTGCAGAGCCTCGACGTCGAGCGGGCCGGGCTGCCGGAATCGTTCCAGGCCAAGCTCACCACCGCGCTCGGCCACTACGGCATCACCGAGGTGGACCGCAATCCCGAGCTCGAGGCCGCGGTGTTCCGGATCTTCCTGGCCCAGCAGCGCGCGTCCGCCGCGGCGACGGTCGTCACGACCCTGCTGCGGCTGTGGCTGCGCGAACCGCAGCCGGACGAGACGCTGCGCGAACCCACCGGCCTCGCGCTGGAACGGCTCATCGCCGCGACGCAGGTCCGCTTCCCCGTCATCGCCGACCTCGCGCGCGGCCTGGTGTTCGCCTGGTTCGGCCAGCCGCTGCTGCGCCGCACCCGCGCCCGCGTCTACGCCGACGTCCGCCGCCACCTGCGCCATCTGGACGCCCACCCCGACAGCCCGGACCGCGCCGAGCGCATCGCCGACATGGTGCGCAGCACCGAACCTTTGGTGCGACTGCTCGGCCAGCGGCTGGCCCGCGACGGCGCCGACAACGCCATCATGCTCGAGGTGCTCACCCGGCGGTACTACGGCAACAAGGACCTCACCGACGTCCGCACCGCGCAGGCCGCCGGGACCGCCTTCGTCGTCGCCGAGCGCTCGGGCTCGCGGGTGGTGTCCGCCGCGGTGAGCTTCGACGAGCTGAGCGGCGCGCTGCGCGGGCTCGCCGAGCTGGCAGCCGACAAGGACGCCATCGACGCCGACATCTACCTGGTCTGGGAGAACCAGCCGGACAGCTCCGAGGCGATGGCGGCCGCGCTGCACGAGATCGTGCGCGCGCACCCGCTGCCGGACCGGGTCCGCAGGCTCACCGTCGCCGTCGCGGGCAGTCACGGCGCGGTCATGCACCAGCACTTCACCTTCCGCCCGTCGACCACGGGAATGGCCGAGGAGCGGCTGATCCGCGGGCTGCACCCCTACATCGCGCAGCGGATGCAGATGGAGCGGCTCAGCAAGTTCGACCTCACCCGGCTGCCCTCCTCGGACGAGGAGATCTACCTCTACCGGTGCGTGGCGCGGGAGAACCCGTCCGACGACCGTCTCGTCGCCTTCGCGCAGGTCCGCGACCTGACCGAACTGCGCGAGCACGACGGCCGCCTGGTCGCGCTGCCGACCGCCGAGGACACGATCGCCACCTGTCTCGACTCGATCCGCCGGGCCCAGGCCCAGCGCGCGTCGGCGAAGCGCTTCCACACCAACCGGATCGTGATCTATGTGTGGCCGCCCAGCGATATCACCTACCCGGAGCTGGAGACGATCGCCGAGCGCGTGCTGCCGACGACCGCTGGCGCCGGGCTCGAGGAGATCGAGATGATCGCGCGCCGCCGCGATCCGAAGACCGGCGAGCTGATCAAGATCGCGGTACGCATCGGCTTCGACGCCACCGGCGGCACCACGCTGACCGTCGGCGAACCGTCGGGCGAGCCGGTCGAGCCGATCGACGACTACCGGCAGAAGGTGTTGCGCGCCAGCGCCCGCAACACGGTGTACCCCTACGAATTGACCGGTCTGCTCGGCGATTTCGTCGAGCACGACCTCGACGACAACCATGTGCTGGTACCGGTCGACCGGCCGAAGGGCAAGAACAAGGCCGCGATGGTCGCGGGCGTGGTCACCACGCCGACCACACGCCATCCGCAGGGCATCACCCGGGTCGTGCTGCTCGGCGATCCGACGAAATCGCTGGGCGCCCTGTCGGAACCGGAGTGCCGCCGCGTGATCGCCGCGCTCGACCTGGCCGAGCGGATGCAGGTGCCGCTCGAGTGGTTCGCCCTGTCGTCGGGTGCGCGGATCTCCATGGAGTCGGGCACCGAGAACATGGACTGGGTGGCCGCGGCGCTCAAGCGGATCGTCGAGTTCACCCAGGACGGCGGCGAGATCAATATCGTGGTCTCGGGCATCAACGTCGGCGCCCAGCCGTACTGGAACGCCGAGGCGACGATGCTCATGCACACCAAGGGCATCCTCGTGATGACACCCGATTCGACCATGGTGCTCACCGGCAAGCAGGCGCTCGACTTCTCCGGCGGCGTCTCGGCCGAGGACAACTTCGGCATCGGCGGCTACGACCGGGTGATGGGCCCGAACGGGCAGGCGCAGTACTGGGCGCCGAACCTGGCGGGCGCGCGGAACGTGCTGATGTCGCACTACGACCACACCTACGTCGCGCCGGGCGAATCGGCGCCGCGGTGGACGAGCACGACCGACCCCGTCGACCGCGACGTCTCGGCGTTCCCGCACACGGTGGAGGGCAGCGAGTTCACCACCGTCGGCGAGATCTTCTCCGCCGAGTCCAACCCGGATCGCAAGAAGCCCTTCGACATTCGCACCGTGATGCGGGCACTGTCCGACCAGGACCACCCGGTGCTGGAACGGTGGGCGGGCATGGCCGACGCGGAGACCGCGGTGGTGCAGGACGCCCACCTCGGCGGCATGCCGGTCTGTCTGCTCGGCATCGAATCGCGGTCGGTGCAGCGGCGCGGCTTCCCGCCCACCGACGGGCCGGACGCCTACACCGCGGGCACGTTCTTCCCGCGGTCGTCGAAGAAGGCGGCGCGGGCGATCAACGCGGCCAGCGGTAACCGGCCGCTGGTGGTGCTGGCGAATCTGTCGGGCTTCGACGGCTCGCCGGAGTCGATGCGCAAGCTGCAGTTGGAGTACGGCGCCGAGATCGGCCGCGCCATCGTGAATTTCGTGGGGCCGATCGTGTTCTGCGTGATCTCGCGGTACCACGGCGGCGCGTTCGTGGTTTTCTCCAAGGCGCTGAACCCGAACATGACCGTGCTCGCGCTGGAGGGTTCGTTCGCCTCGGTGCTCGGCGGCGCCCCCGCCGCGGCGGTGGTGTTCACCGGAGATGTCAACGCCCGCACCGCATCCGACGAGCGCGTCCGCGATCTGGAGGCCCGCGCCGCGGCCGCCTCCGGCGCCGACCGCGCCGCGCTGACCGCGGAACTCGACGAGCTGCGCTCCTCGGTCCGCGCGGAGAAGCTGGGCGAGGTGGCCGCGGAATTCGACCGCGTACACAGCATCCAGCGCGCCGTCGAGGTCGGCTCCGTCGACGCCGTGATCAGCGCCGCCCAGATGCGCCCCCGCATCATCGAGGCGATCACATCCCGGTAGACCACCGGGCCATCGTCGCGGTGGCCCCCCGGTCAATCACGTTTCGGTGGGCCACCGGGCAATCACGCCCGGCGGCCCACCGGACCCCCGTCACCCTCGTCATCCCCTCGGGCCATCGTCATCCCGCGGGCCCTCGTCACATCCCGCAGGCATCGTCATCCCACGAGCCATCGTCACATCCCGCGGGCCATCGTCATCCCGTGTGGGCCCTCGTCATCCCGGCACGCTTTTGGCCGGGATCAACTCCAGCTCGGTAGCCATAACCGGTGGTGCCAGTCATCGACCGTGATCGGCAGACCCGTGAGGATCGGCCACAGCCAGACGAAGTTGGCGACGACGAGACCCAAGTACAGGCATACCGCGAGCAAATTCAGGTTGCGCCCTTCGGTGGACAGCAGGAATCGATGGCCCCGGCGGTGCGCGAACGGCACGGGGCCGAGGATTTCGCCCAGCACCAGCGCGAGACCCATGACCAGGAACGGCGCCATGGGAACCGCGTAGAAGTAGTACATCTGCCGGTCGAGATTCAGGAACCAGGGCAGGAATCCCCCGAAATAGCCGACCAGCACGGCGGCATACCGCCAGTCTCGGCGCGTCGCACATCGCCAAATCGCCCACGCCAGCATCGGCAGCGACAGCCACCACAGGGCCGGGGTGCCAATCAGCATCACGGCCTTCACGCACGACGACTCTCCGCAGCCGCCGACGGCGCTGTCGGAATAGTGGTAAAGCATGGGACGCAGGCCCATCGGCCACGACCACGGCTTGGATTCCCAGTCGTGATGATTGCCCGCCGAATTCGTCAGGCTCTCATGAAAACTCAGCGATTCGCCGTGGTTGTGCCACAGCGAACGCAGCGAGTCGGGAATCCAGGACCAGAAGCCGCCGCTGCCGATCGGATTCTTCCCGGCGCTCTGATTGCCCACCGAATAGCGATCGTAACCGTCCTCGCTGGCGAACCACGCCACGTAACTGCCGAGATAGACCAGCACCGGAATCAACACGAGCGCATAGAGCGCGGGGACGACATCGCGCACGCCAGTGCCCGCCCACGGCCGCGGCACCCCGTAGGCCCGGCGGGCGGCGAGGTCGAAACACACCGACAGCAAACCGAAGGCGGCGATGAAGTAGAGCCCGGACCACTTGGTGCCGCACGCCAGGCCGAGCAACACCCCGGCGCCGAACCGCCACCAGCGCACCCCCACTCGCGGACCGAACTCGGTAACGCGACCTTCGGCGGCGACGCGGGCGAGCCGCGCGCGCACCTCGTCGCGGTCGGTGATCAGACAGCCGAAGGCGGCGACGACGAACACCGTCTGAAAGATGTCGAGCATGCCGATCCGCGACGAGACGAAGGTGGTGCCGTCGCAGATCAGCAGCACTCCCGCGATCGCGCCGAGCAGCGTGGACCGCGTCATCCGCCGGGTGATGCGAACCACCAGCAGCACCAGCACGATGCCGAAGACCGCCGCGGCGAACCGCCAGCCCCAGGGCGTATAGCCGAAGACGAACTCCCCCAGCGCGATCATCTGCTTGCCCACCGGCGGATGCACCACCACCCCGTAGGCCGGATTGTCCTCGACCCCGCCGCCGGTGAGCATCTCCCACGCCTGGTGCGCGTAGTACTTCTCGTCGAACGACGGCGTGCCGCCATCGGTCGGATAGTTCAGATTCAGCAGCCGGGTGACCGCGGCCAGCGCCGTGACCACCACGGTGACCACCCATCCACGCACCCGATCGGTCGGCCCGAAGTCGGCGGAGGGACGCAGTGGCGCCGGGTGAGACAGGGCTCGGCCCACCCCGATCGGCGGCCGCGCGTCGGTCAGCTGGGTCACGGAACCGATCGTATGCGGTCGGCGGCAACACCCGTGCAACGACGCGGATCCGACGACTTCCCGAAGGACGGCTAGCTGGCCAGCAGGTCGAGCAGGGAGCCGAAGATGAACAGCCCCAACGCGATCCAGCGCAGCGGGTGCGCCGGACGTTCGCGATTCATCACCCAGACGATCATTCGGGTCATCGGCACCGGAAGGTAGCAGACGGCCACCCCGAGCCAAGCCAGAACGGCTCCGGCGCGGCGGCGTTTACCCGGGTCGGTGACCACGGACGCCAACGCCGCGAGGATCACCACCGCGATCGGAATCGCCACCAGGAGCCCCGGCCGCTCCCATCCGACCCGCCACTCGACGATGATCAAGGCGAGGCTCCCGAGTGCGAGACCACCCAGCAGAATCGAGCCGATCGGATCGACCCACCGGTCGACGTCCTCGGCATTGCGCCAGGCTTTTCTGTCCTTTTCGGACAGCCCGTCGACAAAGAACGATTCGACCTGACTTTCGAAGATATCCCGGCCGTGCACGCATTCCCATTTGTAGACGGTTCGATCCGGGGAAGAAGTGGCGAGATCGTCGACGAGCGCGAATTGAGGCATCGCATATCTGCATGAGGCGCACGTGAATTCACCCCCGAACGCTTCGGCCAGCGAGGCCAGCAGTGACTCGTACTCCGGTGTTCCGGGATCTGTCCGTGTCGCGGTGAGGTCCGACTGCACCCGAGACTCCAGTGCGCGCAAACGCTCCAGCAACCGCGCCGCGCCGCGCGTGGCCGTGACCCTCGTTCTCGCCGCCCGCAGGCGCTCCGCCGACCGCCTGCCGAAGTCGTTCAACGCGGCCGCACCGAGCAGATCGAATACCACGGGAAGACCCGCCACGAGCTGAAACCCTTTCCCGAGACGCCCCCAGAACAACACCGACCGCCCCAGCAAATGATCGGCCTCGGGCAATGGTCCGCGCGACCACCGCACTACCAACTCCCACCACCACCCACGAAAAACCACCACCACAACCAGCAGCAACACACCAACCACCCACCAAGCCCAACGGCCAACCCGCTGCCGCTCTTCCACCACCTTCTCTCCACCCATACCCACGACAATCACCCAGCCCCCCTGCCCCCGTCCACTCGAACCCACCAGTTGCCTCCAACGGCCCAGCACGAGAGCGCCGAAGCGGTGGTCGAAAGTGGCGCGGACGGAATCGCCCGAGTAGTTCTCGCAACGCCTCGGTCGCCACCTACAGGCAGGTGGCAGGGGCGCGATCGACGACGGTGATCGGCGGCCATATCGCACAGGTGGTCCTCGGTGGCTTGTGTCGGCGCGGACACACAGTGGGTGTCGGTGCGCGGACAGAATATTCCGGGGCGGATCCGAAGAATTGCCGTTATCGACCACGACAGCTACTTCGGAGGAACCATGTCGAGATTCACCAGAACGATTACCACTGCCGCCGTCGCGATCGCAGCCGCCGGGGTGATGTCGCTGTCCGGCGCGCCTATCGCCACCGCCGTACCGGTCGCGCCGATTTCGGCACCGGTCCTCGCGAAAACCCAAGGGTGGCTGCAGGTTTACAGCGGGCGGGCGTCGCAGGGCGCCAATGCGGTGTCGCTGCGGGTCGTCGACGATCCCGCGGTCGGGTATCGCGTCACCAACGCGAACGGCCGCGCGCTCTACCGGTTCGACAAGGACACCGCGCAGCCGTCGCGCTCGAACTGCAACGGCGACTGCGCCGTCACCTGGCCGCCGCTGCTGGTCAACCGCGGCCAGGCACTCTATGTCGAGGGCGTCGATCCGGCCCTGACCGGATTCGTCGAGCGGGCGGACGGTTCCTGTCAGATCACCGTCGGCGGCTGGCCGGTGTACTACTTCGCGAAGGACAAGCACCCCGGCGACCTGCTGGGTCAGGGCGTCGGCGGCGTCTGGTTCGCGGTGTCGCCCACCGGCGGCAAGGCACTGGCCAAGTAGCGATCAGTCCGCGGCACGGAGCAGCGCCGCGCGGTCGACCACGGTGATGCGGCCGCGAGTCAGGGCCAGGATGTCGCGCTGCTGCAGATCGCGCAGCACCTTGTTGGCCGTGGCCCGTGTCGTCCCTGCCATCGACGCCAGGTCGTCCTGGTTGAGCCTGATCTCCGCGATCGGACTCGATCCCCCATAGATGCGGGCCAGGTCGACAAGACGCCGCACCACCCTGGTCTCGACCGGCAGATACAGCGCCTCGAGCACCTGCGCGGAAAGCCTGCGCACCTGCGCCGCCAACGTGCCGATGATGACACGATCGATCGCCGGATAGGTCTCCCGCAAGGCCGTCAGCTGCGCGCGGCTCAGCGTCAGCGTCTCGGCGTTCTCCACTGCCTCGACCGTCGCGGTGCGCCGGGAATTGCTGTCGGCCACGGCCAATTCGCCGAACGAGTGGCCCGGACCGAGCATCGTCAGGGTGGCGATGTTCCCGAACGGGGTGGCGACCCGGACGATGAGCCTGCCGGACTTGACCAGATGCAGGCAGTCCCCGGGATCGCCCTCGTGGCAGAGGATTTCCCGGCGCTTGAACCGGCGCGGCGTGCAGGAGGCGAGGATCTCCCGCCGCTCCCGGTCGCTCAGCCCACGCAGTATCTCGAAATCCGTTGTCACCGTAGACCATCCAGCACATAGCAGGTCACCGGCTCGCTCCGGCCCTTGACGGTCACCGTGCCGCGGCCGCGCACCCGAGCACGCGCACCTAGCTGGGCACGGGTCAGCGAGCCGATGACCACGGTCCCGGGTTCCGCCAGATTCTCCAGCCGCGCAGCGAGATTCGTCGTATCACCGATCGCGGTGTAGTTGCGCATCTGCGGCGCACCGACATTGCCGACCAGCGCCGGACCGGTATTGACCCCGACCCGGAAGCGCGGCCAGCCGGGATGGCGGTCCGCGGTCTCGCCGACCACCCGCTGCAGCGCGAGACCGGCGCCCGCCGCCCGCAGCGCGTGATCGGGCTGCTGCGCGGGCGCGTTGAACAGCGCCATCACCGCGTCGCCTACGAACTGCACGACGGTCCCCCCGTGGTCCAGGATCACCGGCACGATCGCGCCGTAGTACGAATTGAGCATATGCACCACCGCTTCCGGGGTAGAGGACTCGGAGAACGGCGTGAACCCCGACAGATCCGCCATCAGCACGGTGACCTCGGCGATCCGGCCGCCCAGCCCGGCCTGAGAGGGGTCGGCGAGCAGCGCGGTCGCCACCGCGGGCGACATATAGGACCGGAACAACCCGTCGAGCTGCTGATACAGGCGGGCGTTCTCCAGCATGACCGAGGCCCGGTCGGCGAACGAGCGCAGCAGCGCCAGTTCCGCGTCGCCGAAGGCACCGGCCGCGGGCCGAGCCTCCAGCACCCCGGCGTGGCTGCCCTTCACGACCAGCGGCAGCGTCACCGCCCGCGGATCCGCGGGCCCACCGTCGGGGAAGACCAGCGTTCCGTCGCGAATCAGGCCCAGCCGGAACCGGTCCCGCTCGAACGCCGCCGCGACCAGGCGCAGCACCTCGTCGAGCAACTCGTCTTCGCGCCGAATCACGTTGGACCGCTCCCCGATCGCTGCCAGCGCACCGAGCCTGCGGGCCTGCTCCCGCTCGCTGCCCAACGCGTGGGCGCCCTGCTGCAGCACCGCGACCTGCCGTTCGGTGAGCCCGAATCGCTTGGCCAGCCGGACCCCGACGGCACCGAGCGGCTCGGTCGAGGCCACGCCGCCCTCGGCGCGCTCGCGCAACGCATCGACCATCTCGTTCAGCGCGTGCGCGTAGTCGCGCTCCAGCCCGGCCATGGTCCGCTGCAATGTGACTCCGTCGAACAACCCAAGAGCCGAACCCTCGCGGCGGAATTGCAGATGCGCGCTGGCGGAGATGAGCACGAACGCGGCCAGCATCAGCACATGCCATTCCCACCACGAGGTGTGCCAGCTGCGGCCGAACCCCACCGCGAACAACGCCTCGGCCAACAGCACGAAGGCGGTCAGCACACTGAGCAGCACCACGCCGCGCCGCCGCAGGAACTGGCCCGCATAACCCAGTGCCGCAACGAAATAGCACGCGGAACCGAGGAACGCCACCACGATCAGCGAGCCACGGGCCTCGGCCGGGTCGGGGACATGATCCAGCGGCGGCAGCCCGGCCAGCGATACCAGCGCCCAGACCGCGAGCAGGACCGTCGGCAGTGCGGAGAGTACCCACGCGAACCGGTGCAACCGGGCGGCCGCGGCAGGCCCGAACTCCACCGCCGACGCCAGCGCGGCGACACCGCCGAGCGCCAGCCCGACGGGAACGGCATATACGAAACCGGCGTTCGGCTTCTCCAGAATCACACCGGGCGTCGCCAGCGCGTGCACGCCGAGGAAACCCGCGCTGAACTGGAACACCAGCGACACCAGGATCAACCGGGCATCGCGCCGCATCCGCGCGGCCCGCAACAGCATGACGCCCAACGCCATTGCCGTGGCGGCGGTGGCGAGCACCAGCCAGAAATGCATCCCGTGGTGCTCGAGGTCCACATCGAGCGCGGGCCGGGCGACCAGCAGCCACAGCCCCCACGCGGGTAACGAGACGTGCCCCAGCCAGAGCAGAACCTTGACCTTCGACACCATCGGAACGCTACCGCGCCGACCGGTCCGGTCACAGCCCTGGCCGCGCTTTCAACAGGCCCTGCTGTTCGGGACGGCCCCGGCACATCGTGCCGGGGTAGGACAATCACCAGGCTCGGTAGCTCGACGACCGGGCCCGGGCGATTTCGGTGATGGCGCTGGTCGCGTGCCGGTCGAACCGGTCCCGGTCGTTGCCCAAGACGCCGAAGATGGCGTGGGCGTTGAGCCGAATGTCACACCCTCACGGTGCGAGCACCGATCTCGAGGGATCCGACCGCATGAGGTAGTCGATTTGTATCTGGCGTGCGATGAATCTCCCGTTCTCGACATTGGCTCCGATGCCCGCGGTGGCGAGCGAATTCCCGTCCGGCAGTCCGGCGTAATACAGTCCGGGGATCGCGCCCAGAATTCCCTGCTGCTGAATCGGCGCCCCGCGGTCGTCGAGCGCCCGGTCCGGCAGGATCCGATAGTCCGGCCCGAATCCGGTGCACCAGATGATCGTCGTGATGCCGTACCGCTCCAGGTCGAGGAATTCCCCGAAATCGCCGATGCCCGCGAGATTCACGCCGGGCGGCGGATGCTGCTCGGGCGCGACGAATCCGCGCCGGCGCAGGCCCGTATCTATCTTGTCGAGTATTTCGCGGAACGACGCGGCCGATTCCTCCGCGATCGCCACGACATTGTCCGCCAGGCGGAGCACACCGCCCCGCGCCCCGCGCACCGAGCCGACGAGCACCACCCCCTTGTCGGCCAGCGTGCCGAGATTGAGTTCCGATCCGCCGTCCTTCACACCGGATACCGGCAATCCGGGCAGCCGCCGCGGGTCGTCACCGGCACGCACCGTCACGAAATCCTCGTACAGGGAGAATATGTACAGCCATTCGTGAATGCCGCGGCCGCGATAGCGGCGAGGGTAGGCGCGATGCCGCCCGACCGACAGGTAGACCCGACGCCCCGCGTCCGCGATTTCGTCGGCGATCTGCTGACCGCTGATTCCCGCGCCGACGACGAGAACGGCGCCATCGGAAAGGGATTCGGGATTGCGGTAGTACCGCGAATGCAGTTGCTCGACCGAAGCGTCGATATCGGACACCAGCTCGGGCATCCGGGGCACGGCATAGCCGCCCACCGCCGCGACGACATTGCGGGACTCGATGACCCCGCCCGTCGACAGGTGCGTCCGAAACCGTGCGTCGTCGCGATCGGAGGCCCCCGGAACGCATTCGACCGACCGGACCGGCGTCCGCTGCCGCACCCGGAGCTCGCGTTCCTCCGCATAGCGGCGCAAATGACGTGCCAACTCACGCCCCGGCATACAACCGTCCGGATCGTCGCCGTCGTAATCCCAGCCCGGGAATCGCACCGATCGGTTCCCGCTGCCCACGAGCAGACTGTCCCAGCGTTCGTGCGCCCATGCCTGACCGATCTCGGCCTTCTCCAGGACGATCGCCTCGCGCCCCAGTTCCTGCAGCGCCGCGGCTACGCCGCAGCCCTGCTGGCCTGCGCCGATCACGACCGTCTCCGAATATTCGCGTTCCATCGGAATCAACCTCTCTGCCACCGTCATCCGTTAGGGTTGCCTAACAACAACATGTGAAGTCGGCTTCAGATCAAGGCTCCGACAACGGGAACGGTGGGTGATATGGGCAACACTCCGGCGGTGGACGAAGGCACACGCGACGGCGACGACCTGGTCGGAATCGGCGCCGCCGCACGCCGTTTCGGCCTCGCCGACTCCGCACTGCGCTACTGGGAGCAGCGCGGACTGCTCCGCCCGGCACAGCGCCGATCCCGGTGGCGCCTGTACGGCCCGGACGAACTGCACCGGATCGGGCTGATCCAGATGTGGCGGGAAACCGGCCTGATGAACCTCGACGAGATCGCCACCATACTCACCGCGCACAGCCACGACTGGCGCCGCGCGGTCCTCGGGCGGATCGATGCGATCGAGCGGCAACAGCAGCGCCTCGCCGCCGCCAAGGCACACCTGGAACACCTGCTGACCTGCCCCGACACCAACCCCGCCGACCAATGCCCCTACCTGCGCGAGATGACGGCCGCCCGCATGACCGACGACGACTCGGCGCCGGCGCCGTGAATACCCGACCTCTGTCGCGGCCGAGGCACCCGCCTACTCGACCAGCTTCTCGCTCCTCAGCCAGTCGTAGGCGACATCGGCCGGGTCCTCGCCGTCGATGTCGACGCGGCCGTTGAGATCCTGCATCAGCCCGTCGGTGAGGTGTTCGGAGATCGTGCCGATCAGCGGCCGCAACTCCGGATGGCGGTCGAGCACCGCGCCGCGCACGACGGCCGTGCCGCTGTAGGGCAGGAAGAACTTCTTGTCGTCGTCCAGGACAACGAGATTCAGGTTCTTCACCCGGCCGTCGGTGGTGTAGATCATGCCGAAATGGCACGGCGCGCCCTTGGCCGTCGCCGTATAGACGACACCGGCGTCCATCCGCGTGACGTTGCCCACCGGGACGCCGTTCGGATCGTTGTACGGGATACCGTATTTCTGCAGCATCGGGATGAAACCGTCGGAGCGGCTGAAGAATTCGTCGTCGACGCAGAAGGTCCGGTCGGGCACCGGGAGCGCGGCCACCTCCGACAGCGACCGCACCCGCAGGCGTTCGGCGGTCGGCGTCGAGGCGCCGAAGGCATAGGTGTCGTTGAAGTTGGCGGGCGGCAACCATTCCAGGTTGTAGTCGCGCTCCTCCAGATCGTGCACGCGCTGCCAGAGTTCGTTCGGGTCCGCGATCGTCTCGGTCTGGCTGTGATAGTTGACCCATCCGGTGCCGGTGTACTCCCAGAGCACGTCGGCGTCGCCGTTGAGCTGGGCCTGCCGCGACGACGCCGACCCCGGCGCCCCGGTCATATCCCGAACATCGGCGCCCGCCGCGGCCAGATACGTCGCGGTGATCTTGCCCAGCAGCACGCCCTCGGTGAAGCTCTTCGAGGTGACGACCAGTTTCGCGCCGTCCAGCGGCTGGTCGCCGCCCGGCAGGCTCGCCTCGTGGAACTTCCCGGACGAGCTGACCAGGCCGCAGCCGGCCAGCATCGAAACCGTCACGGCGAGAACCGAGATCACGGTGGCCAGGCGCGCCCTCATGAGACACCTCGCGGAGTCGCGGCCAGTTCGACCAACCGGCCGAGCCAGTCGATGGTCAACGCCAGCAACCCGACCAGGATCGCGCCGGAGACGAGCAGCTTCGGCAGGAACAGCGTGACGCCGGTGGTGATCAGCGTGCCGAGGCTGGTCGCCCCGATGAACGTGCTCAGCGTCGCGGTCCCGACGAGGATGACCAGCGCCGTGCGGACGCCGTTGAGGATCACCGGCACCGCCAGCGGCAGCTCGACCTGGAACAGCGTGCGAGTGCCCGAGAACCCGATGCCGCGCGACGCCTCGATCGTGCGCTGATCCACCTGCCGCAGCCCGATGATCGTGTTCTGCAGGATCGGCAGGATCGCGTATACGACGAGACCGACTATCGCCGTGCGGAATCCGGTGCCGAGCCAGAAGGTGAACAGCACGAGCAGTCCGACCGCGGGCGCGGCCTGGCCGATATTGGCGATATTGACAGCGAGGGGCTCCAGGCGCTGCAGCGCGGGGCGGGTCAGCAGAATGCCCAGCGGTATCGCGACGACGACCACGATCAGCGTGGCCACCACGGTCAGCTTGATGTGCTCACCGATCGTGGTCCGCAGATTGTCCCAGCCGAGGGACGCCTGCTCGGTCGGGGTCAGCGTCGTCGACCGGTACCAGAGCACGTATCCGATCCCGATGACGACGATGATCAGCGGCTCGAACCACACGTCCATGGGAACGCGGCGCAGGCGATTCATGATTGCCCGGCCGATCCGGATTGCTCGTCATCGGCGGCCACGATCGGCGTGGGCGCCGGATCGGTGCCGTCCACGTAGGTCTCGTACGAGGTGTCCTCCGCCTCCGAGCGCACCTCGGCGAGCTTGGTTCGGATCGTCTCCGTCACCGAGTCGATGCTGAGCGAGCCGACGACCGCGCCCCGGCCGTCGGTGACCAGCGTCGCGCCCTGGCTGGCGGCGAGCATGGCGTCGAGCGCGTCGTTGAGGGTGGAAGATCGGGCGACGACGGGCAGCCGCCGATCGAGGTAGTCGGAGACCTCCGGCTTGGTCGCCACCTCCGACAGCGTGGGCCACGACCGCGGCCGCCCGGCCTCGTCGACGACCACGATCCAGCTGTGCCCACCGGCCTTGGCGCGTGCGATCACCGGCTGCGCGGGTTCGCCGATCCGGGCGGTGACCACCTCGTCGCAGTCGACGTCGCGCACCCGCTGCACGGTCAGGTACGCCAGCTTCGCGCCCGACCCGACGAATTCCTCCACGAACGGCGTGGCCGGATCGGTCAGGATCTCCTCCGGGCTCCCGTACTGCTCGACATGGCCGCCCTCGGACAGGATGAGCACCTTGTCGCCGAGCTTGGTGGCCTCCTCGAAATCGTGGGTCACGATCACGATGGTCTTGCCGAGTTCGTGCTGGATCCCGATCAGGCTGTCCTGCAGGCGAACCCGTGTGATCGGATCGACCGCGCCGAAGGGCTCGTCCATGAGCAGCACCGGCGGATCGGCCGCCAGCGCGCGGGCCACGCCGACCCGCTGCTGCTGGCCACCGGACATATCCTTGGGCAGCCGGTCGGCGAAGGTGGCCGGATCGAGCCCGACCAGATCGAGCAGGTACTCGGTGCGCTCGGCGATCCGCTTCTTGTCCCACCCGAGCACCCGCGGGATCGCGCCGACGTTCTTGGCGACCGACCAGTGCGGAAACAGCCCGCCGGACTGGATCACGTACCCGATCGACTGCCGCAGCGTATCCGGATCCTCCCGGGTGACATCGCGCCCGCCGATGAAGATCCGGCCCTCGGTCGGCTCGATCAGCCGGTTGATCATCTTGAGCGTGGTCGTCTTGCCGCAGCCGGACGGCCCGACGAACGCGACGATCTTGCCCGCCTCGATCTCCAGATCGAGGCGCTCCACCGCGGGTTTGTCCTGCCCCCGGTACCGCTTCACGACCGAGTCCAGGCGGATGGAGGCGCCGGTTACCTTGCGCTCCGGCGTTTCCGGAGCCGCCGGGGTGGCCACATCGGTCATGCGAGTCCCTTTGCAATCGTGAGGCGTCCGAGCAGGACGAGGAGTGCGTCGAACACCAACGCGATGACGACGATGAGGACGGTGCCCGTCAGCGCCATCTCGAGGGCGTTGGCGCCGCCGAGCCGGGACAGGCCGTTGAAGATCAGTGATCCCAGGCCCGGCCCGAGGACGTAGGCGACAATGGCGGCGACGCCGACGATCATCTGCGTGGACACCCGGATCCCGGTCAGGATCACCGGCCAGGCGATCGGCAATTCGACGGTCAGCAGAATGCGCCAGCGCGAGAAGCCGATCCCCCGCGCGGATTCGATGACCGAGGCGGGCACCGACCGCAGACCCACGATCGCGTTGCCGATCACCGGCAGCGCCGCGAAGAACGCCAGCATGACGAACGACGGGACCACGCCCAGTCCGAACGGGACCAGCAGCAGCGCCAGCAGCGCCAGCGACGGAATCGTCAGCATGACCCGGCTGGTGGTCAGCGACAGCGCCGCCACCAGCGGCAGCCGATAGACCGCGACCGCGATCAGCACGGCGACCGCGGTCCCGACCAGCACCGTCTGCAGCGCCAGGGAGGCGTGCTGATACGTCAGGAACGTCAGCAGCTCTCCCCGTCCCCGGACGTAGCTCCATAGATTCACGGGATTTCCCCTCGTCGGCCGCGGTCCGCACGTCGTCACCGAACGCGCGAGCCGTCAAAGGGTAATGGATATGGCGCGTTCGGCAATGGACGGCGCGCGGCGGGTGATCGCATGAATCGCGCGCATTTTCCGGCCGCTACCGGCGGTGGGGGCCATTCGTCACGAACCGATCCACAATTTCGCTCACGCCGATTTCAAATACGGAAACCAAACCCGTTGCGGCGCAATCCTCCCAAGCAATTCCGGATCCTCCCGCGTCATTTCCGGCATGCCGGAAATGACGCGGACGGTCAGCTCGCATCGACTGGCGGGCTACTCGCTCGGTGCGGGGCTGGCAGGCGGGTGCACACGCTCGAGTTCGGTCCAACCGGTCCAGCCGCGTTCTCGCAGCAGTTCTCCCAGTCGACGGGCCGGTGGCGCGGTGTCGAACGCCAAGGCGTCCAGCAGTCGGGCGAACGGTGGCTCGATGCCGGTATCGCCGAGGTAGTCCTCGCCCCGTTCCTCGGCGATCCGGGTGAGATAGGCGGCCAGTTCGTCGGCCAGTCCGACCAGCTCCGGATCGTCGCCGTCGCGGTCGAGGGCCCGGCCCAGGGTGAGATAGAAGTCGAGGAGCTGCGGCTCAGCCAGCTGTTTCCGCTTGCGTGCCACCCACTCCGGGACCCGCTCGGGCGAGTGCGCGGCCAAGGGGATCCAGCCGTCGCGTTCGACGCGGACGATCCGCTCGTCGACTCCGAGCGCGCGCAGCCGGTCCAGGAACTCCACTACCTCCGGCGGCAGGACCAGATGGTCCCCGGCGGCGAGCCGGGCGATCCGCTCGCGATGCCGCTGCCGCTCCCTGATCTCCGACCGCAGTCGCGCATCGATCTCCGTGACCGCGGCGGCGAACTCCTCGGGATCGGCCCGCAGCAGTTCCCGCACCCGCGACAGCGGGACACCGGCCTCGGCGAGCGTCCGGATCTTGATCAGCTCGACCGCGGCCCCGCCGTCGTATCGCCGATAGCCGGAGCGGTCCCGTTCCGGCTCCGGCAGCAACCCCTTGGCGTGATAGTGCCGCACCGCGCGCACGGTCACCCCCGCGTAGGCCGCCAGCTCGCCGATGGTCAACATGGGCTCAGTGTCCTACATGCCTCGGATGATCCCGGCGATCTCCGCGGCGTGGGTGCGGACCAGCCGGTGATCGGCATCGAGCCAGGAAGCGGTGACCTGCGGCCGCTCCCGGAGAAGCCGTTCGATCCCGTTGCGCCAGTTCCGATTCCAGCGCCGCGTCCGATCGTCGCCGCCGTCGCCCGCCATCGAGGTCGACATGATCATGCGAATCGGGCGGTCGATCCTCCGGTACCGATCGAGGATCTCCGATCGCACCGCATCGATCTCGAGGTTCACGTCGAGAATCTCCGGTCCCGTCAGCAGCACCTGGTTCGGGGTGCCCCGCGCGGCCTCGTGCTGCCTCGCCGAGTCGTCCCACAGGGCGCGGAACTCCGGCAGATCGGCCTTGGTGAGGAACGGTTCGGGCACCGGGTTCCCCCCGTCGATGAGAATGAGTTCGGTTGCGGTGCACGGGTTTTCGTCGACATAGCAGAGGGCCAAGTCCGCGCCCATCGAATAGCCGACCAGGATGGGCGGCGAGGGCAGGTCGAGCGTCGACAGCACGGCGGCGAGATCGCCGAGGAACGCCTCGAAGGTGTACCGGTCCGCGGCCGAGGAACGGCCGTGTCCCCGCAGATCGAAGGTCACCACGTCGTAGTCGCACCGCAGCAGCTCGGTCAGTTCGTGCAGATCGGCCTGCGTCGACAGCAGCCCGGGACACAGGACCAGGGGTCGCCCCAGCCCTCCACGAGATATCGAAATCCCGACGCCATCGTGCTGAATCGTGTACCGCCGCAGGGCCGGCTCGGCCCGCCGTCCGTCACTCGGAGTCGCCCTATCGTTCGTAGCCATGCCGGCCATGCTGAGACGTTGACCCTGGGGCAGGGTCAACGAATCCGGCCTCCGCATCCACTCTTCGACCCGAGACGGCAATTTCTGCCGCGGCTGGGCGAGAAGTGACCGCGGAGGCCGGTACACACGAACGGGCGAGACCGTTCAGTCCTCCGCTACCACGACCTGGACGTCGATATTGCCGCGCGTCGCGTTCGAGTAGGGGCAGACCTGGTGCGCGCGGTCGGCCAGGGCCTGCGCCTCGTCGCGGGACAGGTGCGGCAGCGAGACCTCCAGGGTGACCTCGAGCTGGAAACCACCGGACTCGTCCGGGCCGATGCCGACCTTCGCGCCGACCGCCGAATCGTCGATATTCGCCTGAGCCTGCTTGCCCACCAGCCGCAGCGCGGAGTGGAAGCACGCGGCATAGCCCGCCGCGAACAACTGCTCGGGGTTGGTGCCTTCGCCGTTGCCGCCCATCTCCTTCGGAACCGACAGTGCCACATCGACTTTGCCGTCGGTGGTGCGGGCGTTTCCATTGCGGCCGTCGCCGGTGGCCAGGGCCTCCGCGGTGTACAGGACCTTCATGTCAGTTCTCCTTCGATCCGGTGTGGGCGAGCAGTGCCCCGGTCATGCGCCGCAGCGTCGCGCGCAGCGCACCGAGTTCTTCCAGTGACAGACCGGTGGCCGCGGCCATCGCCTCAGGGATGTCACACGCCTGCTCGCGCAGGGCGCGCCCCCGGTCGGTGAGCCGAATCTCGACCCGCCGCTCATCGTCCGTCGAGCGGCTCCGCTCGATCAGCCCGGCGGCCGCCAACCGCTTCAGCAGCGGCGACAGGGTCCCCGAATCCAATGCGAGCGCCGCGGACAACTCCCCGACACCCCGCCCGTCCTCCTCCCACAGCACCAGCATCACCAGGTACTGCGGATAGGTAAGCCCCAGCGCCTCGAGCTTCGGCCGATAAACCGCCGTCATAGCCCGCGACGCCGCGTAGAGCGGAAAGCACACCTGCTGGTCGAGCGCCAATTGATCGGTCACACCCATCAAAAGTAGCCAGCAATTAAGTTGTGCACAACTTAATTGCCCATGATCTACATCACCCCGCCCGGTAGCGACTCCGCTATCTGATGCCTTGGGGCGCTTCGGCATTCCATACGGGCGAGGGCAGCGTAGCCGGGAGCGGCACGCCGTCGACGACGGTGCCGGTGACATCCGCGCCGAGGTCGTAGTCGCTGCCGCGGAACGGGTCTCCGCGGTGCAGCGCCCACTGCACGGCCACGGCGGGATCGTGCCCCCAGCGGCGTCGGGCATCGGTGAGCACGTGCTCCACCAGCCCGCCCAGATCCTCGGCGGTTCGCTCGCAGCGCAGCTTCCCGTCCAGCATCCCCCATTCGGCGCTCCAGCCGAATTCGTCGGGGTCGACGTCGCGGAACAGCGCGATCTCGACGATCCCGGGCGGCTCCTCCTCGGTCATGGCACCCGATACTGCCTGATGCCCGCGGGAGTTTCGGGGACCTCCGGCCGGTGTCGGGCGTGTCCGAGCCGAGCTCGCCGCGGTCTACGGCGTGTTGCCGGACGGTTGCGGTCGGCCGTGTTCTCATTTTGAGATGACCAGGTCATCCGGGGGAATGAGCCGCCGCGGCATGCTGGGACTGGCCGCCGGTATTCCGTTGAGCCTGACGCTGGGCCGCGCCGCCCGGGCCGCCCCCGTGCCCGGCCTGCGGTATACGGTGACCGGCTTCACCAACAGCAGCGAATCCGACCTGTTCGTCTACGAATCGGCCGATGCGACCAAGTTCTCGCTGCTCCGCGCCCGCGCCTACACACCGCCGACGGGGTTGATGCGCGACCCGTGCCTGTTCCGCCACACCGACGGCGACTACTACATCACCTACACCACGGCGTGGGAGGGCGACACGATCGGATTCGCCCGCAGTACCGACCGGATCGACTGGACACACCTGTACGACTTCACCGTCCCGATCCCCGGGGTGACCTCGACGTGGGCGCCGGAATGGTTCGTCGATCCGCACGGCAACGTCAACCTGATCGTCTCGCTGTCGGACGGGCGGCGCTTCACCCCCTACCTGATGACAGCCACCGATGCGGCACTGCGCTCGTGGACCCCGCTCACGCCGCTGGCGGGCCTGGCCCCCGCGCGCGACGATCCCGACGCGTTCGGCTACATCGACACCACGATCGTGCAGGTGGGCCGCCGGTTCGCCGCGTTCACGAAGAACGAGACCACCAAGTACATCGAACTCGCGGTCGCCGACGCGGTGACCGGTCCATACACCTTCGTCGCGACCGGCGACTGGGCGGGCTGGGGGACGCCGCGCGAGGGGCAGTCGGTCACCGCGCTCCCCGGCGGCGGCTGGCGAATCTACTTCGACGCCTACGACGACGGCAAGTACTTCTACAGCGACAGCCTCGACGGGTTCCGAACCTGGAGTCCGCCAACGGAATTGCCCGGTCTGTCCGGGACCGTCCGGCACATCACCGTCTTCCGCGAGGACGTCGCGGCGGTGCCGCCGGAGTCGCCGGGCGCCATTCGCTGACTTGCGGCCCGGTCGGTAGTTCGACCGGCATGCGTGTGCTGTTTGCCAGCCTGGCGTCGGTCGGTCATTGTTATCCCTTGATCCCGCTCGCGGTCGCCGCGCGGAAGGCGGGCCACGAGGTCCATTTCGCCGCCGGTGAGGCCGTGCACGCACCGCTGGCCGCCAACGGCCTGCGCCCGTTCCGTCCCGCGGACGCGTTCTCCGAGATCTACCCCGAGGACATCGAACCGGATCTGCGGCGCCTGCAACCGGATCTCGTCGTCCACGAGTGGGGGCTGCCCGGCGTCGCGGTGGCCGCCCGCCGCGCCGGGATTCCCGGAATCTGGCACGGTTTCGGCCGCATGATTCCCGAGGGAATCGGGTTCGAACTCCCGACGCGCAACACCGAGGCGCCCGGCCTGCCGCATATCGATATCTGCCCACCGTCGCTGCAGGACAAGGAGTTTCTGGCCGGTGAGCACCGCATTCCCCTGCGGCCGGTCCCCTATTCCGAACCGGCCGCGCCGCGGGCCCGCGACACCGTCCGCAATTCCCGGCCGCTGGTCTACCTCACCCTGGGCACCGTCTTCGGCACCGCGGAACTGTTCACCACCGTCCTGTCCGGGCTGGGGCGACTGGACGCACAGATCGTCGCCGCCACCGGCCGGGTGCGCCCCGACGACCTCTCCCCCGTGCCCGGCAACACCGTCCTCTACGGCTGGGTGTCCCAGGCGGATCTGCTGCCGCACGCCGACGTCGTGGTCCACCACGGCGGCAGCGGCACCATGCTGGCCGCCCTGACTTTCGGTGTGCCCCAACTGATCCTCCCCCAAGGCGCCGACCAGTTCGCCAACGCCGAAGCCCTCACGACCTCCGGCGCCTCTCTCCACCTGCACCCCCACGAGATCACCCCGGAAACCATCGCCGTCACCACCCACCGACTCCTCCCGCGCCACGACTCCCCCCACCGCGACGCCGCCCGCGCTCTGGCCCATGAGATCACCCGCATGCCCGGCCCCGACGAAGTCGCCCACCACTTGCGCGAATACGCCCGATAGCGGCGCGCGTGAGTTCTCGCCCGCATGCCGGGAACACAAGGGGAAGGACGCGCCGGGGAACAGTGAACCCGCGGCCGCGAAACCGGCGCTCACGGATACAGTGAATCGCGTGGCAGAGCGGCTGGCAGTCATCGGTGGAGACGCGGCGGGAATGTCCGCGGCCTCCCAGGCCCGCAGATTGCGGGACCTCAGTGATCTGGAGATCGTCGTCCTCGAGCGGGGCGGCTTCACCTCCTACTCCGCCTGCGGGATCCCCTACTGGGTCGGCGGCGACGTCGAGGACCGAGACGCCCTCATCGCCCGGACCCCGCAGGAACACCGCGACCGCGATATCGACCTGCGGATGCACACCGAAGCGTTGGAGATCGATGTCGCCGCCGGGCGGATCCGGACGCTCGACCGCGAATCCGGCGCCGAATCATCGCTGGACTACGACAAACTCGTGATCGCGACCGGCGCCCGGCCGACCCGGCCCCCGCTGCCCGGTATCGACGCGCCGGGCGTCCACGGCGTGCAGACTCTCGACGACGGCCAGGCCCTCATCGACACGCTCGAAGGCGCGTCCGGCCACCGCGCGGTCGTCGTCGGCGCCGGCTATATCGGCGTAGAGATGGCGGAAGCGCTGCTACAGCGCGGCTACGACGTCACGGTGATCGACCGCGGCGCCGAACCGATGTCGACCCTGGACCCGGATATGGGCGGAATCATCCGGGAAGCGATGCGCGGCATGGGAATTCAGGTCGTCGGCAAGACCGAGGTCACCGAGATCCGCACCGCGTCGGACGGCCGCGCCACCGCGGTGGTCACCGAGACCGCCGAGTACCCGGCCGATGTGGTGGTGCTCGGCATCGGCGTCAGTCCGGAGACGCGCCTCGCCCGCGCCGCCGGATTGCCGCTGGGCGAATTCGGCGGCCTGCTCACCGATGCCGCGATGCGGGTGCGCGGCCACGAGAACATCTGGGCGGGCGGGGATTGCGTCGAGGTACTCGACCTGGTTTCCGGGCGGCAGCGGCATGTTCCGCTGGGCACCCACGCCAATAAACAAGGGCAGGTTATCGGTTCGGGCGTCGGCGGCGGGTACGCCACCTTCCCCGGCGTCGTCGGCACCGCGGTCAGCAAGGTCTGCGATCTGGAGGTGGCGCGAACGGGCCTGCGCGAGAAGGACGCTCGGGCCGCGGGCCTGCAGTTCGTCGCGGTCACCATCGAATCCACCAGCCGCTCGGGCTATTTCCCCGGCAGCGCGCCGATGACGGTGAAGATGCTGGCCGAACGTTATACCGGGCGCCTGCTCGGCGCGCAGATCGTCGGCCGCGAGGGTGCGGGCAAGCGGGTCGACATCGCCGCCGTCGCCCTCACCGCCCGGATGACCGTCGAGCAGGTGACGCAGCTGGATCTCGGCTACGCGCCCCCGTTCTCGCCGGTCTGGGACCCGGTGCAGGTGGCCGCCCGCAAGGCCGTCGCCGCGGTGCGGACACGGCGCTAGCGCAAACCGATTACCCCGCCAGCAGTCGTTCGACCCAGTCCAGGTGGGCGTCGGTGCCCGACACCACGTACAACAGGTCGACGAAGGCGTCGGGGTAGCCGCTGTCGGCCAAGATCTCGATCGTCTCGCGCACCTGCTCGATCTCGGCTCCCGCCGCGACATTGATGCGCACGTAGGAGTGGATGGTTTCCGGGTCTCGCCCGGCCTCACGCGCCGCGGCGTCGATGACGGCGCGCTGCCGCCGCAGGCCGTCGACGTGGTGCAGGCGACCGGGGACCTGGACCACCGGCAGCCAGCCGTCGGCCCGCTCCCCGACCCGCCGCAGGCCCGGAGAGGTGAACGCCCCCAGGTAGATCGGTGGATGCGGCCGCTGCACCGGCGCGAGGTCGACCCACGACGGCGGGACGGACCAGCGCTCCCCCTCGTGCTCGATCGGCCCCGGTGCCCACCAGGCGTCCAGGATGTCGAGCAGTTCGTCGAGTTGGGCGCCGCGGCGGCGGAACGTCGCCCCGGCGGCTCGGAACTCCTCCGGCGACCAGCCGATGCCGAGCCCGGGCAGCAGCCGACCGCCGCTGACCACGTCGATGCCGGTCAGCTGCCGGGCCAGCTGGACCGGCGGATACCACGGCGCGACAAGCACATTGCTGCCCAGCCGCGCGGTGTCGGTCACCGCCGCGGCCACCGTCAACGCGACGAACGGGTCCAGGACGGTGCGGAACTCCTCCGGAATCGTGTCCGTCCCCGCGTATCCCACGCTCGGACGCACCGGCGCGAGCAACCGATCACCCACCCAGAGGCTGCCCGCCCCCAGTTTCTCCGCGGTGGAAGCGAAGCGGGCCACGTCGTCATAGGCGGCCCGACCGAACTGTGGCAGTGCGAATCCCAACATGACCCACATGCTAGCGCTTCCTAACCAATGCGTTCAATAATTAAAACCAGCTAGTTCAACCACCACAGATAGCGGAAACCGCCACGACAGCGCGGCCCGAAGGCGGGTGCGACGGCGACCAGCGCGGCCCAGCAGAACGCCGCGCTCCGCGAGATCGTCACGCACCGAATTAGGCTTGCCTTCCCTACTTTGCTACGGTGCTGATCCGGCTGGGTTAGGAGATGGCGGATGACCGGAGCGGGCGTGCGACTGGTGGCGCGTGGCCTCGACGTCGGCCACGGCGGCCGGACGGTGCTGCGCGATGTCGACCTGACGCTGCGGGCCGGTGCGGTAACGGTGCTGGTCGGGCCGAACGGCTGCGGTAAATCCACCCTCCTCCGCACGGCCGCCGGGTTGCTGCCCCCGCTGTCCGGCTCGGTGCGGGTCGACGACACGCCGCTGCGCTCGCTGTCACGACGCGCACTGGCGCAGCGGCTCGCGTTCCTGCCGCAGGCGCCGCTGGTGCCCGCCGGAGTGACGGTCCGCGAGCTGGTGCGGCACGGCCGATACGCGCATCGGGGCGCGTTCGGCAGGCACACCGACGCCGATCGAGCAGCCGTCGACTGGGCCCTCGACGTCAGCGACGCGGCCGCGCTGGCCGAGTCGCGGCTCGACGAGCTGTCCGGTGGTGAACGGCAAAGAGCCTGGCTGGCAACGGTTCTCGCGCAACGGTCCGGAATCGTGCTACTGGACGAGCCCACCACCTACCTGGATCTGCGGCATCAATTCGAGGTGCTCGACGTCGTCCGGCGCCTCGCCCGCGAGCACGAGATCGCCTGCGGCGTCGTGCTGCACGACCTCATGCAGGCGGCGGCCTACGGCGACGAGATCGTGGTGCTCGCCGACGGCGGGATCGCCGCGGCCGGGCCACCGGACGAGGTGCTCACGCCCGACACCATCGGCCGGGCCTTCGGTCTCGAGGTCACGGTGCTGCGGGATCCGGATTCCGGCCAGCTCGCATGCTTCCCGACGCGGCCCGACCCCGCGGCCTCGTCCTGATTTCCCTGCACAGTTGGAGTGAATATGCGTCGTATACTGCGCGTCTGCGCGGCCTCGGTACTTCTGCTCGGCCTCGCCGGATGTGGGTCCGGAACCGTGGGCGACCCGGCCGGAACACACTCGGGCGCGGCCGCTTCGGACGGCGCGATCACCGCGGACACCGCTCGGGGCCCGGTCTCCCTCCCCCGCCCGGCGACCAGGATCGTCTCGCTGGAATGGACCTACACCGAGGAATTGCTCGCGCTGGGTGTCACGCCGGTCGGCAACGCCGACTCCGCGACCTACGCCTCGTGGGTGACCGCCCGGGGCGCGGCGCTGCCCGCGTCGGTGACAGATGTGGGCAAACGCAACGAGCCGAGCATCGAGCAGATCACCGCGCTGCGCCCGGATCTCATCGTGGCCAGCGAGGATCGCGTCGGGGCCGGATACGAGCAGCTCGCGAAGATCGCACCGGTGCTGTCGTTCGACTACACCGCGAAACCGCAGCTGGACACGATGACGAAGAACTTCACGGCGCTGGCCGCCGCGGTCGGCGCGCAGGACCGGGCCGCCGAGGTGCTCGGCCGGATCGACACCGCCGCGGCGGATCTCGCGGACCGACTGACGAAGGCGGGCCGATCGGGGCAGGAATACGCCCTGGCACAAGGCTATTCGGTCAACGGCGTCCCGGCGATCCGCATCCTCACCGACGACGCGTTCTCCCCACAGGTGCTCGGCCGCGCGGGGCTGCGCAACGGCTGGCGGGGCAAGCCCGACGACTGGGGCATGACCACGGTCGGTGTCGAGGGACTGACCCAGGTCCCGGGATCGGTGACGTTCCTGTCGGTGGCCGCCGACAACGACAACCCGTTCACCGGCGCGCTGGCAGGTAATCCGGTGTGGCGCGGGCTCGCCTTCGTCGGCGCGGGCCGCGCGAAGTCGCTCGATCCCGGCACCTGGCTCTTCGGCGGCCCGCTGTCGGCGCTGCACCTGATCGACGAGACGGCGAAAGCCCTCGGCGTGTGAATTCCGCTCGGACACTGCGCATCGCACTGATCGGCGGTGCGCTCGCCCTCGCCCTGGGCGCGATTGCCGTCGTACACCTCGGGCTCGGCGCGGCCGGTACCGGTCCGGGCGCGCTGCTCGACCTGCTCACCGGGCACGCCTCCGCGCAGACCCACGCGGTGCTGGTCGGCAGCAGGCTGCCGCGCACGCTGGCCGGACTGGCCACCGGGCTCGCGCTCGGTGTCGCCGGATGCCTGATCCAGGGCGCGAACCGCAATCCCCTGGCCGCACCCGACACCCTCGGCGTGAACGCGGGCGCGTACCTCGCGGTGGCGGTGCTAGCGTATTTCGGTTGGGACAGTGGGATTCTCGGCTCCGGGATCGCCGCGTTCGCCGGGGGGCTGCTTGCCATCGCGGTCGTCTATCTGCTCGCCGGTCGCGGAGTGCTCACTCCCGGACGCGTGCTGCTGGCGGGCGCGGTCGTCGCCCTGGCCGGGACGGCCGCCGCCGAGTTCCTGCACCTGCTCGACGAACAGGCCACGAGCGGACTGTTCTTCTGGGGCAACGGAACCCTGCTGCAGACGGGGTTGCGGCGACCGCTCGTGCTGGGCGCGCTGATCATCGCCGGGGCGCTGCTCGCGGGGCCGCTCGCCCGACCCCTCGATCTGCTCGCGCTCGGCGACGAGGCCGCCGAGGCCCTGGGCGTGCGCGTGGGCCGGATCCGGCCCGCCGCATGGCTGCTCGCGGTCGTGCTGTCCGCGGCGGCCGTCACCTTGGCTGGTCCCATCGGATTCGCCGGGCTCATCGCACCCGTCGTCGTGCGGCTGCTC
Source organism: Nocardia thraciensis (assembly GCF_054782435.1). Classification (NCBI taxonomy): domain Bacteria; kingdom Bacillati; phylum Actinomycetota; class Actinomycetes; order Mycobacteriales; family Nocardiaceae; genus Nocardia; species Nocardia thraciensis. The sequence continues at coordinate 455,766 of NZ_BAAGSM010000023.1, forward strand.
GGTGTCCGAGGGCACGCGGCACTCGTCCCGCTGTCCGGATTGTTCGGGGCGACACTGATTCTCGGCGCCGACTCCGCCGCCCAGCTGGTGTTCCCGCCCTCGGCGGGCTTCGGCGAACTACCGGTCGGCGTGGTCACCGCGCTGCTCGGCGGGCCGGTGTTCGTCCTGCTCGCCCGCCGCGCGACGACCGGGGACACCGACACCGGCGCCGCCGTGTCGGTCGCCCGCCCCAGGCGCGCAACGGGTTACGCGGTCATCCTCGCGGCGGGGTCGGTCGCGTTGCTCGCGGCCGCGGCGATCGGGCTGCGCGTCGGCGACGTCGACCTCGGCTGGGATCAGCTCGCGGCGGCGCTGGCGGGCACCGGCGACGGCCTGACGACCGCCGTGCTGTCGCTGCGGCTGCCCCGGATCCTGGTCGCCGCCGTCGCCGGCGCCTGCCTCGCCGCGGCGGGAGTCGCGGTGCAGTCGGTGGTGCGCAACCCGCTCGCCGAACCGGGCCTGGTCGGCATCACCGCCGGGGCGTCCGCGGGCGCGGTGCTGATGATCAGCGTGCTTCCCGCCGCCCCGGCGGTACTGCTGCCGCTGGCCGCGGGCATCGGCGGTGTCGCGGCGCTGGCGGTGGTCATCGGCATCGCGCGCGATCCCGCAGGCCTCGATCCCACCCGGGTGATCCTGGTCGGGCTCGGTGTCACCGCCACCGCGACCGCGGCGGTCAACGCGATGGTGGTCCATTCGCAGATGAATATCGCCTCCGCCCTCACCTGGCTGTCGGGCAGCACCTACGCCCGCGGCCTCACCGCCCTCGGGTGGCTCGCCGTGCCCGCGCTCGTCGCCGTCCTGCTCACGCTCGCCACCCGGCCGGTGAACATGCTCGCCCTCGGCGAGGATCTCCCCCGGACCCTCGGGCTCTCACTCGGCCGGACCCGGGTGCTCGTGCTCGGCGCCGCGGCCGTGCTGGCCGCCGGAACCGCAGCGGCCGTCGGCGCCATCGGCTTCGTCGGACTCGTCGCCCCGCATCTGGCCCGCAGGCTGGTCGGCGGCAGTACGGCCCGACTGGTCCCGATCGCCGCGCTGCTGGGCGCCACCCTGGTCGTCGCCGCCGACGCCGTCGGACGCGCGCTGCTCGCCCCGGTCGAGATCCCCGCGGGCATCGTCACGGCCCTGCTCGGCGCGCCCTACCTCGTAATTCTGCTGCGGCACACCGCAACCGACTGATCGGGGCCACACCCCGATTCCGACGCCAAGCAAGTCGTGCGGCGCTCGACGGATCAGTACATCCGCTGGGCGAGCGGAGAATTCGACGCCCTCACCTGAGACCTCGGTTGCCGCCGTCAGCCCCGCTTCGCGGTCCTTCCGGCGAGTAGTTCGGCGAGATGGGCGCCGCGCAGGTGAGACAGGTGTTCGATCTGAGTGCGGCAGGAGAAGCCGTCGGCGAGGATCACCGTATCCGAGGACGCGGCGCGCAACGCGGGCAGCAGCTGGGTCTCCGCGACGGCGACCGACACGTCGTAATGTCCCCGCTCGGCACCGAAATTGCCTGCCAGACCGCAACATCCGCCGACGGCCCGCACCTGCGCGCCCGCCCGCTCCAGCAGGCGGCGATCGGTGTCCCAGCCCAGTACCGCGTGGTGGTGGCAATGCGGCTGGGCCAGCACCCGCACGCCGGACAGGTCGGGAAGCCGGTATTCCTCGTCACCGGTCAGCAGCTCCGACAGGGTGCGCACCGCCCCCGAAACCGCCCGGGCCTGTTCGGTTCCCACCAATTCGACGAGGTCGGAACGAAGTACCGCGGTGCACGACGGCTCGATCCCGAGCACCGCCATCCCCTGCTCGACATAAGGGTGCAGCGCGGTCACGGTCTGTTCCAACCGCCGCCGCGCGCCGCCGAGCTGGCCGGTGGAGATCCAGGTCAGCCCGCAGCAGACATTCCGCTCCGGGACGTGTACGCGATAGCCCGCCGCGCGCAGCACCTCGAGCAGCGCGGTCGCGACCGCCGGGGTGAAGCTGTCGGTGAAGGTGTCGACGAACAGCACGACGTCCTTGGTCCCGGTCGCCGTCCCCCGGCGCGCGGCACGCCACGCCCTGCGGTCCGCGGACGCACCGATCGCCGGGATATCGCGGCGCGCGTCGATGCCCGCCACCCAGGCGACCATCGGATGAGTTACGCGAATCCCGCTGAGCCGGTTGGCGAGACGAGGCACGCGTCGCGCCAGGCGCAACCACAGCGGCAAGCGGCCCAGCGAATAATGCGACCGCGGCCGGACCTTTCCGCGATACCGCTGATGCAGCACCTCGGCCTTGTACGTCGCCATGTCCACACCGGTCGGGCAGTCGGACTTACAGCCCTTACAACTCAGGCAAAGGTCAAGGGCCGCAATCACTTCCGGCGCCGACAGACCCGCCGCACCGAGATGCCCGGTCACCGCATCCTGCAGAATCCTCGCGCGTCCCCGCGTCGAATCCTTCTCCTCGCCGGTGGCCTGAAACGACGGGCAGATCACCGTGGCCGACGGATTGGGAGCGACACAGCGCCCCACACCGGTGCACCGGTGCACGGCCCCGAACAAACCGTCGGCGTCGTGCGGATAGCCGAACGCCAGCGGCTGTGGCGCCGAAGGGGCTGGTACATAACGGATGTCGGCGGAGGCGGGCAGCGGGTCGACGATAATGCCCGGGTTCAGCAGATTCCCCGGATCGAAGTGCCGCTTCACCCGCCCGAACAGCTCCAGTGCCGCGGGCGAATACATATGCGACAGCAGCGCGCTGCGGGCGCGGCCGTCGCCGTGCTCCCCCGACATCGAACCACCGTAGGCGCCAACCAGTTTCGCGGCCTCGTCGAGGAAATGCTCGAACCGTTCCCGGCCGCGCGCGTCGTCCAGATCGAAATCGATCCGCACATGCACGCACCCGTCGCCGAAATGCCCGTACGGCACCCCCGTCAGCCCGTACCCGGTCAGCAACTCCTCGAACTGCGCCAGGTACTCCGCCAGATGCTCCGGCGGCACCGCCGCGTCCTCCCAGCCCGCATGCGCCGGACGACCACTCGGCGTCCGCGCCACCAGCCCCGAACCGTCCTCCCGGATCTTCCACAGCGCCGCGGCCTCCGCGGCCGACCCGACCAGCCGCCAGTCCAGCGCCCCGCTCGCCGCCGCCACCGCGGAGACCATCGCCTCGAGCGCGGGACGGTCCGCCCCGGCGAACTCGACGAACAACCACCCCGCGCCCCTGGGCATCTCGGGCACGGCGCCCGGCCGCAGCGCCCGGACGACGTCGGTGATCCGACTGTCGAGACCCTCGCAGGCGATGGGAGAGAACGGGAGAATGGCGGGCACGGCCGCCGCGGCGGCGACCATGTTCTCGAAACCGAGCACCCCCATCACGCGGTGCGGTGGATCCGCCACCAGCGTGACGTCCGCCTCGAGCACGACGCCGAGGGTGCCCTCCGACCCCACGAACAGCTTCGTCACGTCGAACCGGTTCTCCGGCAGCAGCGGATCGAGCGCATAGCCGGAAACCTGACGCCCGAAGCGCCCGAACTCGGACCTGATCGTGGCCAGCGAGCCACCCACCGTGGTCCGCAGCGACTCCAGCACCGCCGGGGCGGCGGCATCGGGCCCGGCGAGACTGCCCAGTCGCAGATGCTCCCCGGCCACGGTGAGCACATGCAGCCCGCGCACATTATCGCTGGTCCGCCCGTACCCCAGCGCCCGCGACCCGCAGGCGTTGTTGCCGATCATCCCGCCGATCGTGCACCGCGAGTGCGACGAGGGATCCGGGCCGAAACGCAGGCCGTGCGGCGCCGCACTGCGCTGCAGGCTGGCGTGTGCGACACCGGGTTGCACACGCGCCGAACGGCTTTCGGCATCCACGGTCAGCACCGAATCGAGATAACGGCTGTGATCGAGGACGATCCCGGTTCCGATCGCGTTACCCGCGATCGACGTTCCCGCCCCGCGACTCGTGATCGGCACGCCGTTCGCGGCACACGCGGCCACCACCGCCTCGACGTCCTCGCCGCGACGCGGAAACACCACCGCCCCCGGCGACACCCGATAAACCGACGCATCCGACGAATACAGCGAGCGCGTCAACGCACTGTCGTCGACCCCGATCCCGAGACCGTCCAGCGCAGCGACGACCCCGGCCACAGCATCGGCACTCGGGCGGGGACGGGACACATCCACGGCAGCTCCTCACGGTGTCGGTCCGAACCTCGATCGGCCCTCCGGGCCCACCCCGACTGTATCGGCCGCCCCCACCGCACCCCTTGCCACCTGCGCCGCACAACGATCCGCGGCGGGCCGTCCCCGTCGACGATGTAGTCCGCGAACGTCGTTCCGATTTCGGGAGGAACCACGATCTTCCTCGCACTGCGACGGAATTGAACCCCGACAGCAGAGCCAGAACGTCCGAATGGTCCGGACGCGTCACCGAGGCCGGCACTTCCTCCGCCGGCAGGTCAGGACGGTGGTGCAAATCACGATCTCGGGGGGCTTTTATGCATGGCGGGAGGTTTGCCGCGAGGTTAGCGTGGGTACCGCGAGCGCAGAACTTGATCATGATCCGCTGCAGGCGGAGGCATGCGGTCGACGCCAGGCAGGTCGAAACACCCGGTTCGGCAGGCCTATTCGTCAAACCATCGGATATGCGCGAGCTGTCCAACCTCATGCGGTACGCCGACGGCTACTCGGCGGCGTCCTCGCATGGCCCGAAGCAGCACCGTTCGAAGATCGATCCGAAGCGAGGTGGAGTAGTGATGGACCGGCACAACGATCGACCGATCGTCGTCGGAGTCGACGACAGCCCGTCCGCGATACCCGCCGCGCGCTGGGCCGCGGACCTCGCCGCGCGCGAGCGGACTTCGCTCCTGCTGGTCAGCGCCGTACCGGCCCCCGACTATCCGGTGGCGGCCGGAGGCCGGGCGGAGCGGGATCTGCTGCGGACGTTCTCGTCGGTGGCACGACGGCGGGCCGAGCGGGTAGCCGCTGTCGTCCAGCGCGACCAGCCGAGCCTGTCGATTCGGCAACTGCCCAGGGTCGGCGACCCGGTCCGCGAACTCGTCGCCACCAGTGCCGATGCCCGCATGGTCGTGGTGGCCGGCCCCGACGCCCGCCGCCTGCCGACCCTGCTGACCGGATCGACCGCCGAACGGGTCGCCGAGAAGTCGCACTGCCCCGTCGCCGTATGGCACGGCCGCGTCGACGAGCCGCTGTCGGACCGGCGCCCGGTGCTGGTGGACCTGGGCGCCTCGGTCGGTACGGGTCCGATCGGCAACGCCTTCGAACTGGCCGAACTGCTCGATGTCGACGTGATCGCCATGCGCGGCGCGGCACCGCCCCGGCGGCAATCCGCGCGCCTGTCACCGCAGCAGCGCAACGCCGTGCGCGCCGAGCAACTCGTCGCGGGATGGCAGCGCCAGTACCCGAACGTGCGCGTCACGAACGTCGTCGAACCGGACGCCTCGGCCCGGACGCGGGCCGCACGGGCGGGTAACGCGCAGCTGGTGGTCTCGGGCGACCGCGGCGGCAACCGCCTGACCGGCATGCTGTCGCGCTCGATGAGCCAGAACCTGATGTATCGCGCCCCCTGCCCGATGATCGTCTGCGACAGCCACCAGCTGATCCAGCCGCCGAGCGTGCGCCGGTTCGGCGAATCGTCCAGGGGCAGTGGCAGATCGGCGGAGCGAGCGCGCAACACCGACGCCGAGCTGACGACGACGGGCCCGATCGGCTGAAGCACTCTTCCGCGCCGGTCGCCCCGGAGCGCCGTGACCGCATCGGTAGGCCGACTTTTCCGACGCTGACGACCTTGTACCGCTGGCAGCGATATGGTTGCGCTGGACGGCGGAGATGGTGAACGATCCGGGCGCGCCGACGTCGTCCACCCGACCGCCTCGGTCGCGAACTCGGTGCCGACGACTCATCCACCAGCGCTAGGAGATCCATGGTCACCATCCTCGGCGGCGGTATCGCCGGTACCGTACTCGGCGGCGCACTCGCGCAACGTCAGCACCCGGTCACTGTCTACGAACGGCACCCCGCGCCCGCCGCCGGTGCCTTCATGGTGCTCGACGGCTACGCCCAGCAAGCCCTCGCGGACCTGGGCGTACCCCGCGGAGCCCTCGACGCGGTATCGCACCCGATGCCCGGAGGATTCGGCTTCCACTATCTGCCGCCCGGACGCGACGCCGCCCCCAGCCGCGGCCATCGCCTCTACCCGCGCGGCGATCTCATGCGGGTACTCACCGAGTTCGCGGCCGGTGCGGACATTCGCTACGGACACACCGCCACCGATATCGACACCGAAACCGGAACCCTGTGGGGCACCGACGGCGAACTCCCGACCGACGACCTGATCATCGCCGCCGACGGCATCGACTCCCTGGCCCGTACCCGCCTGGAGCCGACCCGCACCGCCGTCTACGCGGGCCAGATCGTCATTTACGGCACCACCACCCGTCCGGTGCCACTCGATGACGACCCCACCGTCATGCACTTTCACGGCACCCTCGGCGACGGCCCGCTGCCGCTGGCCAGTTTCGGGCACCTGCGCACCGAGAACACCGTGTACTGGTTCACCCGCATCACCCGCGACCCGATCTCCGTGGACGACGTCGGCGCCCACCCTGCCGCCGCGTGGGCGGAGACGATCCACTCCGCCGACCCAGGCGCGGCCGGACTCATCGGCGCCCTCCTGGAAGCCACCGCCACCGTGCACGTCGCCAACTGCCGAAATGTCCCGTTGCACAACGCCCGCCAGCCGGCCGGACGGGTCATCCTGTGTGGAGACGCCGACCACGCCGTCAGCCCCGCCGCCGCCCGCGGCGCCCGCGAGGCCATCGAAGACGCCCTGGCGCTGACCACCGCACTCACCACGGGCGAGTCACCGGCCGAAGCCATGGCCGCCCGTCGCACCGAACTCACCACCGAACGCGAGAAACAGGCCCGCATCTACAGCCGAGCGCTGCCCCAGCCACCCACCGAACCCACCCGCGGCGAGGACGATCCCGACGGAATGGATCGGGTCGGCCGCACGTGATCAGCTGAGCACGTCGGCGACCACACGGAGGGCCGGGGAATCGGGCGTCCGGGGCGTCGGGGAATTATTCGGTGGCCACAGCGACGAACAGCACGAAAGTGGTGAGCACCAGTATCGGAATCACGATGCCCGCGGCTGGTGCCCGGTGTGCCCGCGGGACGGCTGCCACCAGACCCAAACCCGTGACGGCGGCCATCGGTACAGCCATAATCGTGCCGAAAATCATCGCGTAGCCGTGCGGATCCACGGCGGGGTCGCTGGACAGCCGTGACTCGAGCACCATGTGTACGGTCAGCAGCCAGAACAGACCCGAGACAGTTCCGCCGATACCGGCAATCACCGACGCAACACGATGCCCTCTATTGTCGCGGGGCCCTACATCGTCTCGCGTACTCGGACGCGGGTACGGATCCCACATGACGACCACTCTCCTCCCTGCACACCAGGACACCAGGCCCCGCCCGATCGCGCACCTCATCGAACTCGGTTGCTCGGAACTCGGTTGCACAGCCCTGCCGTCGCGCGTTGAGTCGAGGGCATGATCCTGCTGACAGTGCCAGTACTAGAGGACGAGCAGATTCGGTTGCGGCCCTTCGCCGATGCCGACGCGAGCAGCATCGTCGAGGCGGGACGGGACCCGACGATCCCGCGGAATACGACCGTGGTCGCACGCGGCAACCACCGCGACGCCCTCGCCTTCATCCAGCGCCAGCACCAGCGAGCGATCACCGGCCAGGGCTGGTCGTTCGCGATCGCCAACCCCGAAACCGACACCGCCGTAGGCCAGATCGGGCTGTGGCGCCGAAACATCGACCACGGCCGAGCCTCCATCGGATACTGGGTCCTCCAACGCCGCCGCCACCACGGCTACGCCACCCGAGCACTCCGCACCCTCAGCACCTGGGCATCGACCCACCCCGACATCTCCCGACTCGAACTATTCGTAGAACCCACCAACGAACCCTCCTGGCGAACCGCCGAATCAGCCGGCTACCACCGCGAAGCCCTACTACGCCGCTGGCAGAAAATCAACGGCCACCCCCGCGACATGTACATCTACGCCCGCCTACCTTGACCCAGCCAGAGGTGGGGGCAGGAAACCGGGGCTCCAGCACGAATCCAAGTGTGCGCAGAGGGGTTCGAACGCCCGACGGCTGGTGGGTAAAGGCGGGTGGGGACTTCTGTGGGGTCCGGGTGGTGGAGGTTCGTCCAGTTCAGGGCCATTGTGTTGTCCGCGCTATCCGCCTGGCTACGGCTCGTTCGTCCGGGTCTTGGCCACTTCTCGGCCATCTCAAAAGACAGGTCGAGGGTGGCACCAGACGGGGTGGTCCCGATGTGGCAACCACGGTCGCAGGGCTGCGGCCCGGCACGCACATCGAACACGGTCACGACGACGACCCTGCCTCTTTAGTCGGCGTCCGGTGGCAAGCAAGAACAGCTAACCTCGCCCTGATCCTGGGCTGGTCCATCCGTGAAACCTCCCAACCTGCGTCACCATCGGAAGCGACTTGCAGCTCCGTAATATTTGCACAGGCCAAGGCATTGGCCTTCACATCCTACTGTTCGAACTCGACGGTTTCAGAATGCTCGAACAACCCTTTCGCCTCTTCCGCTAGATCATTCGATCCATGTATGCGGAAGAACGTAATCAATCTGTCGATCATAAAGTTTCGCGTACCAACATCCATGTTCTGAAAGAAATCGAGAATCAGCTGCAGCAACTTCTGATAATCATTTTGGTTCAATTCCCCTGTTAGTTGCCAAACGACGTCATCGAACTGTGCGCCCTTCTCCGACAAGTCGAAAAACTTGTCAGGCCGACCATCTAGATACCATAGGCGCGCCATCCGTGGATCGCTGAATATCTCGCTTCGCAGGTGGGCCATATCCTCTAACTGTAGACGACGTTGTTCGGCCCGTAGGTACTGCTCTCGCCTTTCATTCAACAGTTGCTCTTCCATTGCGAGACTACAGGGTTCAGGTGTTAGCCGGGCGGTCACCTCGCTGAGTGTCAAATCCAAGCCCCGAATAGTAGAATTAACGGAAAGGTGTATCGAAAGCTCTATTTCTGCGCGCTCATAATCTAGGACCGAATACTTCTTGCAAATAGCATTTGCTTCACGAACCAGGTGGTCTCGAACTTCGTTTGTGAGTCCCCTGCTCGACCGCGGCTGTCGCCAGTTTGCGAGGAGTTCGGCATTGAAGACGGCGCCATCACGCATACTGCTGATACGACATGAAAACACGGTCTGAAATCGACGAAAGCGCCATGGTTTCATGGCATTCCCATCACCCTAGAATTCTTCTGGTCTATCAGCCGTTCCATTATAGGATCGCGATCCGCCAATAAATGCTCGATTCTATCGATAATTGTCGGACCTTCTATATATCGGATCTGGTCGCGAAGAATATCTTTTGTCGCCCAGGCAACGCGAGCTACCGGCGCAATACCTTGATTGTCGGTCAGAACCTTCTCGATAACCGAAATGAAAACTTGCGGATCAGACTCGGCACGAGCGCACTTCTCCATCCAAGAGATCACCGCCTCGAAAGCTATACTTGCGGTTTCCGGGTTGGTGAGCAGGATCAGCCACGTGCTCGCATACATGTCACTATCGTCACAAGGAGGTGGAACAAGCAAGTGATTCCGAGCCATTAACAAAAGAGTATCCAGACCAAGGCGAGTACGATGGCCGCCATCTGCATATGTCCAGATGTTAGCTTGATCTAGTACAGTTCGCCTCAAATCTTCATCGGAGGCCAGAGCGACAAGCGCCCGCGCGGCTTCTTGTCTACTAAATTCATTACCTTTTTCTGCCATCAATCGGAGACGTGTCAAAGCAATCTGAGGATATGCTCTCCCCATTGGGCCGGAGCATACTCCGGCTATTAGGTGAGATCGGAAGTCCGTCGGCGATTTCGCCCAGCCATACAACGTTCGCCGTATCTCCCGGCCAATTTCCTCACTCATGGCTGCCGCCCCGGAAATATCGATCGCTATATCTTCCATTCCGGCGGTCTGTGACCAAAACTCAACCGCTCTTGCAAGGGCTTCCGCGTCTTTGAATTCTAGCGCCAACGAAGCGAGAGCATAGGCGGGCTGAGGATATTGGCTTGTAGCTGTTACTTCCATCCATTGCTGCAAGGTTGGCCGAAGTGTCGGCCGATCCCGCCATGTGTACGACAAGAAGGAAGCCGAGTAGCCAGGGCGAAGCCTGTAAATATCTCTTTCTCCCCTAGATGCTTTCAATTCGTCAAGTTGACCGGACACTCCATGCCCTAGCAATCCTTTGCCATCTCTAGAGGTCAACCCTATTTTATCAAGAAGTGCTTCCTTAGCATTAAATATTACTTGAGCGGGCGCGCCATCAAGGATGCACGCCGCGATCATCAGAGCACGCTTGTCGACGTGACGCTCCTCAAGAGTCTCTGAGAAGAAGATCTCTATTTCAGTCTTCCAATTCGTGAAGACATCCAAAGCCTCGGAAATAAGATCGTCCTGATCCCCAGAAACACCGATCAGAGACCTTACAATGTCAGCGAGGCGTACCGCCTCCTCCGGACTCCTTCCTTCGAGGTGGTTAATAAGTCTAGAACCATGCCACCAAGGCATGATAGGCTCTTTATCTTCCTCATTCAGAAGGCTTCGTCGGAAGATTGTAGCTATCTGATCAGTTGGAGTGACAGATACGCGCGGGATTGCGAGGTCATGGAGACGCAAGAAATCCCACGTACGCGGTTGTGCTCGGACGATCAGCGCAGCACCATTCGGGAGCGCGCCGTGAAAAACTCGCACTGATTCCTCGACAGCACTCGAAGGAACATCCCTGAGATTGTCCAAGCTGAGGATGTATGCATAACCAGGTTGCATCATTGGGGTAGCAGATGCCTGCTCAGGATCCGGCACTGCGTCTCTCGGCGTCAGACGGTTGTTTACTGCCAGGTTTACTGCCGTAATACGACGACCACTATTCGCCCCTCCCACAAGAGCGATCGTTCGCCGACCCGAATTGGGATCGAATTGCGAGGTCGCTTGGGTCCACTCCGGCACCGGAACATAGAGTTTGCGCAACCGATCGACCGTTTGGTCGTTCATTTCGTGCGATGCAATCGCTTTCGACAGGAAGTAGACGTTCCCGGTGATCGCCATATCCACCGGACCGTGATAGTGCGAAGTGAATGTCACGACTGCCACTCCCCCTTCGGATCATCGATGCTCGATTGAATAAGAACCTGAGGATTGGACGTTGTACCCACGTTACTCTGAGTCACTGGGCCATTAAAGGTGCTGACGGGGCCAGAAGCCACTGGCAAACTAGACTGGTCCACCCTAGAAGCATCCTGCAGAGTAAATTGTTTGGCATTTCCAGTGGACGTCGATGATCTCGAACTGATCGAGGGCCGGGGAACATACATATATGCGCGCTGCGCAAATTCTTTATTTGGTATCACTACCTCGACTGGACGAAACTCAGCAGGATGCATATTTGAATAGCCGAGGGTAACGATCTCCTTGAAGTATCTTTCCGATAGAATTCCGAATACGAGTGTTACATGCGGATGCGCCGCTTCAACCTCTGCCTTTATCACGTCAGAATCGAGTAGCCGGAATGTGTCATTGACAGCTTCAGCTCTCGGCTCGTCGGGTACGGATCCGAATCCGAGCGCCACCCGAAGCCGCAGCAAATTTTGGTTGTACGCCGTGTCGACTGCCCGCTCCTCCAGCACATGCTGCAGATCTGACAGCATCGGAACCAGGAAGGATGAATAGTTCTCGGGAACAGTAACAAAACAGCCATCTCCGGTGTCCCCACGTATATTCTCGGGCTCCCACAGCGCACCAAGGCCGGCTCGACCAAACGAGATCTCAACTGCCTCCATAATCCCACGGCTAACTTCCGGTAGTTGCCTACCTTGGTTGCGCGTGTAGCCGACCGCATCGACAGCGATAATGCCGAAGGACGAAGGTTTCTGGTAAGCCTGCATGACTGGACTCCTCTCGACGAAAACCGACATCTCGACCATGCCTGGTTTGGCTCAGGAAGAATGTCCGCTGCCGGACAAAGGATCGTGTGATCCACGCCACGTGCGCAAGCTCTCAGGGTGGCGAACCATCAGACGACCGTATTGGGTGTCGACCACCCCCGCTTGGCGTAACACCGCGATCTCGGAAGCGAGGGTGGACCGCGCCAGCCCCACCGCCTTGGCCAGGTCTCCCTGAGTTAGGTTGAGTTCTGGACCAGTTACAGCGACGAGGCGCTGGAGACACCGCGCAATCCGCTCTGCAGGCTGCAGATCCAGAGCTTCGGCGTGAAGCTCCTCGCTCTCGCGGTACCGACCAAGAACGTGCCGTAGGAGGACGGCGGACAGGTCGAGTTCGTCGATGAGCTTCTGGAACCTGTCTGCCGTGAGGATGGCAGTGTCGCATACGCCGACCGCGATGACGCTCGCTGATCGGCCCCCACCGTCCAGCACGGACATCTCCCCTAGCGCCTCACCACGTCCCCTCAACGCAAGAAGGATTTCACGCCCATTCCGTTCAGATCTCGCGACCTTCACCGTTCCGTTGACCAGCAAGACAACATGTGTCCCAAGTTCCCCTTGGCGGACGATGCACTCGCCCGGCTGGAAGCGGCGAGGCGCACCGCCGTCGACTAACCGTTGCCATGTATCTGTGGATACAAGCCCGCCAAAGCCGGTGTGTTTCATGCGATCCCCCTCCGATCGTCCCATGACGACGGTATCGCGACGGTACGAGCTCCGGCAGCACAATCCACCACAATCGAGGAGCTAGCCAGGGCGGGGACGGACCGCCCCGGAGAGTCCCGGGGGTACATCAAAGTCTCTGGACTCAACAGTGTGACTCACCGGTTCCAGTGAATGCGTAACTGCTCTGCTTCAACGTGTGCCATCGCCTCAGCGAACCTCGACCGCGCTTGAGCGAGATCTGTGGCCCCATGTTGGCAGAAGGTCAGCGCATTTGATCACGACGAAGCGGCTGCCGTCATCCAATTTGCGGCAAGTCCCGTGCTACCACGACCCTACGAATCCTGCCATCACTGCCTCCAAGCACCGCGGTTCATGCGTTCGAAGTACGCGTCATCCGCGGCTTGGATCTCCTCCTCCGTCTTCGGACTGCGGTCGGCCTCCGGCCGATCCCCTCCGCTGTGTGGCTGCTGGAGTTGATCCCGGATGCGGGGATCCGCTTTGGCGGCAAGACGCTTGACTCTGCTCTGGGCTTCGGTCCGTGCCTTGCGATGGCAGTCGACGATCGCTGTGGTGAGTTGGCTGCTGGTCCACCGCAGCGCTCCCGGGGCGATCTGCAGGTCAGTGATGTCGCCGTCGACGTTCACCTCGACGACGACGCCACGCACCTCCCCGCGGCCCCGAACCGTTGCCACGGCCTTGGCGAGTTGCCGGCTGCTGCTGCGGATCTCGTTCAGTTCCTGCTGGAGCTGCTGCTCCCATTGCTGAATATCTGTCATAGGCGGCCGATCTATCAGAATAGGTGGCGAAGTTCGAGCATCCGGTGCCCCCAAGGCACAAGGAACGAAATCGGCCCCGCGAGGGAGCCTGAGCGAAGCGGTGGACGAAATCAGCTATTCGAAATCGCCCATCGATACGGTCACGGCTGGTAGTCCTGGAATTCCCACTTCCCAAGCTTCCCGATCTTCTGCGCAAGTTCCTGCCACGTCGACGCTTCCAGGCCCTGCAGGTATTCACGCACCTGCCTCTCGATCAGATCAGCATCGATCCGATCGACCACCAACAGGTATTCCCCCGACTCCGGATCAGCTGGATCGACTACGGTATCCCGGGATTCCGGTGTACACACCATGACGTCGAACGACTCTTCGCCCGGTGAGTCCTCGGGGCCGATCATCAGCTGCACGAACAGCGCATCCGCAGGCAAGTCACCGCTGGTCAGATCCGCGTCGGGACTGTGGAGACGTTTCAGTTCAGGCTTCATGGCAAGTCCGTGACATCCATGTGGCCGTTGCCCTGCCATCGACCATTGGGAACATTCCTCCATTCGAAATTGGATTGATACATTCCAAGATTCGGCTTGAAACTCGGAGGCCTGAATTGGCGTAGACCGTCCTCGCTCACCAGCGTTTTTCCGTCTGAGGAGAGCTTAGCATTCGGGCCGACCCACGACCTGCCTGCCACTTCTGCTTCCTGTGCGGTGCCGCTGCCGACACCGAAGTTGCCTTTTCCGTTCTTGGCGTCACGGACGATCCCACTGATTTTCTCCCAGTTGAAGCCCGCCGGTTTGATGCCGCCACCGTCCTTTGACAGTTTCGTCTTGGCTTCATCCACCCATTTGCGGACACGTTCGAACAGTGGTTTAAGGCGCTCGACAAGCGGCTTGATCGCGGCGGTGACGATCTGGGCTGCCTTGGTGGCCAATTCTCCGATGATGGTCGCGATGCGGCGGGTCTTCATCGCGATGCGACCCGCCAGTGCCGAGTTGCCGACCCACTCGGACAGCGATCCGGTGAACGGGATCAATACCGCGAAAGCCGCTTCGGCAGCGACGGTTTCGACGACGAGGTCTTTGAGTTCGTCGAGGATCCGGTGATGCGCCTCATCGAGATGAGTCGCGTACTCGCCACAGGAATCACCGAGAATCTGACAGGCATCAGCGAGGGCAATGAGGTCGCCTTGCCGGTCCTGGCAGGTGGTCACCGCGATCTCGATCTCAGGAGACTGCTGATTTGCCAGCAGTTCCACCGCTTGCGGTGTCTGACCGGCGATAGTGCGGTAATCCGCAGCGGCCGTGTGCCAGGCAGTCTTGGCCGCATTGAGCTGATCCTGGTGCCCGTTCGGCCACCCGAAGCCGACGGCATCCTTGACGAACGACCAGCCGAACGGCTCCGGGATCCCGTCCCCGGCCGCCGCCGGTGCGTCCTCGGGCAGGCACAACGGCACCGACAGCGGCGGCTCCGGTGGCGGTGGCAGGTCACGGCGGTCCGCGGCCGCCTCGGCGACCTGATGATTGTGGGCGCCGACGACGATCAGGTCCCGGATCTGGCCGCACGAGGTCGCCAGCTGTGATGACGTCGAGATCGCAAGCTGGGCGGCTTCGTCGTAGCCGGCCGCCCACTGCGCGCCGACGCTGTCGCTGCCCGCCATGCCCGCATACGCGGTCAGCACGGTCACGAGCGAGGAGTGGGTGGTGACCGCATCGGCGGACATCTGCCCGAAAACCTCACCGGCCGAATGGTATTCGTCGGCCCGGTGCACGATGAGCGGCACTGTCGGCGCGGTCATCCCGGCCACATCCCGACGTTCGTCAGCCCTGCCTGCTGATAGACCGATCGCGCGTAATCCAGCGCGGCACGCAGCTCAGCAAGTGCGGTATTCATCTCGGCCGCGCCCGTCGCCCATTCCGCGCTGGCGGCGCGGTGCGCCTCGGCGGCCTGGCCGGACCAGCCGATGTGCAGCTCAGCGACGCGGGCCTGGATGTCGCGGAGCCGGTCCTCGATCCGCTTCTCGAGATCGCCGGCCTGGTCGACCAGCGACTGCATCCCGGCCAGATCGACACGGAAGTCGCTGCCGCTCATCTACACCGTCCCGGATCCGGTCGCAGTGATCGATGCAGCGCTGCCCTGCTCGGTCCTGCGGAAGCTGCTCGCAGCCTGGCGCAGTGCCGCGGCATCGTGTTCGAGACCGGTGACGACCTGGCGAGCACCCTGCTCCCACTCGTCCCACGCCTCGCCGTGCGTGCCGGCCGCTGGCCCGTTCCAGTCGCCACCGACGAACGACCGCACCTCACGCATCAGATTGCCGAGATCGGTACCGAACTCCCGCGCCGACGCCTCCAGCCAGTCCGCCGCGGCGTGCACATCTTCCGGCGTGATTTCCACAGGATCCGCCATAGTCCCCCTCACTAGATCAGGTCATCTTCGCACTATTAGGACGGCCCACGCGCCGACTTGGATCCACTCACCGCCGAATAGACCGATGAGATGACCCGCGCCGTCAACCATACGAACTCAGAGCCCGGCGCATCCACCAGAATGATCCTCCATGTGGCACGCCTAGTATCTGCCACTGTCAGTCATGCCAAACACACCGCCGGGACGCGACTGATAGATTCGCCCGCATGCCCAGCCCCGACGAGAAGACTGTCGACCTGATCCTCGTCACCTACAACAGCGCGGAAGACCTGACAAGGTTCCTGCCGACGCTCCACGCGGCGGTCGAACCGCTCACTCTCAACGTGATCTGCGTCGATAACGCGTCGGCCGATGACAGCGCCGACGTGGTCGAGCAGCACGGCGGAACCGTTATCCGGAACAGCGAGAATCTCGGCCTGACCCGCGCGATCAATCAAGGCGCTGCGAAAGGTTCCGGTGAGTGGATCCTCGTGGCCAACCCCGACACGGTGCTCTCGCCAGGAGCGATCGCTCGGCTGGTCGACACGGCCACGACCGACGACCGGGTCGGGCTGATCGGGCCACGAATCGCTCAGCTGGACGGGAGGCCGTACCCGACCGGCCGGAAGTTCCCCGGCGTCGCCGTCGGCATCATCCATGCGCTGCTCGGAGCGGTGTGGAAGTCCAATCCCGCGACCGTCGCCTACTTTGGCCGACCAGTCGAGGTGGTCAGCGACGTCGATTGGATCTCCGGCTGCTGCATGCTGTTCCGACGGTCCGCCTTCGAAGCAGTCGGCGGGTACGACGAGCGGTACTTCATGTACTTCGAAGAGGTCAAGATCGCGCTGGACATGCACCGAGCGGGGTATCGGGTGGTGCTAGATCCGGACGTCGAGATCCGGCATCGAGAGGGTGGCAGCACCCGACACGCCCCGTTCCGGAAGGTGTTCAATCACCACCGCTCGGCGCTGCGGTTCTACACCGACTACAACCGGCATCGCCCATGGATTCTGCTGACTCCACTGGTCGCGGCCGGGTTGGCGCTGCGCGGTGCGCTGTCGGCGCTTCGGGCCGCAATCGCGCAGCGCCGCTGACGATTACGGTTCGCCGCAGATCGCGAGGGCGATCTTTTTAGGTTCGGTGAGGTATCCGGATTCCTGGTCATCGACGGACCATCCGGCAACCCATTGCAGGATGTCCCCGTACTGGGCGTCGGTGGGGATGACATCCCAGGTGGGGATGTTGGCAGCGAAGTACGGCGTGAACTTCTGAGCCGATCCCGGAATACGTCGCCGCCTGCGTCGAACCAGAACCGAAGAAGCAACCCCGCCCCGACACCGTGCGGTGGTGGCTCGCCAAGGCACGGGAAAGGAGGATCCTCACCCCTGGAGAACTCACCGGAAAGCCGAAAAACGTACCCAGACAAGGAGATACACAACCATGACAACCGAATCGTGACGCTCGAGATGGTCCGAACCGATCAACTCCCACACCGCCGGCAACGGCGCCAAGAGCTACTGGTTCGCGTCGATGTCGGCGCCAAACCGGACGGCACCCGCGAGCGACAGCGGTTCACCTACTCGACGCTCAAGGAGGCACGGCGCGAATACCGCCGGATCACAACCGAAGTCGCCGAGGGCCGTTATGCCCCTCGCACCACGATCACGGTCGGCGAGTACCTGAAGAACTGGTTGGACGGCAGGCGGGATGTCCGCCGCGTCACGCTGGAGGCTACCCGCAACGCGCTGAAGCCGGTGACCCGCCGACTCGGCAACCTACCGCTGCAGAAACTCACCAAACAGCATCTCGACGACCTGGTGGATTGGCGTCTGACCGAGGAGCGCAGCGGTCACAAGCCACTAGCGAAACCGCCACCGCCATCCTCGAATTCACGAGCAGCCACCCGGACGGCGTCCGATCTTCGGAAGTAGTCGAGAAATTCGGGCCCAACGCCAGCCAGTACCTCACCCGCCTTCACCCGGTCCGGCCACCTCACCCGCGTCCGCCGAGGCCTGTACACGCTGGCGCCGAGAACCCCGCCAGCACCGGAACCCGAAGACGTCTCCGAGCAGACGGTGACCACAATGCTGGTCCAGCTGGCAGCAGCACTCGAAGACGCTGTGCAGCAGAACATCCTGCCCCGCAACGTCGCCCGGCACGTTCGTCGCCCCACAGTGCGGACCGAAGACCTCCAGGTGTGGACCCGCGACGACAGCCGCCGATTCCGCAAGCACGTGCGCTCGCACCGCTTGTACGCACTGTTCCTGCTATCACTGTGCGGACTCCGCCGCTCGGAGATCATGGGCCTCAAGTGAGACGCGGTGGACGTCACCGCCGGCACCGTAGAAATCAGGCAGGGCCGCGTCGTGTCTATGCCCACCCCTACAAGGAAGCCCTCGCCGGAGCGGGCGACGCACTGTTCAGCGACAAGGCTTCGGGAACGTAGCCACCGCACGTTGGCCGGTTCCTGGCCACTTCGCCGGCCAGATTCAAACTAGGGCCACCCGATAATCCCCCGCAGAAGTCCCCGACCTGCAAGAACCGAGTGGGCGCAGAGGGGTTCGAACCCCCGACCGCTGGTGTGTAAAACCAGTGCTCTACCACTGAGCTATACGCCCGGGCCCGCGCCGTGGGAGCGGCGGGGCAGGTGCTGGGTTGCCGAAGGGTGGCGACGCAGCGGGTTATGAATCTAATGCAGCGAGCGCTTTCTCCCAAGCCGCCTGGTCACGGGGCTCGCCGGGGCCGTTCATCTCGGCGAAGCGGATGATGCCGTCCTTGTCCACGACGAAGGTGCCGCGGTTCGGGAAGCCGGACTTCTCGTTGAAGACGCCGTAGGACTGGGCTACGGCGCCGTGCGGCCAGAAGTCCGACAGCAGGGGGAAGGTATAGCCCTGCTCCGCCGCCCAGATCTTGTGCGTGGGTGGCGGGCCCACCGAGATCGCGAGGATCTCGGCGTTGTCGTTCTGGAATTTGGGGAGCTCGTCCCGCACCTTGCACAGCTCGCCCTGGCAGATGCCGGTGAACGCCAACGGGTAGAAGACGATCAGGACGTTCTTGTGCCCGCGGTAGTCCGCCAGGCGCACGTCCTGGTTGTTCTGGTCCCGCAGCGTGAAATCCGGTGCGACCGTGCCCTCTTCGAGCGGCATGCGCAGTCCTCCTGTGATCGGTGGCCGCACGCGAGCACGGCTGTCACAGCGGACAGCGCAGTAAGCGGGCGGCACGGTCCCACTCGGTCACAACCCTAGTCGAGCGATCGGTCAGCGCTGCTTCGAGGGCGTCTTGGGCTGCATGAGCTTGGTCCCGGTCCACACCCCCAGGCTGACCGGCGTGGTGGATGTCAGACCCGCGGTCGGCGCCGACTCGGCGATCTCGCTCGGATCGACGTGGCCGGGCCGGCCCGTCTTGGGGGTGAGCACCCAGATGACACCGTCGTCGGACAGCGGGCCGATCGCATCCATCAGCTCGTCGGCCAGGTCGCCATCCCCGTCCCGCCACCACAGCACGACGGCGTCGACCACCTCATCGGTGTCGTCGTCGACCATCTCGGAGCCGATAACCTCCTCGATGTCCGACCGCAGGCCGTCGTCGGTGTCCTCATCCCAGCCCAGCTCTTGAACCACCATTCCGTGTGAAATGCCAAGCTTCTGAGCGTTGTTCTGCGCGTCCGCCGCGGCGACCACGGTGGTGTCCTCCTCAACTGCCGACAATAGATAGTTGCAAGCGAACATGGTTATCGGCCGCAGCGCAAGCCGATCCGCCCATTTGGTCTCCGAAATGTCGCGTGAACAGCCGCCACCCGAAGCCCCGGAGCTGCGGCGAATCCCGGTCGACGGCCTGTCGAAGACCGGACGGGACGTTCGGGTGCGCCGCGGCCTCAGCGCGCCGGGCAGGCATCGCGCACCGCGGCGAACGCGTCGTTGACCTTCTTGCTGGCGTCGTTGAGCGGACCGACGGGCGCGGTGTAGGTCATCTTGCGGGCCTCGCCCGCCAGCTCCCGCGCCGCCACCGCGTAGGCGGTGAACTTCTGCGCCAGGTCCGCCGGTAGCGCCGGGCCCGAGGCCTGCAGTCGAGTCTCCACGGTGTGCGCGGCGTCCTCCCAGGTCTGTGCGGAGGTGTCGCGCTTGGCGTCCTGGTCCGGCGCGTTGGCGTCGTGGGCGTCGACGAACTCGTTGTACTTGGTCGTCGCCGCTCCGGCCATATCGCGGAACGGAGCGCAGTTCTCGCTGACGGCCTTCGACTCCGCCGCCGCCTTCTGCGAGGAGGTGGCCGCCGCCGAGGACGACGCCATCTCGGTCCGGAACGCGGATGCGTCCGCCTGGTTCACGGTCGCGGTACCGTGGATTGAGCTGGAGCATCCGGCTACCACTAGTCCCGTGCCGACCGCCACAGTCGCGCACGCCAATCCGAACCCACGTGGGTTCAGCAGTTTCATCGTCCTCCCCGCTTCTCGATCCCTCGGCGGTGGTTCATCTGGGGGCGTACGCGGTGCCCGGCGGGGCGGCACAGGCATCGCGGTCGCCTGGAGAACGGTACTGGATTTCCGGCTGACATGATGACCTGGGACGCATCATCGACAAGGATGTGAGATGCGCCCCAGAACTGCGTGACGGATAGCCGCCATCCGCGGCTACCCGGGGTTAGAGCCATCCGCTTGTCCACCCCTGTACGAGGAGCTTTGATTTTGACAGATCTGATGCACCCGATGTCGTCGAGTTCCAACGCCACCGGCGCCCCCACCGGCGCGGAGTCGGCAAGCACACGACCGGCCGGGGCTCGTGTGCGCGTGATCCGCGAGGGGGTGGCGTCCTACCTACCGGACATCGATCCGGAGGAGACCAGCGAGTGGCTGGAGTCCTTCGACGCGATGCTCGACCGCGAGGGTCCGGGCCGCGCGCGCTACCTGATGCTGCGCCTGCTCGAACGCGCCGGTGAGCGCCACGTCGCGATCCCGTCGCTGACCTCGACCGACTACGTCAACACGATCCCCACCGAGAACGAGCCCTGGTTCCCCGGCGACGAAGAGGTCGAGCGCCGCTACCGCGCCTGGATCCGCTGGAACGCCGCGGTCATGGTGCACCGCGCGCAGCGTCCGGGTATCGGTGTGGGCGGCCACATCTCGACCTACGCCTCCTCGGCGGCGATGTACGAGGTCGGCTTCAATCACTTCTTCCGCGGCAAGGACCACTCCGGCGGCGGCGACCAGATCTTCATCCAGGGCCACGCCTCCCCCGGCATCTACGCCCGCGCGTACCTCGAGGGCCGCCTCGGCGAGGATCAGCTCGACGGGTTCCGCCAGGAGTACAGCCACGGCGGACCGGGGCACGGTCTGTCGTCCTATCCGCACCCGCGCCTGATGCCCGACTTCTGGGAATTCCCCACGGTCTCCATGGGTCTGGGCCCGATGAACGCCATCTACCAGGCCCGGTTCAACCACTACCTGCACGACCGCGGCATCAAGGACACCTCCGATCAGCACGTGTGGGCGTTCCTCGGCGACGGCGAGATGGACGAGCCCGAATCGCGCGGCCTGATCCAGGTGGCGGCCAACGAAGGCCTGGACAACCTGACCTTCGTCATCAACTGCAACCTGCAGCGCCTCGACGGCCCGGTGCGCGGCAACGGCAAGATCATCCAGGAGCTGGAGTCGTTCTTCCGCGGCGCCGGCTGGAACGTCATCAAGGTCATCTGGGGCCGGGAGTGGGACGCGCTGCTGAGCGCGGACCGCGACGGCGCCCTGGTGAACCTGATGAATTCCACCCCCGACGGCGACTACCAGACCTACAAGGCCAACGACGGCGCCTACGTCCGCGAGCACTTCTTCGGCCGCGACCCGCGCACCAAGGAGCTGGTGAAAGGCCTGTCGGATCAACAGATCTGGAACCTCAAGCGCGGCGGCCACGACTACCGCAAGATCTACGCGGCGTACGCGGCGGCGCTGGCGCACCAGGGCCAGCCGACAGTGATCCTGGCCAAGACCATCAAGGGCTACGGCCTGGGCAAGCATTTCGAGGCCCGCAACGCCACGCACCAGATGAAGAAGATGACGCTGGACGACCTGAAGGCGTTCCGCGACGTGCAGCGCATCCCGATCACCGACGAGCAGCTCGAGGCCGACCCCTACCTGCCGCCCTACTACCATCCGGGCAAGGACGATCCGGCCATCCAGTACATGCTGGACCGCCGTCGCACCCTGGGCGGTTTCGTGCCCGAACGCCGCGCTTCGGCAAAGCCTCTGCAACTGCCCGGCGACGAGGCCTACCGCTCGGTCCGCAAAGGCTCGGGCAAGCAGAACGTCGCGACCACGATGGCGTTCGTGCGGCTGATGAAGGAGCTGTTGCGCGACAAGGAGATCGGCAAGCGGATCGTGCCGATCATCCCGGACGAGGCCCGCACCTTCGGCATGGACTCGTGGTTCCCTTCGTTGAAGATCTACAACCGCAACGGTCAGTTGTACACATCGGTCGACGCGGAATTGATGCTTGCCTACAAAGAAAGTCAAGTGGGGCAGATCCTGCACGAGGGCATCAACGAGGCCGGTTCGACGGCCTCCTACACCGCGGTGGCCACGTCCTACGCCACCCACGGCGAACCGATGATCCCGCTGTACATCTTCTACTCGATGTTCGGATTCCAGCGCACCGGCGACGGACTGTGGGCGGCGGGCGATCAGCTGGCGCGCGGCTTCATCCTGGGAGCAACCGCCGGGCGAACCACGCTGACCGGCGAGGGCCTGCAGCACAACGACGGCCACTCGCTGTTGCTGGCGTCCACGAATCCCGCGATGGTGGCCTACGATCCGGCGTTCTCCTTCGAGATCGCCCACATCGTGCGCGACGGTTTGCGGCGTATGTACGGAGGCGGTGAACCCGCGCCGGGGTCGACGGCGCTGCCGGGGACGCATCCGCGGATGCGGAACGACTCCTTCGGCGGCGAGAATCTCAACTACTACATCACCATGTACAACGAGCCCTACCAGCAGCCCGCCGAGCCGGACGACCTCGATATCGAGGGTCTGCTGAAGGGTATCTATCTGTACAAGCGCGGTGGCGCCGGGGATGTCCGGGCTCAGATCCTGGTGTCCGGGGTGACCGTTCCCGATGGTCTACGGGCGCAGGAGCTGCTGGCGTCGGAGTGGGGTGTGCAGGCCGATGTGTGGTCGGTGACTTCCTACAGCGAGCTGCGAAAAGAGGCCGTGGCCAAGGAGATCGCGGCGCTGCGCGACACCGGCACCGACCCCGGCGTCCCCTATGTCACGCAGGTGCTGTCGCAGGCTCCCGGGTCCGCGGAGGGCAATGCGGGACCGTTCGTCGCGGCCTCGGACTGGATGCGCTCCGTCCAGGACCAGATCCGCAAGTGGGTCCCGGGCGACTACGTCACCCTCGGCACCGACGGCTTCGGCTTCTCCGATACCCGTCCCGCCGCGCGCCGGGTGTTCAACGTCGACGCCCAGTCGATCACGGTCGCGGCCCTGCAGGCCCTGGCCCGCGCGGGAAAGATCGACGCCGCCAAGGTCACCGAGGCCGCGTCGCGCTACCGCATCGACGACGTGAACGCCGCCGAGGTGTCGACGAGCACCGAAGAACAACTGGCGTGAACTTCCCACCCCGTCGTCCCGGCGCGCCCCACTCACGTCGTTCCGGCGCGCTTTACTCACGTCATCCCGGCGCGCTTTCGGCCGGAATCTCCCGGTGGATCCCCGCCAAGAGCATGCCGGGAATACATGGCAGGTGCACCGGGACGACGGAGCTGCGGCGCGCCGGAATCATGGGGATGCGGGGCCGACGCCCCCGCAGGAGAGTATTGAGCAGTGGATCGTAAACCGCCGCGGCCGCGCCGGGTCTCCGATACCTCGTCCGAGCACGAGGTATACCTCCCGACCGGCGCGCTCTCGCCGTACCAGCAGACCCGCGACCCGCTTCCGGACACCCTGCTCAAGCGGGTGAAGCAGTTCTCCGGGCGGCTGTCGACCGAGGCGATCGCGTCGATGGAGGACCGGCTGCCGTTCTTCGGCGACCTGGATGCCGCACAGCGGGCCGGCGTCCAGATGCTGGTGCAGACCGCCGTGGTGAATTTTCTGGAGTGGCTGCAGGATCCGGAGAGCGATATCCGGTTCAGCCTCGACGCCTTCCAGGTCATCCCGCAGGATCTGGCCCGGCGGCTGACCCTGCGCCAGACGGTCGACATGGTCCGGGTCGCCATGGAGTTCTTCGAGCAGTGGCTGCCCGCGCTCGCCCGCAACGACCGGCAGCTGGTCGCGCTGACCGAGGCGGTGCTGCGCTACGGCCGCGAACTCGGTTTCGCGGCCGCCTCGGTGTACGCCAGCGCCGCCGAATCGCGCGGCGCCTGGGACACGCGGCTGGAGGCGCTGGTCGTCGACGCCGTGGTGCGCGGCGACACCGGGCCCGAAATGCTCTCCCGGGCGGCCACATTGAACTGGGACGCCACCGCCCCGGCGACGGTGCTGGTCGGCACGCCGCCCAAGGACCAGGTCGCGGTGGTGGGATCGGTGCACACCCTCGCCGCGCGGCACGGCCATGCGGCATTGGCGGTAGTACAGGGCTCGCGGTTGGTGATGGTGGTCAGCGGGCACCTGGGCGACACCGCCTACCCGTCGCCGCTACTGGCCGACCTGCTCGCCGAGGCCTTCTCCGACGGTCCGGTGGTGATCGGACCGACCACCCGCACGCTGTCGGCCGCGCACGTCAGCGCGATCGAGGCGATGGCCGGTATGGAGGCGGTGGTGGGCTGGCGCGGGGCGCCGCGGCCGGTGCACGCCTCCGAACTGCTGCCCGAACGGGCCCTGCTCGGCGATCGGGCTGCGGTCGACGCTCTCAACGAGTATCTTGTGCTACCGTTGGCCGCCGCCGGGTCGGCCTTGGCCGACACCCTGGATGCCTATCTGGATTGCGGTGGGGCCGTCGAAACCTGCGCCCGCCAGCTGTTCGTTCATCCAAATACGGTGCGCTATCGGCTGAAGCGGATCGGCGACATCACGGGCCGGGATCCGATGAATCCCCGCGATGCCTACGTGCTCCGGATTGCCGCCACAGTAGGTCGTCTGACACGAACTCGTAACGAATCGCCAACTTCCGCCCCAGAGGCCTCTCCCGCCACCTTTTACGAAGATGGGATGTAACAGCTCGGGCGAATCGGTCGATCCCGACATCCCACGTGCCGTTTTGTGGGGTCCACACAAAAGCGATCGACAAGCTTCATTCGCGTCGACATCTCCGCGGAGGGTCCACACGGTGTTTTGTAGAGACGTGATCGCGTTGTACGCCCCTGGACAGGGCTCTCAGACACCCGGCATGCTCGCGCCTTGGCTCGATCTTCCCGGCGCGCGTGACCGTCTCGAACTGTGGTCCAAGGCCTCCGGCCTGGATCTGGTGCAGCTGGGCACCACCGCTACGGCGGACGACATCAAGGACACGTCGGTGACCCAGCCGCTCGTTGTCGCCGCGGCGCTGCTCGCGTTCGCGGAGATCTCGGAGAACACGGTTCCGGCGGACACCATCGTCGCCGGACATTCGGTCGGCGAGTTCGCCGCCGCGGCCGTCGCGGGGGTCATCTCCCCCGACGAGGCCGTGACCTTGGCCGCTATCCGCGGCGCGGAGATGGCCAAGGCGTGCGCACTGGAACCGACCGGCATGTCCGCAGTGCTCGGCGGTGACGAGGCCGCCGTGCTCGACCGGCTCGCCGAACTCGACCTGATCCCGGCCAACCGC
The DNA here is from genome assembly GCF_054782435.1 of Nocardia thraciensis. Taxonomy (NCBI): domain Bacteria; kingdom Bacillati; phylum Actinomycetota; class Actinomycetes; order Mycobacteriales; family Nocardiaceae; genus Nocardia; species Nocardia thraciensis. Next base: position 481,411 of record NZ_BAAGSM010000023.1, read on the forward strand.
AATGCGGCCGGGCAGATCGTGGCGGCAGGACGGCTGGACGCGCTGGCGGAACTGGCGGCCAACCCGCCGGAGAAGGCGCGCATCCGCGCGCTGCCCGTCGCCGGGGCCTTCCATACCGCGTTCATGGCGCCAGCCCAGGACGCTGTGACGGAGGCCATCGCACAGATAACCGTGAGCGAGCCGACCCGGACTCTACTGTCGAACTACGACGGTAAGCCGGTCACCTCGGGCAAAGACGCCATCGAGAAGCTCGCGGCACAGGTGACCCGGCCCGTCCGGTGGGACCTGTGCACCGAAACCGTCCGCGCGGCAGGGGTTTCCGGAGTGGCCGAACTGCCACCCGCCGGGACCCTGGTCGGCATCGCCAAGCGGGAGCTCAAGGGCACCCCGAATCTGGCGCTGAAGACCCCCGAGGACATCCCCGCGTTGGCCGATCTGCTGGCTAACGGATAGCTTTCCACGCGGCACGCAACGACGCAGGCCGTGACGAGGCGGAAGAAACGATCATTCGTCTCGTTCCGAAGAAGAACACAGACCGAAGAAACCCCAGAGAGTAACAAGAAGGGAGCCACGAAGTGGCCGCTCTGACCCAGGAACAGATCGTCGAAGAGCTCGGCAAGATCATCGAAGAGGTGACCGGTATCGAGCCCTCCGAGGTGACCATCGAGAAGTCCTTCGTCGACGACCTGGACATCGACTCGCTGTCGATGGTCGAGATCGCCGTGCAGACCGAGGACAAGTACGGCGTGAAGATCCCGGACGAGGATCTGGCGAGCCTGAAGACCGTCGGCGACGCCGTCGGCTACATCCAGAAGCTCGAGGCCGAGAACGCTGAGGCGGCCGAGGAGCTCAAGGCCAAGTTCGGCCAGGGCGAGTAAAGGGCCCGATACCGTGACCACTCCTTCCACCTTGAACGGGAACTTTCCCAACGTCGTCGTAACGAGCCTGGCGGCGACCACGTCGATCGCGGGCGACGTCGATGCGACGTGGAAGGGACTCCTCAACGGCGAGAGCGGTATCGACGTTCTCGAGGATTCCTTCGTCGAGGAATACGACCTTCCGGTCCGCATCGGCGGACATCTGAAGGTGCGTCCGGAGACCCTGCTCAGCCGGGTCGAATGCCGTCGCATGGCGTATGTGGAGCAGCTCGCGACCGTCCTCGGTCGCGAGGTGTGGCGCAACGCCGGATCTCCCGAGGTCGACCCCGAGCGGCTCGGTGTGGCGATCGGCACCGGCCTCGGCGGCGGCGACGCGCTCATCGACTCGGTCGACAAGCTGAAGAACGGCGGCTATCGCAAGATTTCGCCGCTGGCAGTTCAGATGGTCATGCCGAACGGGCCGTCCGCCGTGGTGGGTCTGGAATTGCAGGCCCGGGCGGGAGTGGTCACGCCGGTATCGGCGTGTTCGTCGGGATCGGAGGCCATCGCGAACGCGTGGCGGATGATCGTGATGGGCGACGCCGACATGGTCGTCACCGGTGGCGTCGAGGGTTTCATCGACGCCGTGCCGATCGCCGCGTTCTCCATGATGCGCGCGATGAGCACCCGCAACGACGACCCGAAGGGCGCCTCGCGCCCCTTCGACTCCGCCCGCGACGGCTTCGTCTTCGGCGAGGCCGGTGCGCTCATGGTCGTCGAGACCGAGGAGCACGCCAAGGCGCGCGGAGCCACCATCCACGCCCGCCTGATGGGCGCGGGTATCACGTCGGACGGCTTCCACTTGGTCGCCCCCGCCCCCGACGGCAAGGGCGCTGCCCGAGCCATGACGCGCGCCATGCAGACCGCCGGTCTGACCAAGCACGACATCACGCACGTCAACGCGCACGCGACCGCGACACCGATCGGCGACACCGCCGAGGCGAACGCGATCAATCTGGCCGTCGGCAGCCACACCTCGGTCTATGCGCCCAAGTCTGCCCTGGGCCATTCGATCGGCGCCGTCGGCGCCCTCGAGTCGGTGCTCACCGTGCTCAGCATCCGGGACGGCATCGTGCCGCCCACGCTGAACCTCGAGAACCAGGACCCGGAGATCGATCTCGATGTCGTGCGCGGCGAGGCCCGCCGCCAGGAGATCGAGTACGCGATCAACAACTCGTTCGGTTTCGGTGGGCACAACGTCGCGCTCGCCTTCGGCCGGTACTGACACGCTCGGACCGGTTCTCCGCACAGCGGTCCCGGTGGGGCTTTCGGCACTACGCGAAAGCCCCGCCGGGACAACGACTTCCGTAGCCGTGTCAGCGACTCCACACCCCCTCGAGGAGAGAACGCGATGACCACCATGGTCCCCGCCCAGGCGGACGCCACCACCGATCCCCGGGATCCGCTGGGTCGGTTGCAGCGCTTCTTCGATCCGGGAACCGTGCTCCCGCTGCACCCCCGCGACAAATCCGGCGCGCTGGCCGCCATCGGCGAGGTCGACGGCGTGCGCACCGTCGCCTACTGCTCGGACGCCACCGTGATGGGCGGTGCCATGGGCGTCGAGGGGTGCAAGCACATCGTCGATGCCATCGATACCGCCATCGGCTCCAAGCTCCCCGTCGTCGGCATCTGGCACTCCGGCGGAGCCCGCTTGGCCGAGGGCGTCGAGGCGCTGCACGCGGTCGGGCTGGTCTTCGAGGCCATGGTCCGCGCCTCGGGCCTGATCCCCCAGATCTCCGTGGTGGTCGGCTTCGCCGCCGGTGGCGCCGCGTACGGTCCCGCCCTCACCGATATCGTCATCATGGCGCCCGAGGGCCGCGTCTTCGTCACCGGCCCCGACGTGGTGCGCTCGGTGACCGGCGAGAACGTCGACATGGCCACCCTGGGCGGCCCGGAGACGCACGGCAAGAAGTCCGGTGTGTGCCACGTCGTCGCGAACGACGAGGACGACGCGATGAACCGCGGCCGCAAGCTGGTGTCGATGTTCGCCGAGCAGGGCGAGTTCGACATGCTGGCCGCCGAGCACGGCGACGTCGACCTGAAGGCCATGCTGCCCGCGTCGGCCAAGCGCGCCTACGACGTGAAGCCGATCATCAACGAACTGCTCGACAACGTCGACGGCGAATCCTCCTTCGAGGAGCTGCAGGGCGGCTACGCGCGCAGCATCGTCACCGGCCTGGGCCGCCTGGCCGGGCGCACCGTCGGCGTGCTGGCGAACAACCCGCTGCGCATGGGCGGGTGCCTCACCTCCGAAAGTGCCGAGAAGGCAGCGCGTTTCGTGCGGCTGTGCAACTCCTTCGGCATTCCGATCGTCGTCGTCACCGATGTGCCCGGCTACCTGCCCGGCGTCGGCATGGAGTGGGAGGGCGTGGTGCGCCGCGGCGCCAAGCTGCTGCACGCCTTCGCCGAGGCCCGGGTCCCGCGCGTCACGCTGGTGACCCGCAAGATCTACGGCGGCGCCTATATCGCCATGAACGCCCGCTCGCTGGGCGCGACCGCGGTGTACGCGTGGCCGGAGGCCGAGGTCGCGGTCATGGGCGCCAAGGCCGCCGTCGGCATCCTGCACAAGAAGGCCCTCGCCAAGGCTCCCGAGGAGGAGCGCGAGGCGCTGCTCGAGCGGCTGACCGCCGAGCACGAGGCCATCGCGGGCGGCGTCGGCCGCGCGCTGGCGATCGGGGTCGTCGACGACGTCATCGACCCCGCCAAGACGCGCTCCACCATTGCCGCGGCGCTCGCCTCGGCTCCGGCGCGGGCCAGCCACAACAAGAACATCCCGCTGTAATTCGTTGTGCCGCAAGGGCGGGCGGTCCGTCTGGGGTGCCCGCCCTTGCTCATGTTCGGCGCTGTGGACAGATCACGAGCTGTGGACAACTCCCGTCCGCGGGGACCGCGCGGTCATCTGCGGCGCGTAGGCTTCCTGGCATCGCACGCTACGGCACACGAGGGGGATTTCATGTCATCGCTGGAGCAGCAGCTCGCCGCGGCCCGGGCCGAACTCGCCGCCACGCAGCAGGAACTCACGCAGACCCGGGACGATGTGCAGCGCATCCTCGACGACTACGTGCTCATGCAGTACGAGCAGATCGACGTGCGGCACGAGGTCATCGAGCTGCGGTACCTCGTGGACGAGAAGTTGAAGGCCATGGCGGAGGAATTGCGCCTGCTGCGCGACGGGGAGAGTCCGCCCGAGCTATGACGCGACGGGCCGACGGGTGATCGCGTATCCGGGACCATCCGTCGGCCGTCCCCTGCCACGGCCTTACCAGCGTACCGGCGAGGCGCCGCGGACTTCATATATGAAATAGGTAGCCTGCCGGTAACTTGCGCGATACGCAGGCGGTACAGGTAGCGCATAGTTTTGCCCGCCATGACGGTGGTGAGCGATGTTCCCGAGGTCTCGGGGGACGATGATGACGGCGCGCGACCGCCCCGCTCGCGGTGGTACAGCTCGCTCTTCGTGCAGTTGCTCGTGGCGATCGTGGCCGGGATCGTGGTGGGCTGGCTGTGGCCGGGGGTCGGCGCGGACCTGAAACCGTTGGCCGACGGGTTCATCAAGCTGATCAAGATGGTGATCGCGCCGATCGTGTTCTGCACGGTGGTGCTGGGCATCGCGCACGTCGGCGATATGAGGTCGGTGGGGCGGATCGGGGTCAAGGCGCTGATCTACTTCGAGGCCGTCACCACGTTCGCGCTGCTGTTCGGGCTGCTGGTCGGCAATCTGGTCAAGCCCGGCAGCGGGTTCGACATCGATGCGCAGACACTGGCCACGGGCGCCGATCAGCTGGCGAAGAAGACCGGCAACGGAGAACTGCCGCATACGGTCGAATTCCTGCTGAATATCATTCCGGCGTCGGTGATCTCGGCCTTCGCGGAGAATCAGCTGCTGCAGGTGCTGTTCTTCGCCGTGCTGTTCGGGCTGGCGCTGGCGAAGTTCCGCGAGCGGGTGCCGACGATGATCCCGCAGGCCATCGATCAGGTCGGGCAGATCTTCTTCGTCATCATCGGCTGGATCATGCGGCTGGCGCCGCTGGGCGCGTTCGGGGCGATGGCCTACATCATCGGGCAGTACGGGCTGTCGTCGCTGAGCAGCTACGGCAAGCTGATCGCCTGCTGCTACCTCGCCGCGGCGCTGTTCCTGCTGGTGCTGGGGGCGATCGTGCGGGTGTTCGCGGGCGTGCATCCGTGGAAGCTGGTGCGCTACATCAAGGATGAGCTGTTCTTGGCGCTGGGTACCGCCTCCACCGAGGTGGTGCTGCCGCGCATCATGACCAAGCTGACCGAGGCCGGATGTTCGCGGGCGTGCACGGGTCTGGTGATTCCGACCGGATATTCGTTCAACCTCGACGGCGCCACCCTGTACCTGTCGATCTGCGTGCTCTTCCTGGCACAGGCACTGGGCGTGGATCTCAGTGTGGGAGAGCAGGTTACGGCGCTGCTCGTGCTCATGCTCACCTCCAAGGGCATGGCGGGCGTCCCGGGCTCGTCGTTCCTGGCGTTGTCGGCCACCATCTCCGCCATCGGCCACGGCTCCATCCCCGTTGCCGCCGTGGCGGTGCTGCTCGGCGCGGATCGCATCATGGACTCGATGCGGGTGTCGGTCAACCTGCTCGGCAATTGCGTCGCGACCCTGGTCGTCGCCAATTGGGAAGGGCAGCTGGACAAGTCGCGGATGCGCAAGGTGCTGGATGGGTAAGCGGAGGAGATCCCGGCCAAAAGCACGCCGGGATGACAAGGGGGTGGGCTGACGCCAGGACGACAAGAGGCGAGCCGACACCAGGATCACAAGAGACGAGCCGACACCGGGACGACAAGAGGCGAGCCGACACCAGAACCACAAGAGACGAGCCGACACCAGAACCACAAGAGGCGGTCGACTCCGGGACGACAAGAAGAGTTGGTCGACTCCGGCGTGGCACCGTCATTCTGTATTTCCGGCGGGCTTTGGCCGGAATCGAACAGCAGCGTGCCGGGATTGCGGAGGGGGCGGCTCGGTCGGGTCCGGGTCGTCGGAAGTGCCGGTGACGGTGAGTTCGATGAGCATGAGGGCGGGTGTGCCCGCCGAAATGCCTCGGGGACAGTCCAATTCGCGCGATCTGCCGGAACCCGCCAGCCCGCTACCCGGTCGCCGAGGTGGATTGCCCGCGTATCCGCCGAATATCCGAATGCGGCAACGGAATACGGCTCGGGCAGGGCAGCGCCCGCGGGCGTGGTGCGCACCTGCACGGCGTGCGCCCGGGAGTCCGGCCCCACCACCGGCGTGGCGGACACCGTCATCGTCCGGCGGTCGCCCGGCAATCGTGAGGGCGCCTCGGCCTCGACCGTCTGCACGCGCTCGAACGCCGCTGCCACGACCCGCAGCGTCTCCGGCGCGAGCACACGCAGCACCGACCGCCACTGCGCCGGGCGCCCGTCGACAGCCAGCGCGGTCCAGGCATCTCGCTCCCCCAGTGTCTCGATGAGCACCCGCTCCCCGTACACCCCCCGCTCCCTCCGTTGCGTACTGCCACGACTGTGCCACATGACGCGATACCAATTCGGGGCCGATCGGTTCTCGAGCGCACGGCACCGGCCGACCTGCGGTCATCGAGCCCGAATCGTTGTCCGCACCGGACACGGCCGCGACGAGGGCGGCCGATCAATCAGCCCACGTCGCGGCGCAACCAGGTCACCTCGGCGCCCTCGCCGCCCCAGCGGAAGGGCTCGAGGTCGTCGTCCCATGCGGTGCCCAGTGCCCGGTCGATCTCGGCGGCGAGTTCGGCGGGGGTGTGGCGGCCGCGTTCGCGTGCGGTCCGCACAATTTCCCGTAGTCGCATTTCCCCCACCATCACGTCGCCGTTGGCACTCGTGGCGCCGCGCCACAACCCCAGGCCGGGGGAGAAACTGTAGCGTTCACCGTCCACCCCTTCGCTGGGATCCTCGGTGACTTCGAATCGCAACATCGGCCATGCACGCAAAGCCGTGGCTATCCGGGATCCGGTGCCGACCGGGCCGACCCAATCGGTGGTCGCGCGCAGCTGGCCGGGCGCCGCGGGCTGCGATGTCCAACGCAATTTCGCGGGAGACTTCAGCGTCGAGGAGAGCGACCACTCGATGTGCGGGCACAGCGCGGCAGGCGACGAATGGATGTATACGACACCCGCCGTCGCGTCCGCGAACTGATTCGATCCGCGCACCAGTACACCTCCAGCTTCGACGTAGGACGTCTTCCCCAACATCCTGTCGAGCCGGCGTTGCCCGAGTTTACTGGAGTGCCCGATGTTACGGGTGTTACTCCGGGGCCGTGTCGTGCGATCCGTTGATCTCCGCGATCACCGCATCGCTGAACGTCGGCCATACCGCACGCGCCCAGTCGCCGAAATTCTCGTCGCTCAGCGCCACGCACGCCACCCGGAGCTCCGGATCGACCCACAGAAAGGTGCCCGACTGCCCGAAGTGGCCGTAGCTGCGCGGCGAGTTCGCGCCACCAGTCCAATGCGGAATTTTATGGTCCCGGATCTCGAATCCCAGACCCCAATCGTTGGGGCGCTGCGAGCCATAACCGGGCAGCACACCGTTGCGACCGGGAAATTGCACCTCGGTGGCGGCGGCGAGGGTTTGCCCGGAAAGCAGCGACGGATTCAGCAACTCTCCGGCGAAACAGAGCAGGTCGTTCAGCGAGGAGCGCACACCGTGCCCGGGCGAACCCGTGAGAACCGAGGATTTCATTTCGAGAGGTTCGAATACTGCCTCGTGCAGATAATCGGCGAAGGCGAATCCGGTCTGCTCGGCGACGAACTGCGCCAGCACCTCGAATCCCGAACTCGAGTAGATGCGCCGCTCCCCCGGCTCGGCCATGATCACATTGGTGTCGAAGGCCAAGCCGGAGGTGTGTGCCAACAGGTGCCGCACCGTGGATCCGGGCGGCCCGGCGGGCTGGCCCAGCTCGATCGCGCCCTCCTCCACCGCCACCAGGACGGCATACGCCACAAGCGGTTTCGTCACGGAGGCGAGCGGGAACACCCGTTCGCCGTCACCCTCGCTCCCCAGCACGCCCCGCGCGGCGACAACTCCCGCGGCAACATGCCGAACCGGCCACTCCCGAATCTGCTCCAGCGCTCGCACGCGACGAGCCTACGACTCGGCGCGAGGCGCACCCAACCGGGCCCACCGCCGAATCGACACCGCCGCACCCCGATCTCCCGCACCCGAGGGACGGGCCCGGACATTGCCGCACCTCCCGCCGATTCCCGCACCGGCCACCGGGCGTGCAGGGCACTGGCCCGAATTCGGCTCGCGCGGTAAGGAATCGGTGACCGGGTGGTGCGACTGCGCGATATGGCCGCAGACCACCTCGCGACGATTCTCGCGGCGCAGCGCCCGATGTGGCGGCCCGGAACCAGGCACGGCTACCACCCGCTCACCGCCGGGCTGTACCAGGGCGAGCTGATCCGGCGGGTCGATCCGCGGCGCCGTTACCGCGCCGGGCGGCGCGGGCCCGAACGGCGGCGGGCACGCATTTCGCCCTCAGCGGTCACGATTCGGCTCGACGAGGCGAATACCGCCGCGAACCTGCGCATCGTGTCCGCACAGGCCGGCGCTCACTCCATCAGCCCCCGGGCCATATCGAACAGCTCGAGCGTGATGGCGTGCAGGAAGTCGCCGACCTGCTTGGGCGCCTTGCCCGCGAACGCGCGGGCGTGCGTGCCCTCCAGGACGATGCCCAGCTTGAAGCAGGCCAGCACCGTGTACCAGGTGACGCTGCTCAGGTCGCGGTCGGAGAACTTCCCGTAGTGCGCGGTCATCTCCTGTGGCGTCGGCAGGCCGCCGACCTCGCCGAGCTTGCCGACCAGCGCGCCCTTGGTGGTGCCCGGCTCAGGGCGGGTCGCGATCTGCCAGCCCAGATCCAGCAGCGGATCGCCGATGGTCGACATCTCCCAATCGACCATGGCCGCCACCTGCGGGCCGTCGAAGGAGAACATCATGTTCGCGAGGTGGCAGTCGCCGTGCAGTATGCCCGGCCGCCAGTCGGTGGGCCGATTGCGGTCCAGCCAGTCGCCGACCTGCTCGACGCCCGGGATCTCCGGACCGGGATAACCCTCGTTGGCGCCGTAGGATTCGAGCTCGCCCAGCCAGCGCGGCACCTGCCGCTCCAGGAACCCCTCCGGCTTGCCGTAGTCGGCCAGGCCCAGCGCCCGATAGTCGATCGAGCCCAGCCGCGCGATGGCCTCCACCGCCGACAGTCCCATCTGCCGCCGGACCTCCGGATCGCCCGCGTGCAGGGGCGGCAGCTCGTTCTGCGGATTGAAGCCGGTGATCGGTTCCATCAGGTAGAACACCGCGCCGAGTACGGACTCGTCGGGGCAGGCGGCGATCACCTCGGGGGCGCGCACGCCGGTGCCCGACAGCGCTCCCAGCAGCCGGGCCTCGCGGCGGATCACCTCGTTGCTCTTGGCGCGCAGGTGTTTCGGGCCGCGCCGCAGCACGTAGTCGCGCCCGCCGCGGGTGAACCGCAGCATGATGTTCTGGGTGCCGCCGCCCAGCGGTGCGACCTCCTCGAAGTCGCCACGGGGTAGGCCCTGCTCATCCATCCACTGCCCGACGATCGCGAAATCGATGACATCACGATCCACTTCGGCTGGTTGCACCACAGACATGTCCCACATTGTGCACCAGTGGCCTCCGACAACTGCGGGCATATGCCATCAATACGGTGTGCGGGTCGTTCGCCCGGACCCGATACGGTGAGATCATGAGCACGACCCGCTCCCGCACCGGCGGGAGCCTGCGCGAGACCGGTGACCGCCCCGAGCCGATCCGCACGCTGCTCATCGACAACTACGACTCGTTCACCTACAACCTCTACCAGCTGATCGCCGAGGTGAACGGGGTCGAGCCGGTGGTCGTGCGCAACGACGAGACCGACGTCCCGGCGCTGGAGCACTTCGACAGCATCGTCGTCTCCCCCGGCCCCGGACGCCCGGACGTGCCACGGGATTTCGGCATCTCCCGGCAGTTGATCGAGGACGCCGACCTGCCATTGCTCGGGGTGTGCCTGGGGCATCAGGGCATCGTGCTGGCCGCGGGCGGGGCGATCACCACCGCGCCCACTCCGCGACACGGCTATCCCGACCGGATCGGGCATAACGGGGGCGGTCTGTTCGCCGGACTGCCCCGGGAATTCACCGCGGTCCGCTACCACTCGCTGTGCGCCGCGCAGCCGTTGCCCGAGGCCCTCGAGATCACCGCGACCGCGCCCGACGGTGTGGTGATGGGAGTGCGGCACCGCGACCGGCCGCAGTGGGGCGTGCAGTTCCACCCGGAGTCGATCTCGAGCGAGCACGGCGCGGCGATCATGCGCAATTTCGCCCGGTTGACCAGGGAATACACCATTCGCCACGGTTCCGGGTCGAGCATTACGTCCGACTTCGCCGGTCATCAGCGGCGAGCAGCGGAACGCCCTCGGGCGGTGCCGCCGCCGGAGCGCTCGGAGGGTGAGCTGACCGTCCTGCATGCGGTCGTGGAGCGGGCGGTGGATACCGAGGCCGCGTTTCTGCGGTTGTACGAGGGATCCGAGCATGCGTTCTGGCTGGACAGCGCGCACGTGGAACCGGGGTTGGATCGATTCTCCTACCTGGGCGATGCGTCCGGCCCCCTGGCGGAGGTGGTGCGGTATCGGGTGGGCGACGGCCAGGTTCGCGTCGAGGCCCGCACCGGCCGCCACACCGCGCCGGGCACCGTGCTCGACTACCTGGCCCGCCGGCTGCGCCGTCGGCGGCTCCGAATCCCCGATGTCCCTTTCGATTTCACCGGTGGCTACGTCGGGTATCTGGGCTACGAGGTCAAGGCGGACTGCGGTGCCGCGCCGGGGCACCGGGCGGCCACGCCGGACGCGCAGTGGATATTCGCCGACCGGCTGATCGTCGTCGACCATGTCGCGGAACGGACCCATCTCCTCACCCTCACCGATCCGGAAAACCGCGCGGCGGGACAGGATTGGCTCGATCGAACCCGCGCGGTCGTGGCGTCCCTGCCCGGCTGGACGAAACCGGAGCCGCTGGACCTGCCCACCGACGAACGGGGGGTCGCGGCCGGGCTCACCCGGGGCCGGCGCCGCTACCTGGCCGATATCGCCGAGATCGGAACCCAGCTGCGCGCGGGGGAAACCTACGAGGTCAACCTCACCGACACTGTCGTGGTCGGTGCCGACAGCGACGGGCTGACGGTGTATCGCACACTGCGCCGGAGCAATCCGGCTCCCTACTCCGCGTTCCTGCGGCTCGGCGACGTCGAGATCGCGTGCTCGTCCCCGGAGCGGTTCCTGAAGGTGAATCGCACCCGGATGGTGGAGAGCAAGCCGATCAAGGGCACCGCGCCGCGCGGCAGCACCCCCGCCGCGGACGAAAACCTGCGCCGCGCACTGGAACTGGACCCGAAGGCGCGCGCCGAGAACCTGATGATCGTGGACCTGCTGCGCAACGATCTCGGCCGCGTCTGCGAGATCGGCAGCGTCCACGTGCCGAAATTGATGGCCGCCGAGAGCTATACGACGATGCATCAGCTGGTGTCGACGGTGCGCGGACGGCTGCGCCCCGAGATCGACGTGATCGACTGCGTGCGTGCGTGTTTCCCCGGCGGCTCGATGACCGGAGCGCCCAAGCTGCGCACCATGGAGATCATCGACGCCCTGGAAACCGAAGCGCGCGGGGTGTATTCGGGCGCCATAGGCTTCCTCGGTCTCGGCGGCACCGCCGACCTGAACATCGTCATCCGCACCGCGGTCCGGCACGGCGGCCGCTGGCAGACCGGCGCGGGCGGCGCGATCGTGCTCGACTCCGACGCGGAGGAGGAGTACCACGAGATGGTGCTCAAGGCCGCCGCGTCCCTGCGCGCGGTCACCGAGGCCGCCCGGTCGAATTCGGCGGTCGCGCAGGCATAGCGGCGCTCGCGCCTACCCGCCCCGCATTGCCGCGCCTGGTCGACAGCTCGGGTGGAGCGTTCGTGTCAGGGTCGGCTGGCATAGTTCCGATCACCATGAATCGCGCCGAAACCGGTCTCACGCCGGTACCCACCGCCCTGCTGAGCGTACTGCTGTCCTGGCGGTCGACGCAGGTGGTGGACGTGCACGCCCTGCTCCTGTCCGAGGACGGCCGAGTCCGGTCGGCTCGCGACGCGGTGTTCTTCAACGCACCCCGGCATCCGTCGCAGGCGGTGACGCTGGACCAGGAGCCGCCGCCGGGCACGGCGCGGCTATCGGTCTCGCTGCCGCGGACCGAGCCGGAAATCGCCCGCATCCTGGTGACCGGCTCCATCGAGGACGGCGACCTGGCCCACGTCCCGGGGTTGGTATTGAGCGTCGAAGACGCCACGGGGCTGGTGGCCCGTACCGACGTGGACAGCGCCATCGGACCTCCGGCACCAGGAGGCGCTGTCGCAACTTCGACAGCGCGAGGCGACGCTTCGGTCCCGGCTCCGGGCCGGGCGATGGTGTTCGCGGAATTCTGCCGCCGGGACGGTCGCTGGTGGTTTCGTGCGGCCGGCGTAGTCCAACCGGGGCTCGCCGAGCTGTTCGCCGAGCGCGGCGTGCCGATCGAGGGCACGGATCGCCGGATCTCCCTGCGCCGCAGCACAATCGATGAGCGCGTCGGCGACATTCGGGCCGCACCGGCGGATCCCGGCCGCGCGGACTGGCATACGGACCCCGCGGACCCGACCGTGCTGCGCTGGTGGGACGGCGGCACCTGGACGGATACGACCGTGCCGGTAGTGTCACCGAATTCGCGGATCTGCGTCCGCTGCGGCCGCCGCCGCGGCTGGCGGGTGCTCGGCGCGCCCGCGCCCTGCCGGGCATGTGCCGCCGAGATCGAGCAGTACCTGACCGGCTGGCGCGCCCGTGCCTGGCGGGTGCTGACCGGCGACGGTCCGCACGGGCGGGCCTGGGACGAACTGTGGACCGCCCTGCGCTTCCGCCGCATCGACGTCGACACCGGCCGCGCCGCACTCCGCGCGCCGGGCCTGGCCTACCTGGAACGACTGGCCGCCTTCGCCGACGGCGAGATCGGCCCCGGCGATCTGGACGACTTCGAGGCGACGGCGCGGGCGCTGACGCTCACGGGCCCGCTGGTCGAGGACCTGCGCCGCCGCCTGCAGCGCGGGCGGACCCTGTCGCGGCTGCGCGCCGGGGATCTGCCCACGGTGCGGACCACCGACCTGCACCTGGACTCCGAGGAGCGAGTCCACATGGACATCTCCGCCACCCGCGTGCGGCACCTGGCGCGCGGCCCGAAGGCCACCGCCGGGCGACTGATCTGCTCGAACAAGAAGCTGCGCTTCGTCGGGCCCGGGGCGGGCATCGAACTGCCCTGGTCACGCATCGTTTCCGTGACCGCGGCCGACGGCATGGTCGTCCTCGCGGCGACTTCGGCGCGCGGCGGGGCCGAATTCGAGGTCACCGACCCGGATTTCGTCGCCGCAGCCCTGGAGGGCGCCCTGCGCGTCGCCAAACGGCTGGCGCTCGCGCCCGGCCGACGCGACCGCCGCTCCATCCCACCGGAGATCAAGGCCGAGGTGTGGCAGCGCGACGGCGGCACCTGCGCCGACTGCGGCGCCACCCACTCCCTGGAGTTCGATCACATCATCCCGCTCAGCCGCGGCGGCGCCACCAGCCCCGCCAACCTGCAGATCCTCTGCCGCGCCTGCAACCGCGGAAAGGGCGCCCGCATCTGAGCCGATCCGGCCGGCGCCCCTTGCCTACTCGCATCCCTCAGGCGCACCGCCCGCGCGCTGCGCGATGGTTCCTTCCGCGTGGCGCCGGGCGCTGAGACCGCGACGTTCGATCACGCCGCTCGGCTCGAGCGTCGCATGGTCTGCGGAGGCGACGGCCGGTTGATCGGCTGCCCGTCGCACGCCGCTGTGCGCCTCGGTCCGCCGACGCGTGCGCCATTGCACGTGCCTTCCGTCGCGGGATCTCGGTGTCGGCTCGCGGCGCCGAGATCTGCCTCTCAGCATCGCGCCCGCCACCGGGCTCCCGCTATCGGGATTGACCCCTATTCGCCCCTGAAACTTCGCGAACCTGCACTCGCGGCGCGGACCCGGCCGTCAGCTGGCGAGGGCAGGCGCCGACGCCGTTCGGATCGCGGCGGTGACCGTTTCGGGCGATTCGAGCATCACCAGGTGGCCGCACCCCGGGACGGTAACGGCCTGAACCGGGTTCAGGGTGGCGTTGAGGCGGGCCCCGGCGGCCGCGGACAGGATGCGGTTCTTCTCGCCCCAGACAGTCGTGATCGGGGGGAACGTCGGCCCGGGACGGAAGCGGTCGAGTTCGGCCAGGCGCAGCAGGTCCCGGGCGATGGCGGCAGCGGGCAGCAGGCGGCGCGGTTCGGTCCAGCGTTTCCGCAGCCCGGCGACGGTTTCCGAACCCTCGCGCCGCCCGCGCGGTCCCAGTTGCTCGCGCACCAGCCAGGCGGCGGCGATTCCGGGCAGCCGGGTGGCGCCCGCCAGCGTGTCCAGCGGCAGGTGCCGGGCGAGGCGGGCGGTCCGGCCGGTGGAGGTGGGACGCAGGGTGGCGGCCGTCAGCGGGCTGCTGAGCACGAGCGCGCGCACCCGCTGCGGGTTGCGGCGGGCGTACAGCAGCGACAGCGCGCTGCCGAAACAGTGCCCGACCAGCGTGACATCGTGCAGGCCGCGGGTCGCCACGAAGTCCGAGACCAGGCGCAGATAGTTGTCGACGGTATATCCGGAATCGGGCAGGCCGGAGTCGCCATAGCCCATCAGGTCCAGCGCGTAGACATGATGGGTGCGTTGCAAGGCCCGGAACTGCGGTGTCCAGATGGTGCGATCACCGCCGATATTGTGCAGAAACAGGATCGGATCACCCGACCCGGCGTGATCGTACGCGATCGGCACGCCGTGAAAATCGAACACCGGCATCGGGACGCTCTCCTCGTTGAGTAGCGGTGCTGTACTGCGTTTCCGGTCACGAGGACCGTCAACACCGACATACCCCGAGCACGGTACTGCTACTCATACTAACCGGTACCGCACGTCACACAAGGATGGTATACGGGCCCCGATTCCATGGGGCCGAGGCGTTTCCGGGCGGTCAGCGAGGCCCCCGCCAAAGCGTGCGGAGGATGGCAGCGGGTGGGTTCATCCGACCACCCCGCTTGTCATATCGGCGCTACGCATCCACGCCCGCAGTCGGCGCATCCCCGTGTCCCGATCGATGATCGGCTCGTACCCGAAATCCCTTGTCGCCGCGCCGATGTCGTATGTTCCGGTGCGGGTCATCACTGCCACCGTGTAGCGCGAGAGCGGTGGCGACCAGCGGGCGGCGACGAACGGGATGCGCCGCAGCAGCTCGATCACCGCGACGATCAGGTGCACCAGCCGCGGATTCAGCCGCCGCGACGGCGACCGATAGCCGAGTTCGGTGGTCACCTGCGTGAGGAAATCCCAGACGTTCGTGCGTTCGGCATCGGCGATGAAATACGGCTTGCCGCCGACGTTTTCCGAGGCCGCGGCCTTGACGCAGGCATCGACGATATTGTCGACATGGCACAGCGAGGCGTACACGTCGCGGCCGAACGACAGGTCCGGCAGCGATCCCGCGGCGGCGCGGTCGAGCAGTCGCACGATCGGCCCGGACCGGTCGCCCGCACCCCAGATCGCGCGCGGCCGCAGCGCGCAGGTACTGAATCCGGGCGCGTTCGCGGCCAGCACCAGACGTTCGGCCGCCGCCTTGGTCTCGCAGTAGTGGTTGAGGTAGCGGCGCGGATACGGCACCGACTCGTCGATGTCGATCTGGTCGCCGCCGTCGCGGTCCATCAGCGCGCTCGGGCTGGAGACGAAGACGAACCGCGAGGCCCCGCCGTCGCGCGCCGCGCCCAGCAACCGCTCGGTCGCGCGAACGTTCTCCGTCCAGAACTGATCCCGGGTACCGCGCTCGTCCACCCGTGCGGCACTGTGGAATACGACATCCACGCCGGACGCCGCCCGTTCCAGCGACGCCGCGTCCGCCAGGTCGCCGGTGACGATCTCGACCTTGTCCGCCGCCGCGCCCAAGTCGCGCAGATTGCTGGTGGGCCGCACCAGGATCGACACCTCGTACTCGCCGTCGCGCATCAGCCGCCGCACCAGGGCGCCGCCCAGGAATCCGGACGCTCCGGTCACCAGTGCCTTCATCACACCTCCTGAAATCCGCGTCCCGGCTGCGTCCGCCACCAGGTCAACCCGAAAATCTGTGTCATCGCGACCGTTTCGGCACGGGGGCGGCTCGCGAGTTCGTCGGCGGCGAGTGCGATCGGAATCTGCGCCGCATGCCCGACGGTGCTCAGCAGCATGTCGGCCCACCACAGCGCGCGCAGCGTCCGGCTCGCGGGAGCCCGCCCGGTCAGCGCGACCACCAGACCCACCAGCAGATACAGCCAACCGAGTATCGGGACGGCGCGCAGCACAACGACTTTCATGCCTTCGCTCGCTTCCGTGATTGCCGACCGGCCCAGACCGCCAGCTTCTCGCGGCCGATCTTCGCGTTGTGCCGGATATCGACCGGGAATCCCGGATGGAAAAGGAATTCGGTGACCGGCGCGGCCACATCGAACTCTGAACGGCGGGAGCGTAATTCGGTATCGACGGCCTCGCGGTCGGCGCCCGGCTCGAGCTCCACGCACAGCACCGGGCGCTGTGCGCCTCGCGGGCCCACGCCGACCAGCGCCGTGCGCGCTACTCCCGCAATGGTGTTGAACACCTGCTCGACCTGCACGGTGAACAAAGGGCCGTCGGGAGTCACCAAGCGCTGACTCTTGCGCCCGCAGAACCAGATCCGATCCTGCTCGTCGATCCAGGCCAAGTCGCCGGTGCGGTGCCAGACCACGTCGTCGTCGGCGATCTTGCCTGTCGCATTGGCCGATTCGGGCCAGAAGTAGTGGGTGCTCACATTCGGCCCGGACACCACCAGCTCGCCGATGCCGCGGGAGGCGACCAGATCCGCCTCGCGGGCAATGACATCCGACCAGGTGGGCAGCGGGTCGTCGGTGATCGCGACGATGCGCGCCCGCACGTCCTGGGCGGGACGGCCCACGCAGAACCCGGCGCCCCGATGGGCGCGCTCGACGAGACCGCCGAGCAGCTCCCGCGATTCGACGGTCGACATCGGCAGCGCCTCGGTCGCGCCGTAACCGGCGTAGACGCGCGCCTGTTCCGGCAGCACCCGCCGCAGCCCGGCGATGCACCAATCCGGCACCGGCGCACCGCCGGAATAGATGCTCTGCAAGGTCGGCAACTCCACCGCCTTCGCCTCGACATGGCGCAGCAGCGGAATCAGCACGGCGGGTGAGGCGAACATGGTGCGCACCCCGAACCGGTTCACCGCATCCACCACGTGCGCCGGATCGGTGGACCCGACCTGCGAGGGAATCAGCGGCGGCAGCACGCATCGGGATCCGAGCAGCAGTTCGAGGATCCCCGCGACCGGCGCCGTGATCAGCGACGTGCCCGGCGCGACCCGCTCGCGAGCGGCGTCGACCTGATCGATCATGGCGCTGATGTTCCCGTGGGTGAGCACGACCGCCTTCGCGGGACCGGTGCTGCCGGTGGTGTAGGCGATCAGCAGGGGATCGGAATCCGGGGCCGGTTCCCGGCGCGGAACCGCCGCAACGGGTTTGCGTCCCCAGTCCGCCAGCGACGGCCCACGCCAGAACCAACGGCTGCCGACGGTCACCGCGACTCGCACCCTGCGGAAGTAGGCGCGGAAGACGATTCGCACCGCCTGCGCCTGTGGCACTCCCACGAACGCCTCGGCATCGGCGGCCTGCAGGCAGCGCAGCATCTTGCGCAGGCCCATCCCGGGATCGATCACCACCGGCACCGCGCCGATCTTGAACAGCCCGTACAGCACGGCATACAGCTCGGGACCCGGCGTGACCAGCACGATGGTACGGGTGCCGTGCCCCACCCCGGCGGTGGTGAACCGCTCGGCGATCGCGTCGGACCAGTCGTCGAGCTCGGCGTAGGTCAGCTGTCGATAGTCCGGCAGGCCCGCCGCAGTGCGCCCCCAGGGATAGATCACCGCCTCCCGATTCGGTTGCGCGGCAACGACTTCGCGGAATCGGTCGAGTGCCCGCCAATAAGTCGCGGTGGTCACCTCGGCACCTCGTTCCGGTTCGCGCTCGGCGTTTTCCTCACGCGCACACGTTTCACGCGTGCGGGAATGGTGAATACGGAATACGGCACACTGACCCCCTGGAATTGTCGCGGAATGCGAGAAACGGTACCGACGAGGCTACCGCACAGCGCACTAGACCGCTACCGCAGAACCGGCCAAAACCTTTGTGAAGCAATGAATTACATGTGTCTCGCGGTACCGAAACATGTTCGCCGCAACCCCTATGAACCCCTATTCGCAACTCTTCGCTCATTATCCCGAAACCGCAGGTGACACCGCCCTTCTGGGTGGCGGAACAGGAGAACTGACTGTTACAGCCGTGATTCGAGGCTTCGCCGGCCCACCGGTATCCGACTACTGCCTGGTAATCTCGGGCTCGGCATCGGCGCTACTGGACAACGACGGCGCGGTATCGGAAATTCTTCCCGCATACCCTCGGCCGCACCAGAATTCGACTGCATTCGCAAAACAATCCTGAGAGTAGGGGGCCATGCGTACTCGTTTCGAATCGCTGGGCGCGTACACACCCAGCACCGTGCGCTCCACCGAAGACGTGATCTCCAGTCTGTCCGTGCCCAGATCGCTGGATCTGGAGCGCATTACCGGCATCAAGAATCGCCGCGTGCACAATTCCGATCCCGACGACTACGAATCGTCGTTCGCGATGGCGTTGCGAGCGATCGACGATTGCCTGCGCCACTCCGACTACAGTGCCGACGAGATCGACGTCGTGATCTCGGTGTCGATCACCCGCTTCCGCGAACCCGACACCCATTGCTTCGCACCGGCTTTCGCGCTCATGCTGGGCAACGCCATCGGCGCCGCCAAGGCACTGCACTTCGACCTGTCGAACGCCTGCGCGGGCATGATCACCGGCGTGCTGGTGCTCGACCGGATGATCAAGGCCGGAGTCGTGCGCAACGGTCTGATCGTCAGCGGCGAGCAGATCACCCCCATCGCCGACACCGCCGCCCGCGAGATCAGCCAGCCCTACGACCCGCAGTTCGCCGCGCTGACCGTCGGCGACGCGGCCGTGGCGGTGGTCGTGGACGACCGCGGCGACGACAACGACGAAATTCACTATGTCGAGCTGAATACCGCCGCCTACGGCGCCGAGTTCTGCATCGGCATGCCCAGCGAGAAGACCACCGGCATCGCCATGTACACCGACAACCGCCAACTGGCCAGCGAACGCCGCTATCAGCAGGCGCTCGACCGCATGTCGGACTTCATGACGGAGACCGGGCGGACCTGGGAGAGCGAGAAGTACGACTACTGGATCCATCACCAGTTCAGCGGCCCGGCCATCGAGTACATCAGTCAGCTCGCCGAACAGCACTTCGGAACACCGATGCCGCAGGCGCTCAACGTGTTGGAGGAGTACGGCAACACCGCCTCCACCTCGCACTTCCTCGTACTGCACGAACACCTTGCCCAGCAACGGATTCCGCGCGGTTCCAAGGTGCTGCTGGTACCCGAGGCGTCGGGCATCGTATCCGGTCATCTCGCCGCCACCATCTCCCGCTTGGAGGCTTGAGTTCATGAGTACCGCAATCGTTTCCGCGGCCGTGTGCACCGACGCCGATACGGGCAGCTACTTCGAGCTGGCCACCCGCGCCGGGCGCGCCTGCATGGAACGGGCGGGGGTCTCCCCCGACCGCATCGGCGTGGTGATCAACGCCGGGGTCTTCCGCGACAGCAATATCTCCGAGCCCGCCGTCGCCGCGCTGCTGCAGCAGCGGCTGGGGATCGGGCTGGAGTACCACACCGGGCGGATCCCGGCCTTCTCGTTCGACCTCCTGCACGGCGCCACCGGCGTGATCCACGCCCTGACGGTCGCGCACTGCTTCCTCGCCCCCGGCGAGCTGGAGTACGCGCTGATCGTGGCCGGTGACACCCATCCGTCGACCGAGCGGGCCGTGGAGGACTTCCCGTACGCCGCGGGCGGCGCCGCCGTCCTCCTGCGCTCCTCCGGCGCGGGCGGGTTCGGCCAACTGCACGCCACGCAGACAACCGGCGCGGCCGAACCGACCGCCTGGGTGAATTTGGCCGCCGCGGGCACCTCGGGCCGCTCGGCGCTGTCGGTGCGGACCGGCGCGGGCGAGCCCCTGGCATACGCCATCGAGGCGGTGCGGGAATGCCTGGCGGCCGAGGGCCTGGACCGCGGTGACTTCGGCACCGGCAGCGTCGTGCTGCTGGCACCGGCTCCGACCCCCGGCTTCCGTGAGCAACTGGCATATCGGCTGGGTGTGCCGTCGATGTCGGTGGCCGGAGTCGACCCCGCGATCGGCGATCCCTACACCGCGGCGCCCGTGCACGCCTATCTGAGCGCCGCGGACGCGGGCCTGCTCGACTCCGCGCGAGCGGTGCTGTTCCTGGCCGCCGACGACAGTTCCGCGGCCTGCCTGGCGCACCGGCCGCAACCGCTCGAACCGGCTGGCAGCGCCGTCGCGCTGCATACCAAACACAGTGACGTGTAGCATAATTCACGCGGCAGGCCGCCGCCGGCAGGTAGTAGTGGGAAGCGCCCCGGCGGCCGCCGAGAACCGTGCACCGGCTGAATCCGGATGTCACCGACATCCACCGCCGCAACGATGCCGCTCCCCAGTACTATCGCGCCCACATTTGGGCCGCACTCCCTTCAGTCGGGCACATCCGATCGATGAAGGGACTGAGTATGCAGTGGTCGGTCGCTCGGGACCGCACCCGGACATCGATCGTCGCCGGTCCGCGCGAGCAGGTTTCCGCGCGACCACGACGAGCGGACGGGGATCAGACACTCAGCACGCTGTTGCGCGGCGGCGATCCGGAGCGGCTGCGGGTGGCCTCCGCGATGGCGGTGCTGGGCAGCGTGGCCAGCGTGCCGCTCGCGGCCGCTCTGGTGGATACCGATCCGGAACGAATTCGCCGCGTGGTGGCGGATTTCACCGAGGTGGGATGGGCGGCACAGGAACGCTTCGCCCATCCCGCGATCGCGGCGCGCATCCTGCGTGACGTGCCCGCCGAACAGCGTCGCGAGCTACACCGCCGGGCCGCGGAACTGCTGCACCGCAACGGTTTTCCGTGCTCGGTGGTGGCCACGCAGCTGGTCGCCGCCGGTGACGCCCGCACCTCGTGGGCGGCGCAGGTACTGGTGGCCGCCGCCGACCAGGCCCTGGCCGACGACGAGATCGACTGTGCCGCACAGCGGCTGGAGCTGGCCTATCGCGCCAGCCGGCGGGCGGGCGGACGCGCGGCCATCGCCGCCCGGCTGGTCTCGGTCGAGTGGCGGGTCAATCCGTCCACGCGGACACGCAATTTCGGCCGCCTCAAGGCGGCGTTGTACACCGGCCGCGTTCCCTACGCCGAACTGCCGACGGCGGTAATGCACATGCTGTGGCACGGCTATGTGCAGCACGCCGATCACGCGCTGGCCCGGCTGGAGCGCGGCCCGGCGGGGACCCTCACCTTCAGCCCGCACGTCGACTTCCTGTGCGCCTGGCTGCGATACACGCATCCGACGCATCTGGAGCGGAACCGCCGGCTGTTCGCCGACCGGGCCCGGATCGCGGCGGGCGCGGTCGACCGGGAGTCGCCGTACCGGCAGGCTGCCGACCTGCTCTCCGCGCTCACCGTGCAGCACCCACCGGCCGAGATCGCCGTGGCGGCGCAGCGCATCCTGGCGTGTCACCGGCTCGGCCCCGACACCGTCGAGGCGCTGGTGGCCGCCGTCGACTGTCTCATCCACACCGACCGCCTCGATACCGCCGACGCGTGGTGCACCTCGCTGCTGGCCGAGGCCGAGGCCCGGCACGCGCCGACCTGGCGCTCCCTCTTCGCCGCCCTGCGCGCGGAGACCCTGCTGCGCCGCGGCAATCTGACCGCGGCCGCCGAAAACGCCACGCTGGCTTTGAATCTCGTGCCCGCCGAGCATCTGGGAGTGTGGGCCGGTCGTCCGATCGCGGTACTGGTGCGCGCGCTCACCGCCCAGGGCAAGCACACCGAGGCCGCGGCCCAGCTGCGCCGCCCGGTGCCGCGGTCGATGTTCGAATCGCGTTTCGCCCTGCCCTATCTGCACGCCTACGGGCACCACTGCCTGGCGGTCGGACAACCCGATCAGGGCCTGCGGCACTTCCGGCAGTGCGGCGCGCTGATGCGGCAGTGGAACCTGGACTTCGCGTGGCTGGTGCCGTGGCGCAACGATATGGCCGCGGCCCACCTGTGCCTCGGCGACCAGCGCAAGGCACAGGCGTTCGCCACCATGCACCTGGAACTCATCGGTGGGCCGGACCGGCACCGCAGCGGCGGCGTATCGCTGCGGATACTGGCGGCGACGGGCGACGCGCACCGGCGGGTGCCGCTGCTGCGCCGCGCCGTCGCGGTGGCCCGGGCGGGCGCCGACGAACTCGAATTGGCCACGGCCCTCACCGATCTCGGCCGCGCGCACCGCTCGATCGGCGACGCCGACAAGGCCCGGCCACTGCTGCGGGAGGCGGTCCGGCTGGCCGAATCGTGCGGTTCCGGAGCGCTGGTGCGGCGGCTGCGCGGCGACCGCACCCCGCCCGCGCCCGTGGCGCCGCCGCCGGTTCGCGTGGCACCCAGCCGTGTGGACGCGCTGAGCCCGGCCGAGCGGCGGGTGGCCGATCTGGCCGCGCTGGGAAAGCGCAATCGCGAGATCGCCGACACCCTCGACATCACCACCAGCACGGTCGAGCAGCACCTGACCAAGGTCTACCGCAAGCTCTCGGTCGCGCGCCGCGGCGAGCTGCGGTTCGTACTGGCGGCCCATGGACCGGCGGCGAAGTCCGCCGCCGGATAGCGCCCGCCGCCGTGTGTGATCTTCGGCGGCAACCGGTCTCGCTCCTTGACCTCGAGCCGGCTCGAGGTTTCAGAATGCGATCGTCAGAGACATTCGAAGGAAGAGAACGCAATGCCGAAGCTCGACCGCATCATCGAGTCCGCGCTGTACGTCGACGACCTCGATCGCGCACGAAAGTTCTACGGCGGGGTCCTGCAGCTCGAGCCCATGCTCGACTCGGACGTCCTGTGCGCCTACGACGTGGGCGGCGACAATGTCCTGCTCCTGTTCCAGCGCGGCGGATCGCTGGAGAAGAAGGTGCTGCCCGGCGGCCCCGGCCTCCCGCACGGCGAGATCCCGCCGCACGACGGCAGCGGCCGCCTACACGTCTGCTTCGCGGTCACCGAGGACCAACTCACCGAGTGGGAAACCCACCTCGGCGAATACAACATCCCGATCGAGGGCCGCACAGGTTGGGCCCGCGGCGGCCGCAGCATCTATTTCCGCGACCCCGACGGCCACCTCCTCGAACTCATGACCCCGGGCAACTGGCCCACCTACTGAGCATCGGGACTGTGAGTGGGACGGGTGGGGCTCGAACCCACGACCAACGGATTATGAGTCCGCGGCTCTAACCGACTGAGCTACCGTCCCCCGACCGCAGCGCATGTGCGCGGGCGTGATGCATGGTACCGGGTTGGGGGTGTCTGCACCTAGTCGGATCGCCGGATAGGGTTGGGGCGGGGGCGACCGGACGGGAGGATCGGCATGGCGGATCTGTTCGCGAACGTGCTGCGCGGGCATCAGTGGCTCTATGAGAGGTCCGGCGGGCTGGTCGGGCACCGGTTGCTGTTCGGGAATCCGACGCTGCTGCTGCGGACGGTGGGCCGCAAGACGGGGCAGCCGCGCACCAGCGCGCTGACCTACGCGCGGGACGGCAAGGACTATCTGGTAACCGCGTCCAACGGCGGTTCACCGCGGCCGCCTGGGTGGCTGGCGAATCTGAAGGCGAAGCCCGACTGCGAAATCCAGGTGGGCAGGCGGCGGGTCCCCGTGACCGCGCGGGCGACCTACCCGGACGATCCGGACTACACGCGCCGATGGACGCTGGTCGACAAGGTCAATGCGGGCCGATATACCCAGTACCAGAACAAGACCCGGCGGCCGATCGCCGTAGTCGTATTGAGCCCGCGGTAGCCCCGTCCGGCCGGGCGCCCCATCGTGGCGGCACCCGGCCTAGGCGTCACACGGTCAGGATCGTGCGGCCCACGGCCTGCCGCGCCTCGATGACGGCATGCGCCTCGGCCGCCCGATCCAGCGGGAAGGTCTGGCCGACAATCACTTCCAAGCTCCCCTCGGCCGCCAGGGCCAACGCCCGCGCCCCGAGCGCGTCCCAGTCGGCGTCGGAGGCCGTGATATCCATCAGGCCGAGCACCGTGATGCCCTGCCCGGCGGCGTATTCGGTATCCAGCTCCGCGAATCCGCCTGCGGCGTTGCCGTATCCGAGGAAGCGACCCCCGGACGCCGTGGAGCCGAGCGCATTCCGGCCGATCTCCCCGCCCGCGCCATCGAGCACCACGTCCACCCCGGCCCCGCCGCTGAGTTCGAGCACCTGGTCGGCCCATCCGGGCTCCTCGTAGTCCACGACCTCGGCGGCGCCCAGTCGGCGCGCCAGAGCGAGCTTCGCCGCACCGTGCGCGGCGCCGATCACCCGCGCCCCGCTCGTCCGGGCCAACTGGGTGAGCAGCGTGCCGACCCCGCCACCGGCCGCGGTGATCAGCACCGTCCGCCCCGGACGCAGGTCGGCGAGGCCCGCCACCGCCATCGCCGTCGTCCCGTCGTGCACCAGCGCGGCCGCGGTCACCGCGTCCAGCCCGGCGGGCAGTTCGGCCAGCGTCCGCGCCTTCGCCCGCGCCCGCTCCGCATAGCCGCCGATCGGGAGCCCGCCACCGATCGCACTGGCGGCCGTCGAACTTGCCACCCGTTTGCCGACCCATCCCGGATCGACGCCGTCCCCCACCGCCGACACCACACCGGCGACCGCGCCGCCCGGCACGTAGGGCACCTGCAGCGGGAAGAAGTCGGTGCCCCACCCGGCACGCAATCGGGCATCGAGAAACATGACGTCCGCCGCGGCCACGTCGATCACGACCTCGCCGGGCCCGGCAACCGGGTCCGGCGCCTCGCTCGGCACCAGCACATCCGGCCCGCCGAACGCCTTCGCTTCCATCACTCGCATCCTCGACACGTCCCTTCGCTCTCATGGGTGAGGCCCCCAGCCTCATACCTGAAGAATGGTTTAGGTCAAGGGGTGATGTCCGCGCCGTGCCGACCGGGGCGCCGATTGGTGATCGAGCAAAAACTTCGCTACCCTGGTCGCCGAGGGGAGTACTTCCCAAGCGTCATGCCGGTCAGTACGGATTCCGCCATCGGAATCCCCGGGTGACCACCCGAGTCGGGTGAAGGAGACCTCGGGTGTTCCACTATGCCCGAGGAGACCATGTGAGCCCCAGCCCGACCATTCTCGCAGCCCCCGCCATCGAGTCCATCGGCTCGCCGTGGCTGTGGGCCGTGACCATCGCCGGAGTGCTGGCGCTGCTCGCCCTCGACTTCGTCGTCACCCGCAAGCCGCACGAGGTCTCGATGCGGGAGGCGGTCGGGTGGACGATCTTCTACCTGGCGCTCCCGGTCCTGTTCGGCCTCGGCGTCTGGGCCGCCTACGGCGGCACGCCCGCGACCGAATTCTTCACCGGATATCTGCTGGAGAAGTCGCTGTCGGTCGACAACCTCTTCGTATTCATGCTGCTGCTGGCGGCCTTCGCGGTCCCGGCGGCGCTGGCGCAGCGGGTGCTGCTGTTCGGCATCGTCGGCGCGCTGGTGCTGCGCGGCATCTTCATCGCCCTGGGCGCGGCCGCGCTGGCCTCGCTGGACTGGGCATTCCTGCTGTTCGGCGCGATCCTGCTGGTCACGGCCGCGAAGCTGCTGAAGGACGCGATCGGCGGGCACGACCAAGAGGTCGACATCTCGCGCATGCGCTCGGTGCGGCTGATGCGCAAGCTGATGCCGGTCACCGACGACTACCACGGCACCAAGATGACGGTCCGCGAGGCGGGCAAGCGCGCCCTGACGCCGCTGGCGCTGGTGGTGACGGCCGTGATGGCCACCGATGTGGTGTTCGCGGTCGACTCGGTGCCCGCGGTGTACGGCGTGACCGGCGACCCCTACCTGGTGTTCGCCACCAACGCCTTCGCGCTGCTGGGCCTGCGCGCGCTGTACTTCGTGCTGCAGGCGGCGCTGTCGCGCCTGGTGCATCTGGCCTACGGGCTGGCGGTGATCCTGGCCTTCATCGGCATCAAGCTGGTGCTGCACTGGGCGCACGAGATCTGGGAGGGGCTGCCGGAGATCCCGACCGTCGCCTCGCTGGGCGTGATCGTGGTGGTGCTCGTGGTGGTGACCTTGACCAGCCTCCGGGCGACGCGGGGGTCGGGCGAGGACTCCTCCCCCACTCCGGCCTCCACGCCGTAGTCCGGAGGCCATACTGGGAACCGTGCTGTTACAACGGTTTCGCCGCGTAGGTCCCGCCCGAACGCACCGGGCGGTCGATGATCTGCAGTTGCCGGACGCGGTGTTCAAGACCTGCCCGTGGCAACCGCGCGAGCTGGTGGAGACCGGGTTGCGCCAATGGTTGCGGTGCTGCGGTGCGGCCATGCGCGACGATCAGGTGATCGGGATGCCGTCGCACGCGGTCGACGAGGCCTGGCACGGGCTGATCCTGTGCACCAGCCGGTATGCCCGCTTCTGCCAGGCCGCCTACGGCCGCTTTCTGCACCACTTTCCGGAGGGCGACGGCGGCGGTTCCGGCGACTCGATGGCCACCCAGCTCGGCCGCACCGTGGTCGCCTGGTCGATGGTGGCCCGGCCCGGTGAGGAGTGCGTGCTGTGGGATCTCGACGCCCGGGTGGGTGTCGAACGGCCGTGGGGAATCCCGAGCAAACGCGTCGACACCATCGAATCGTCTTTGCGCACAGCGACTTCCCGCTGACCCTCGATCAGGAGCCGCCGCCTCCGCCACCACCGCCGCAACCCCCACCGCCACCACAGCCGCCGCCTCCGCCCCCGCCGGAATCACCGCCACCCCCACCGGAATCGCCGCTGCCGGAGTCGGACCCACCCGACAGGTCGGCGCCGTAGTAGCTGACTCCGGCGCTACCGGAACTTCCGTGGCCCCAACGATTTCGGCGACGCGCGGGCTGGTTGGCCGCCCGCACTATGACCACGAGGCTCACGCAGAACAGGGCGATGACCACCAGCGTTGTCACAATCTCCATGCCAGGGACCCTAGCGGACCGACCCTAAAGGGCCCCTTAACATTTGGTTGGAGGGCAGGTACCTACGTCAGCTTGACGCGGGCGGCGAAGAACCGGGCCACGGCGGGGGCCAGGCGGTTGAAGTGGTACTGCAGATGCGCCTCCGGGGTCACCGGAACCACCGCGCGATCGCGCTCCACCGCGCGCACGATCCGCGTGGCGACCTTCTCCGGGCCGTACCGGCGCATCCGGTAGAGATTGTCGTACCGGGCCTGCTTGCGGGCCTCCTCCTCGGCGGAGACGCCCGAGAACTTGGTCGTGGCCACGATATTGGTGTGCACGATGCCGGGGCAGATGGTGTGGACGGCGATGCCCTGTCCCGCCAGTTCCGCGCGCAGACAGTCGGAGAACATGAACACCGCCGACTTGCTGGTCGAGTACGCGCTGAACCCGCGCTGCGGTGTGTATGCGGCCATACTCGACAGATTCACGATATGCCCGCCCAGCCCGCGCGCGGCCATGGCGGCGCCGAAGGTGCGGCAGCCGTTGATCACACCGCCCAGGTTGACCCGCAGCACTCGGTCGAATTCGCTCGAGCTGGTAGCGAAGAAGTCGCCCGCCTGCCCGATACCCGCGTTGTTCACCAGGACGTCGGGGACCCCGTGCGCGGCGATCACGGCACCGGCGTGCTCGGCCACAGCGGACTCGTCGGACACGTCCAGCCCGTAGGCGTGCGCGACACCCCCTGCGGCCGTGACGAGTTCGGCGGTCTCCTTGGCCGCGTCCAGATTGATATCCGACAGCACCAACTCGGCGCCGCGGCGCGCGAACTCCATTGCGGTCTCGCGGCCGATCCCGCTGCCGCCGCCGGTGATCACCACCAGTTGGTCCTCGAAGGGCCGCCGCTCGCGGCCCACCTCGGCCCGCCGCAGTGCACGCGGCGCCGCGCCGCCGCCGATCGAATCGACGAGTTCGCTCGTGGCCGTCGCCAGCAGCTCCGGGTGGGAGAAGGGCAGCCAGTGGCCGCCGCCGACCTCGCGCCGCCACAGCCGCGCGGTCCATTTCTTCGAATCGTCGTAGCCCGCCGGGCGGACCGCCACGTCGCGGCGCGCGATGATCAGCTGCACCGGCACCTCGGTGCGGCGCTCGCGGGCGTTCAGCAGGCGCTGCAGGATATTGGCGCGATAGATCCGCATCCCGTCGAAGAAGTCCTCCCGGAAGGTCGGACCCAATTTCACGTTCTCCGGGGCGGTCTCGTTCATCAGCCCGACGAAACGCTGCCACACCGCCTCCGCCGACAGCGGCCGCAGCAGCACGCGCGGCACGCCCGGCGCCATGAACAAGAAGGTGTAGCCGGAAGACAGCAGCTGCGTGAACGGCCCCCAGGCGGCGCCGCGAGAGAGCCTGCTGCGCATCCACTTTCCCATGTGATCGAGGTTGGGTCCCGACACCGAGGTGAACGAGGCGATCCGCGCCTCGGCCTCCGGCTCGCACACCGCCTCCCACATCTGCACCGAACCCCAGTCGTGGGCGAGCACATGGACGGGCTTGCCGGGGCTGACCGCCTCGGCGACGGCGAAGAAGTCCGCCGCGAACCGATCCAGGCGATAGTCCTCGGTGCGCCGCGTACGGGTGGACCGGCCGTGCCCGCGGGTGTCGTAGGCGACGACGTGAAACCGCTTCGCCAGCAACGGGATCACCCGATCCCACAGGTGATGGTCGTCGGGCCAGCCGTGGACCAGCACCACGGTGTCGGCATCCGGCTCGCCGTATTCGTAGACGGCGAGCTCGAATTCGCCGCTGCGGACGATCCGCTCCACGTCCGGGACTGGACTCTGTTCGGTCACGATGTTCTCCTTCGGCACTTCTTCGTGCGGGTAGCGGGCTGTCGAGAGCAGGGCCCTAGAGGTCCAGCACCAAACGTTCACCGGCGCAGCGGGATACGCAGATCAGCATCTCGCCGTCGGCCCGCTCGTCCGGGGTGAGCACGGCATCCCGATGTTCTACTGTCCCAGACAGAACCCGTACCTTACACGTGCGGCAGAACCCCTGCCTGCACGAATACGCCACGTCGGGACGAACCTTCAGCACTTCCGCCAGGGCCGACCGGTCCGCCGCCACCTCGACCACCTCGCCGGTGCGGGCCAGTTCGACCTCGAAGGGCGCGCCGTCGACCACGGGCGGCGCGGAGAACCGTTCGGAGTGCAGCTCCACACCGGGCAGATCGCGCACGGCGGCGGCGACGGCGCTGGTCATCGGCACCGGGCCGCAGCAGTACACCGCGGTGTCGGGCCCGGGGTCGGGGAGCAGGTCCGCGGCCGTGGGCAGTCCGTGCTCGTCGTCGGTGCGCACGGTCACGCGGCCACCGAAACTCTCGATCTCGTCGAGGAACGGGACGGTGTCGCGGCTTCGCCCCGCGTACACCATCGACCAGTCGACACCGAGCCGGTGCGCCATCCGCACCATCGGCAGGATCGGGGTGATGCCGATGCCACCGGCCACGAAATGCACTCGGGCGGCGTCGGATCCGTGCCCGGGCAGCACGAACGGGAAGGCGTTGCGCGGCCCGCGGACGGTCACCCGGCTGCCGGTCGGCAGGGCCTCGTGCACCTCCAGGGAGCCGCCGCCCCCGTCGGGGACGCGTCGCACCGCGATGCGGTAGCTGTGCCGGTCGGCCGGATCCCCGCACAGCGAGTACTGGCGGAGCCTGCCCGAGGGCAGCTCGAGGTCCAAGTGCGCGCCGGGCCGCCACGCCGGTAGCTCGCGGCCGTCAGGGGCGATGAGCTGCAGACTGATCACGTCGGTGTCGTGCGCCTCCACGCGACGCTCGACCACCATGAGGGACTGCCGCCGGTCGTCCACGTGTCCGGCCGGTTTC
Source organism: Nocardia thraciensis (assembly GCF_054782435.1). Classification (NCBI taxonomy): domain Bacteria; kingdom Bacillati; phylum Actinomycetota; class Actinomycetes; order Mycobacteriales; family Nocardiaceae; genus Nocardia; species Nocardia thraciensis. The sequence goes on from NZ_BAAGSM010000023.1 coordinate 511,430, forward strand.
TTGCGATTGACCAGCGTCGTCCAGCGCAGCCGGGACTCTGCCAGGGTGTGGAACACCCGGATCGCCCGGTCCGGCCGCCGCTTTCCGTACAGATCGTCCGGGGGCCGCGCGGGCACGGGCCGCCGAGTGGTCACGAGGCCATCGCCCGCGCGGCCGGTGACTTGGCCAGATAGGCCACGGCCTGGGCGGTCGAACCCACCGCTTCCGGGGTGTACCCGGGCCGCAACACCGTCAGCGCGCTCCGCAGCAGCGAGGGCACGCCCGGCAGCGCGCCGCGCCACATCGAGCCGAAGACCTTCAGCACGAGCCGGGGGTAACGCATATCCGGAAGCGACGGATCCTGCCGCACAAGGTATTTCGTCCCGCGCAGTACCAGGGAGATGAAGATGGGGAACACCACCAGCATCAGCGCGCAACGCCGCAGATAGCCCACGTCGAAGTATTCGGCGACCTCATAGGCGACGAAGCGGTGCTCGACCTCCTCGGCGCCGTGCCAGCGGAACAGGTCGAGGGTATTCGGATCGGCGTCGAACTGCTCGAGGTCGGCGTTGAGCACCCAGTCGCCGAGGTAGGCGAAGAAATGTTCGAGGGTGGCGATGAAGCCGAGGCGCTCCACCAGCGCCTGGAACTCCGCGCGGGCGTCGCGCCCCTCGCGCGGTCCGAGCGTCTTGCGGAACAGGAACTCCATCTGCCGCACATAGGGCTCGACATCGATTCCGTGCGCCGTCAGCACCTCGTCCAGCACACCGTTGTGGGTCTCGGCATGCATCGACTCCTGACCGATGAAGCCGAGCATCTGCTCGCGCAGCTTCTCGTCCTTGACCAGCGGCAGCGCCTCGGAGAACGTCTGGCAGAACATGCGCTCACCCTCGGGGAGCAGCAGATTCAGCGCGTTGATCAGATGTGAGGCGATGGGCTCGGCCGCCATCCAGTGCAGCGGGGTGTCGCGCCAATCGAACTGCACGTTCCGGGCCTGCAGAGCCACTTCGCCGGGATCGATCGGCTCCTGGCGCGCCCGAAAGGGAAGTAGCTTCATCGGTACTCCTGGTGTGTTCCGTCCCGGCAGTCGTTGCCGTTGCTTCACGAACGTAGCAACAGTGTACATATAACTGCGACTGAGAGTTACACCTAGAGCCCGGTGTCCGAGCGGACTTCAGCGCTTGGTCATCGGGCGGCTGAGCTTCTCACCCTTGGCGTTGATGGTCGTCGCCCGGGTGAAGACGTGCCCCGGCTCCACCAGATCCGTCAGGACGATGCGGACCGGCTCGGTGACGAAGTGCCCGGCGGCGCAGTTCGGGTCGCACGTGTTGCGGTGCTGGATGCCGTCGCCCTCGGCCTTGTCGGGCCCCCACGAGGTCCACGCGATCCGCTCGACCCGCAGGCCCAGGTCGGCGCAGGCGAGGATGAGCGTCGGCGGTCGCACGGCGGGTTTGCCGAACGGGCAGTCGATCACCTCCGGGGCCGGGTTCGCCGCGGGCGACTGGCCGACCGGCGCGGGGCCGCCGGAATCCGACCCGCAGCCCGCGATCGCCAGCACCGCCGTCACCACCGTCACACCGGCGAGCCGTCCGCGGCCCGCACGCCTACCCGTCATCCGCACTCCGCACATCGTCCAGCCAGTTCACCGTCGCCGACGTTATCCGTCGGTCCGACCGGATGATGACCCATCCGCGCCGGTTTCGCACGCGGCGCGCGCAACGTCCCCGGCCAAGAGCATGCCGGGGAAGAAATAGGGCTTGCATGCCGGGGAAGTAAGGCTGCTTGCATGCCGGGACAAGGTCACTCAGTTCGCTGCATCGCCGCTCTGCGACCATTCCCAGACCGGATGCAGGGCCTCGGCGAGTTCACGACCGGCCGGGGTCAGCTCGTGTGCCTTGTCGGGGCGTTTCGTCGCCAGCCCGGCGGCCTGCAGGTGCTGCAGGCGCAGCGACAGCATGCTCGACGAGCAGTTGTCCATGCGGCGGCGCAGTTCCAGGAAGCCGAGCGGGCCCGGCTCCAACTCCCACAGCACGCGCAGCATCCAGCGCTGGCCGAGCAGGTCCATCACCGCGTAGGTCGGCGGGTCCGCCGGGCGCGCCGCCCCGGTCCGTCTTGCGCTTCTCATTTCGAACCACCATAGTGATTCTGAAATAGAAGCAATCGAGTGGGGAGTGCATGGTGGGTTCGCAGCGAATCGTCGTGGTGACCGGGGCGTCTCGCGGCATCGGCGCGCAGACGGCGCGTGTGCTGGCGGCACGCGGCGATCACGTGGTGCTCAACTATCGCGAGAAGCACAGGCGCGCAAGGAATCTCGCCGACGAGATCATCGAATCCGGTGGCAGCGCGTCGATCGGCGGGGCGGACGTGTCCGACGAGGCGTCGGCGCGGGCGTTCATCGAACGGGTGGCGAACGACTTCGGGCGCCTGGATGTGTTGGTGCTCAACGCCTCCGGCGGGCTCGAGCATGGCGCCGCACCGGACTACCCGATGGCGATCAACCGGGATGCGCAGGTGCGACTGGCGCGACTGGCGTTGCCGCACATGCCCGCCGGTGGCCGCATCGTCTTCGTCACCAGTCACCAGGCGCACTTCCACGGCCGCAAGCCGGTGCCGGAGGCCTACGAGCCGATCGCGGAGAGCAAGCGGGCCGGTGAGGACGCGCTGCGCGTCCTGATCCCCGAATTCGATTCGCGCGGTATCGGTTTCACAGTGGTGTCGGGCGATATGGTCGACGGCACCATCATCGTCCGGCTGCTGCAGCGCCGAGACCCCGAGGCCGTCGCCGCCCGCGCCGAGCACGGCCCCCTGCCGACCGTCGAGGAGTTCGCCACCGCGGTCGCCGACGCCACCAGCACTCCGGCCGAAAACGGGCACACCGTATACGTCGGCGGCGCCGACTACCTCACCTCGGCGTAGAACCGCACTTTCCGCCATTCCGGCGCGCCTTTGGCCGGAATCGATTGCCTGACCGTCCCGAGTTCGATCCGATCCATCCGCTGAGCTGTCACCGCCGTCGCATCCCGGACCGGATCGTGTTCGACAAACTGCTGCAGGTACTGCGGTTCGGCTGCTCCTATCAGGGCATTGCTGACAACACGTGCTCAGCGAGCACGATCCGCAACCACCGCAACGAGTGGATCGAACTGGGTGTCTTCGCCCGATTGAAGACAACCGCCCTAGTACTCCAGCATCACTTTGTAATGTTTTTGGGTAGCATGTGGTTTCGTGCTGGTTGATGAG